>CAMCDA010000017.1 GCA_945873195.1 Asaia bogorensis
TGAAGGTGGGTCTGGCGGCCGGCGGCGTCAATGGATTTCGCAAAACATTATGGCACTACAAATGAATTCCCGGAGTCAAATGGCGGATTTCCACCATTTTCGGGCTGTTCGTTACGGTAAGTGGTCAAAAAGGCGTTAAAGATGGGCTAGGCTGAGCCGCAACAGGCGGATGGCGGCGATGGCGAGAATGAGGCCGGTGGCGGCCTCGGTGGCGATGATCAGCCAATAGCCCGCGGTCCAGGCCCAGGGCGCGGTGACGGCGCGTCCCATCAAGGCATTGCCCGGGAAGGTGGTGTCCATTGACAGGGTGTGGCGGACGAACTGGTAGTTCGTGTTGTAGTCGACCAGGTTGCCATAGGCGACCAACAGCGCGAACAGCGCGCAGGACGCGACCATGGCGATCTTGATCAGGCGGACGGCAAACATGGGCGCTCCTCCGGTGACCGGCGGCGCGCCCTGTCTACTAACCGTCCCAGACGCTGCTTGGCATGGGCAGGTTGGCAAAATCCGAATCGGACAACGGGCCATCCGGGACGATTCCGGCCATCCCCAGCAGCATGTGCCATTGCCGGACGTGCTGGCCAGAGTGCCAGGTTGCCCGCTCCAGGATCTCATGCTGGGTCTGTTCGCCGTAGTAGGTCTGGACCTTCTGGGTGCCGGACCGGTCGGCCTGCGCCGCCCACCATCCGACCAGGTCCTGGCGCACGGTTTCACCGTAGGCGGCGATCGAGGCGAAGCTGTCCATGTCGTCGGTGGGGCCGACGGCGAGGGCCTCGTACGTCAGTTCGCCACCGCGGGCGACCGAGAGGAACACCTCCGCGATGCGGAATATGTGGTGGGACAGGATGCGGTAGCTGCGCGGCCGGTTCGGGACCTCGGTCGCCAGTTCGCTGTCCGGCATCTGCGGAACGATCCGCGCCGCCGTGGCCAGGAACAGGTCCAGGCGCCGGACAAGCTGGTCCGGGGACAGGACGGGGCCTGTTGCTTCGTTCAGTCCGAGGAACGTGACGACCGATGAAATGTTCTGCGCGAACACCCATTCGTCGCCGCGTGACAGGACGGGGATCGAACGCGCGCCGAGGCGTCGCAGTTCGGCCAATCCATTGGCGGCCTCGAGAACGTTGACCGACTCAAACCCGATCGCACGGACCGAGAGAAACTCCTTGAGTTTCAGGCAACTCGTTCATCCAGGCTGCCAGAACACCTTGAGCGGTTCGACCGCGTCCATGGTAGTCTCCGACATTCTTCGATTGAATCAGTAGGCCGGTGGGCCGTCCGGGTCAATCGGCGTTTCCAGACTTGACGTTGTCCCACCAGGGGCAGGTGCCGGTCAGGGTTTCGAAATTGCCGGGCATGACCTGCACCGGCATGCGTTCGCCGTTCTGGGCGGCCTTCAGACGCAGGTCGCGGGCCTGGGCGCGTTGCTCCTCGGACATCCAGACGCGGTCGTGGCCCCAGAGGCTGGGACCGACGGTGCATTCCGTGGCGTTCCAGGTGCCGGGGGTCACTTCCTTGCCGCCCCAGCCGTATTCCATCAGGAAGCCGGAGGGTGTTTTCAGGTAGTACGACAACACCGCGTCGTTCGGGTGGCGGCCCAACGTGGTGGCGATGCGATCGGGATCGCCGAGGGCGATGTCGTAGCCCTGGCCGACATCGTCCATTGAATACAGTTCCACCATCAGATGATGCAGGTCCTGACGGCCGGTCTCGATCAGCGCCAGGCTGTGGTGGCGCGAGTTCGCGTGCATGAAAAACGCACGGAACGGGGTGGTGATGTAGTCACTGACGCCGAAGCCCAGCGTGTCTCGATAGAAGCTCAGCAGGTCGTCGATGTTCTTCACGTGGAACACCGCGTGCCCCATGCCGAGCGGACCGGTGCGAAAGCCGGAGATCGTGCGGCCGGGCTTGAAGGCGGCGTCGGCCAGCATCGGACCGTGGAAGGCCTCCAGCCTGTTGCCGGCGGGATCGGCGAAGCTGATCAGGCCGGTGACGAAGCGCTGTGCGGCGAGCGCCGCGGGCTCCGCCCGGACCTTGACTCCGGCGGTTTCCAGCGTCGCGGCGAGGGTTTGCAGGGCGGCGGCGTCCGCGACCTCCCACCCGAAGAAGCGTTCACCGTCGGCCAGGGAATGGTCGATCACCAGCCGTTGCTTGCGGTCATCCATGCGGAAGGCGCGCTGGGCGTTGCCATGGTCGACGGGCTGCATGCCCAGCCAATTTGTGGCGAAGTCGGACCATTCTTCGAGGTTGGATGCGCCGATCCCGACATAGCCCAATGATTGCACCAGCATGCGTGCTTCCTCCGACCCAGGGGCGCGCAGCGTAGCATGGCGCCCGATTGGCGGACATCTACCCCTGTTCCGGCACCTCGGGCAGCGCGTAGACGGCGGGCAGCACGCCCAGGACTTCCACGCGCGCCGGCCCCGCGCGGTCGATCGGCAATGTTCCCGCCCCATTCGTCCAGCGCCATGTTCGGCTCTCCCGCCGCTCGACCGGCCACCAGCCCTGGCGCAGCCTGGGGTCGTCAGCGGTGATCGTCGTGATTCCGGCATCGGTGGTGACCGTCAGCCGCTCCACCCGCACGCCGATTTCCCGCCGGTCGATACCGGCCAGGCCGAGCGGCTGTGTCTGCCGGTCCTCGGGGCGGGAGCA
Organism: Asaia bogorensis; assembly: GCA_945873195.1. GTDB lineage: Bacteria > Pseudomonadota > Alphaproteobacteria > Acetobacterales > Acetobacteraceae > Rhodopila > Rhodopila bogorensis_A. Next base: position 2,650 of record CAMCDA010000017.1, read on the forward strand.
GCGGGAGAGGAGACTGACCGGCCCATCGATCGCTGGGAGGTCGAAGACGTAGCGCCCGTTCTCCGCCGAGACCGGGAGGAATTCCCGCTCTCCCACGCGCAGGCGCAGGTCGGGTTCGCTGGTGGTCGGCAGCGTCGCCGGACGCAGCCGCACCGACTGCAGGGAGATGCCCAACCGCCGGCCGTCCGCGCCGCGCTCCAGGCTCGCCGGGCTGACCGCCGTGGGGATATGGAACCGCAGCCGCACCCGGGAATCGAGCACCGTGAGGTCCCGCAACGGAATACGCAGCACCATCGGCTTGGGGTCGGCGAAGGTGTAGGTCCCGACCTCCTTCATGTCGTCCGAGACGGTCACGTGCTGCGACCGATCGCCGGGGACATAGGCCGCCAGGAAGATTTCCAGCACCGAACCCTCGTCGTCCGGCGTACCGACGAACAGTTCAAGTTCCGCCAATTCTCCGACGCTCCAGATCCCATGCCGTTCCGCCGCCGACCAGCCGCTCAGCAGGCGGACGCTGACGGGCAGCGCCACGTTGAAATGCACGATCCTGGCCGAGGACAACGGAACGGGGCGGACGATGAGGCCCAGCGCGTCCAGGTCCTCGAACGGGGGGAAGGTGGCCAGCATGGCCGCGGGATCGAAGGTCGGCACCGGCATCGGGGATACCCGCAGCGCCTGGCGCAGATCGTCGGTGCGGACGACATTGTAGCGGTCAGTTCCCAGGTAGTAGTCGTAGAATTTCAGTTCGTTCTCCCCCATCAGGGGGCGATGCCAGACCGCCGGGATGCCCAGCGTTTCCGCCACGATCAGCCCGTGCAGAGAGCTTGAGACGACCAGTTCGCTTTGCATGATCCGGCGGACCATTTCCAGGAACGGCGTATCGACCGAAACGATCTGCTCCTCGTACTGCGGATAGAGTTTCCGCATCACGGCGTCGTCGCGGAAATGCGGGATCAGGATGAAGTCCCTGGGCGGATTTCCGATATGGCGCCGCATCGCCTCGATCTCATCCGCGAACAGGTGGACCAGCAAGTTGGCGGGATCGAACAGAAGGTCCACCCGGCTGACATCGTAGCCGCGCCGGCGCAGGAACTCCCGCGAGATCGGCCCGCGGGTCGCATAGACATGCAGTTGCCTGGGAGAGTGGTACATCTCGGCCTTGCCGCCGTTCAACCCCGTGCCCCAGATCACATCGCCTTCGTGCGCGGTCTGGATCAATGAACCAAGGGACAGCAGCCTCGGGCCTTCCAGGCGATTATCCAGCTTCATCCCGGTCAGGCGGCGCATCAGATGCGGCACCATCAGGTCGCCGAAATTCCCATGCACGAACTGGCTGCGGCTCATATTCGTGAAACGCTGGTCGGATCGCGGGCTGGAGGAACCGGGACGCCACCAGTAGATCCGCAGGGACGCGTCAGCCGGCGGGGCATCCCATCCAGTCGACGGCGTGTCCGGCCGCACCGAGGACCGCAGGGTCGCCCGCTCGGGCCGGAACGGCACCACGGGGATCAGCATGGCATGCAGATCATCCCAGGCGATCTTGCGCAGCGCGGCATAGCGTTCGTTGACACCGTAGGAGACCGTGATGCCCTCGGCATCCCCGACCGCGCCATCCGGATAGGCGGCTTCCTGGCAGCGGCCATCCAGCCGGGGCTGATGCGGGCGCGCGTGCTCGGTTGGCAGCAGTTCCACGACCGGGCGCGGGGAAAACAGGACCGGCGCAAAGGGCGGTTGGTCCTCCAGCGCGACGACGGCGCCGACATAGCACAGGGCCTCGAAGGACGGGCGGGCCGGGTCGGGCTCACCGTGCAGCAGCGAATGGGTGACGAAATAGAGTCGCCCGTCATGCCGGACCGGCGTCGCCCCGCCACGCAGCTCTCCGTATGCCTCCTCATAGGACCAGGAATCCCATTCATGGGTATAGGCGTCCGTGCAGACCACCTGGTCGGGGCCGGACAGTTCCACCCGCAGGATGACCAGCGGGGAGAACTGGTAGACCGCGAAGACCTCATCCTCGTGCTCGAACAGCATCCAGTTCTTTTCGACCAGTTGCCGCGGCCCGGGGCGCGTCACCTCCCGCGCTTGCCCGATCGGCAGCAGGGTGGCGGCGTCGAGTTCCACCAGATAGATGCGGTTAGGCCTGGGGCGCGAGCCGCTGTTGAAATGCATGTAAAGCCGCCCGCGAATCGTCAGCAGCCGGGGGTCGGCGGGATGGGCATGCACGGCGGGATCGACGCTGCCGACATCGGCATAGGACAGATGGTCCGAGACCGGGACGACGCTGCCCGGGATCGCCGACCAGTCATCTCGTAGGCGGCACATCGCGATATGGCGTGATTCGTCGGGCAGAACGACGCGGTAGGCCATCACCAGCCCGTCCGGCCCCCGCAGGATCGCCGGATTGAACACATGGACCGTGCCGCCGCCGGCACGGTCCAGCCATGGCACCGGCGTCAGTTCAGCTTCGGTGAAATGCTTGACCCGCATTTGCGGCCTCCCACGATGAACTGGCAATTGCGCCGCGCGGGGTCGTATACCCGACGCCGCCCCTCGAAAGTCGATTAATGGCCGATCTGATCGCCCTGCTCCAGGAACCGCATGCCTGGGCGTCCTTGCTTACCCTGACCACGATGGAAATCGTCCTCGGTGTCGACAACCTGGTCTTCATTGCCATCCTGACCGGCCGCCTTCCCCCCGAACAGCAATCCATCGCCCGCCGGATCGGCCTCGGCCTCGCGCTGATCATGCGGCTGGGCCTCCTGTCGGTGATCAGTTGGATCATGCATCTGACCGAGCCGGTGTTCTCCGCGTTCGGGCAGGAGTTCTCCTGGCGCGACCTGATCCTGATCCTGGGCGGCCTGTTTCTCGTCTACAAAGGCACCATGGAAATCCATCACCGCATGGAGGACGATGAGCAGGCGCCGGGCACCGAGGCGAAAAAGGCGGGCTTCGCCTCCACCATCGCGCAGATCGTGGTCATCGATATCGTGTTCTCGCTCGACAGCGTCATCACCGCGGTGGGCATGGCGAATGAGCTTTCGATCATGGTGATCGCGGTGATCGCCGCCGTCGTCGTGATGATGATCGCGGCCAATCCGCTGTCGGCGTTCATCTCCCGCCATCCCACGGTAAAGATGCTGGCGCTGAGCTTCCTGCTGCTGATCGGCATGACGCTGATGGCCGAGGGTTTCGACGTGCATCTGCCCAAGGGCTATATCTACGCGGCGATGGCTTTCTCGGCCGTGGTGGAGAGCCTGAACCTCATGGCCTCGAAGCGACGCGCGAAGGGTTGATCCAGATCAAGGCGGCGGCGCGGATCCAGGCGGTCTTATGCCGCCATGGATACCGCCGCCCTGATCGCGAAATACGATCGCCCCGTACCCCGCTACACGAGCTACCCGACCGCGCCCCATTTCTCGGCCGAGGTGACTCCGGCGGTCTACGCTGGCTGGCTCCGTGCCCTGCCGGATGACGCGGCGCTTTCGCTGTATCTGCACGTCCCGTTCTGCGCGTCCCTTTGCCTGTTCTGCGCCTGCCATACGACCGTGGCGCGCCAGGAAGGACCGTTGCTCGCCTATGCCGATGGGCTGCTGGCCGAGATCGACCTGATCGCCGGCCTGATCGGGCGGCAACAGCCGGTCGCGCATGTGCATTGGGGCGGCGGCACCCCCACCGCCCTGCCCGCCCGCGCCATGCGCTCCATCATGCAACGCCTGCGGGACCGTTTCGCCCTGAACGCGACGGCGGAAGTGGCGGTGGAGATTGATCCCCGCACCCTGACCGCCGAACACGTGGACGCGCTGGCCGCCATGGGCACCAACCGCGTCAGCCTGGGCGTGCAGGACTTCAACCCGATCGTGCAGAAGGCGATCGGGCGCATGCAATCGTTCGAGCAGACCGCGCGTTGCGTCGCGCAACTCCGCGCGGTTGGCATCGACGCCATCAACCTCGATCTGATCTACGGCCTGCCGCATCAAACCGCGGACGGCGTCGCCCATACGGTCTCCCAGGCCATGAGCCTGGACCCCGCCCGCGCGGCGGTGTTCGGCTATGCCCACGTGCCATGGATGAAGAAGCACCAATCCCTTCTGCCAGAGGACGCTTTGCCCGGCCCCGCCGAACGCTTCGCGCAACGCGACGCGGTGCAGGAGACGATCCTGGCGCATGGCTACGTCGCCGCCGGCCTGGATCACTTCGCCCGCCCCGGAGACTCCATGGCGGTTGCCGCCTCGGACCAGCGGTTGAAGCGCAATTTCCAGGGCTATACGACCGATAGCGCGCCGGTCCTGATCGGGTTGGGCGCGTCCTCCATCGGCTCGCTGCCGGATGGCTATGTGCAGAATCATCCCGGTGTGCCGGCTTGGCGCGACGCAATCCGCGCCGGCACCCCCGCCACCGCGCGCGGCATCGCGCTGAGCGATGACGACCGGCTGCGGCGCGCGGTGATCGAGGAGATCATGTGCCACGGCGCGATCGACCTGCGCGACATCGCCGCCCGGTTCCATGCCTGCCCGGGCGCGCTGATGACCGCCGGCCCCGCCCTGCAAGGCCTTGCCAAGGACGGTCTGATCAACTGGTCCGGCTATCAGCTATCCGTCACCGAGCGCGGGCGGCCCTTCCTGCGCAACGTCGCCGCTGCTTTCGACACGCGGCTGCATGGGGGACCCGGCCGGCACTCGGCCGCCGTATGAGGCTGTCATGACCGAAACCCTGGTGAACGACCTGATCGACCTGGAACGGTTCCGGGCAACCCCCTTGGTGCGTGAGCCATTCAATCACCTGGTGGTTCCAGGATTCCTGTCGGCGGACGCCGTCCACGATGTCGTGGAGTCCTTCCCCGGCCCCGACCTACCCGGCGTGCTGCCTGCCCCCACCGCCAGGCTGCGCGGCGCCTTCGGGCGGTTGATGGAGCGGCTGCGCTCCCCCGAACTCACCGCGGCCTTCAGCGACAAGTTCGACGTCCGGCTGGACCCGGCCACCCTGATGGTGACGCTGCGGGCGCGCACCCGGTCGGTCGATGGGCAGATCCACACCGACAGCGAGACCAAGATCGTCACCGCGCTGATCTACCTGAATGAGGATTGGTCAAACGCGGGCGGTCGGCTGCGCCTGCTGCGCGGGCCGGACGATATCGAGGACATGATCGCCGAGGTGCCCCCCGACGCGGGCACGCTGCTCGCGTTCCGGCGCACCGACAATTCCTGGCACGGGCACAAGCCCTTCGACGGCGTTCGGCGGTCGATCATGCTGAACTGGATGGTGGACGCGGCGACGATGCGGCGGGAACTGCGGCGCCACGCGCTGTCGGCCGGCGTGAAATCCCTGTTCAACCTCCGCTGAGGAGCCGACGCGCATGGACACCATTCTGATGGATGTCGCCGCCCTGTCCTGCGCCGGCGGCCGAATCCGCAAGGCCATCCGTCTGGCCGAACGTCACGACACGCCATTCCGCCACTGGCTGCCGAACGCGGTGCTGCCGGACGCGATGGCCCGCGCCTTGGCGCGCCTACCGCTCACCCCGCCGGCGATCGACGACACAAGCGGCAAGCGGGAAACCCACAACGCCAGCCGCCTGTTCGTGAACGAGGCGTCGCGGCGGGAATACCCGGTTTGTGCCACCCTGGCCGAGGCGTTCCAGGATGAAGCCACGATCGGGCTGCTGAACGACATGACCGGGCTGGACCTGACCGGCAGCTTCCTGCGGATCGAGTATTGCCTCGACACGGATGGGTTCTGGCTGGAGCCGCACACCGATATCGGCGCCAAGCTGCTGACGTTCCTGGTCTATCTGTCCGACAGCCCAGACGCCGATGACTGGGGCACCGATCTGATGACTCCCCAGGGCGAGGTCATCGGTTCAGCCCCCGGCGGGTTCGGCAAGGGCCTCCTGTTCGTGCCCGGTCCCGATACCTGGCACGGCTTCGCTCGCCGGCCGATCAACGGGGTGCGGCGGTCGCTGATCGTGAATTACGTCAAGCCAGAATGGCGTTCCCGGCACGAACTCGCCTTCTCGGACCAGCCCGTCCGCTCGGCCTGACGGGGGCCGCTGAGCCTCCCCGCCAGCCCATGGCCTGTTCCGTCAGGACTTCGACTTCAGCAAGTCCCTGATCTCGGTCAGCAACACCTCCGACTTCGGCGGAGCGGGCGGGGCCGCCGCCTTTTCTTCCTTCGCCTTCAGCCGGGTCAGCAGCTTCACCACCCAGAACACCGCGAAGCTGACGATCACGAACTGGATGATCGCGTTCAGGAACAATCCGACATTCACCGTCGGCGCGCCGGCCTTCCTGGCATCGTCGAGCGTGGCATAGCTCTGGCTGTTCAACGCGACGAACACGTTCGAGAAATCGATGCCGCCGGTCAGAACACCGATGAACGGATTGAACACATCCTTCACCAGACTGCCGACGACGCCCGTAAAGGCGGCGCCAATGATGATGCCGACAGCCAGATCGACCACGTTGCCGCGCATGATGAAGGTGCGGAACTCTGATATCCACGAAGGCGTGGCCGGGAGTGCCATGACGTGTCTCCTATCGATGATTGTTTCAGGCAGGCCGCGTACCCGGAACAACCACGGCACGCAACGCCGGAGGTATGTTTCCCGGCGTGACGCCTCCGCCCGCCGTCCTACGCGGTTCGAGCGTTCCGCCCCAGGCCGCCGTACAGGTCGAGCAACCGCTCCATCCACGCCGCCACCGGATCATCGGTGGCCAGCAGGGCGAACCGACTGACGCAGCGCGGCCACATCAGGGTCCCGCCCAGAATGAAATCGGCATAACTCGGCGCCACCCCGCCCAGCCATTGCTGCCGCCGCAAGGTAAGGCGTACCGGGGTCAAAACCTCCCGGAACGCGGGCAATCGCGCCTCCCGCCCTTCCTGGACGTCCTCCAGGGTACGGCGAAACCGAGCCTCCCGGCTCTCACGGAAATAGGCGCGGTCCTTCTCGGCAATCACATCAAACAGGTCGCGGATGATGAAGGGCGCGATCGCCCCCAGCAGCACTGAATCCGCCCAGGCATTGATGAACCGCGCATGCGCCCGCCCCCCCGTGCCACCAAACAGGCTGGGCATTGGGCACTGCTCTTCCAGATATTCCGCGATGGCCCAACTGTCGGAGACGACGCGGTCATCGTCCTTGATGACCGGCACACGATCCTGGCCGGAGAACGCGATCTCGGGCTTGTCAGTGAACCGCCACGGGATGGTTTCGACCGGCATGCCCTTGTGGGCCAGGGCAAAGCGGGTGCGCCAGCAATAGGGGCTGAACCGGAGTTCCGGGTCAGCCCCCGCCAGATCATGCATGATGATGCTCATGCCCAGCAGTCTGGACGGTCGGCCAAGCCTACGTCCAGACCCCATGGCAGACCCCAGGGTAATGGCACTTGGCCGCTACCCGTCATGGGCGGGCCTGACCCGCCCATCGCCAAGCACGCAGGCGTTTGAAATCATACGCAAACACTATCAGCGGGGTCCCTGGCGATGGCCGGGTCAAGCCCGGCCACGACGGGGAGGCGCCGTCCCCGAGTCAAGAACGGTTGCCCTGGGCAAATCCCTTGGCGCGCCCAATGGTAGCCCCCCGGGGGCAGCCCCCAACCTCGATCACGCCGGCGCGAAGACGTTCTCCTCTTGCAGGTTCTGCGCCGGGCGAAGGATCGCCGGCGGCTTCGCGAACCGGGCATCATGCTGCAGCACCGGCATCACCGTGTCGGCGAACATCCGCATGTTCGTTTCGGATTCATGATGCGGCATCCCACCGAAGGAAAACTCGGTGATCAGGTGATCGAGACCCGTCAAGGCCTGCAACTCCTCCAGCTTCTGAATGCAGTCATCCGGCGTGCCGACCAACTGGATGCTGACATAGAAATCGGTGGCCTTCGCGCGTCGCACCGGGTCCTTCATCTTGGCATAGGTCACGCCGACCTTGTCGTAGGCCTCATAGCCCTTCACGTTGTTCAGGTGCCCATCCGAGAAATGGTAGTGGTTATCAATCGAATCCCACTTCCGCCCCAGATACTCGATCGCCCTGTCCTCCGCCTCGGCCCTGCTCTCAGCCACCGAAACATTCGTCAGCACCATGGGCGGGCGCGGCGTGAAGCCCTCGGCCGCCGCCACCGCGTTGAAGCGATGCACATCCGCCGCCGCCTTCGGCCATTCGTTCTGCATGATCACCAGCATCGAGAACCCAAGACGCGCCATCACGTCCACCGATTCCGGACTGACCGCTGTGCCGTAGAAACGGCGCTCCGGGTGCGAAATCGGGCGCGGGCGGATCGAGGTGCGGGGGATCTGGAAATGCTCGCCCTTGAACTCGAAGCTTTCCTGCGACAGCGCCATCTTGATGATCTGAGCGGACTCGATGAAGCGTGGGCGGGCCTCGCCCTGGTCGATGCGGAAACCTTCGTATTCGACGGTGGCGGCACCGCGGCCGAAGCCGAACACGCAGCGCCCGCCGCACATGATGTCGAGCAGCGCGATCTCCTCGGCCACCCGGATCGGATCATGCCAGGGCAGCACGATCACCGCCGTGCCCAGCGTGATGCGGCTGGTGCGGCCGGCGTAATACGCCAGCAACTGGGTCGGCGACGGCGACATCGCGTAGCCGGTGAAGTGATGCTCCAGCGCGAACAGCGAGTCGAAGCCCAGCGGTTCGGCCAGGTCACCCAGGGCCATGTGCTCCGACACAACCGCGACATCCGGGCGGCCTGCCTGGGACAACATATTGAGCGCGACGCCGACTTTCATGGATTCGTTTCCTTTGGTGCTGCTGGGGGACGTGTTCGGCCCCCCGCCTCTCAAACGGAGAAGCGGTCAAAGGCAACCGGATCGCGATGGGTGTTCTGTGTTCCGCGACGGCGCCCATGGGAAGCAGGCTATGGGCGGAAACGAAAACCGCGCGTTGACCTGGATCAAATGACGGCGATCCAGGTCCCCACGCGGGTATTTTTTCAGTCGAGTTGCGCGCCGGATGCCTTCACGAGCGGCAGCCACTTGTCGTGTTCGGCCTTCACATAGGCGGCGAAACTGTCGGGGGTCGTATGCGGCAGCATCTCGACGCTCATGCTCTTGAGCCGGGACGCGATCGTGGCATCGGCCAGCGCGGCGTTGAGCGACGCATTGAGCTTCTGCACGATCGCCGGCGGCGTCTTGGCCGGAGCGAACACGCCGAACCAGACATAGCAGTCGAAGCCCTTCAGCCCCTGCTCCTCCAGGGTCGGCGAGTCGGGCAGCGCCGGTGCGCGGGTCTTGGAACCGTTGCCAATCAGCTTGATCGCGCCGGCCTGGATCTGCGGGATGGAAGTCGGGACGGCGTCCAGCGCCATTGTGATCTGGCCGGCCGCCAAATCGATCATCATCGGGCCGGCGCCGCGATAGGGCACGTGGACGATATCGACGCCGGTCATGGTCTTGAACTGCTCGGTGCAGATATGCGGCACCGCGCCGATGCCGGGCGTGCCGTAGGTGTGCTTGCCCGGTTCGGCCTTCAGCAGGGCAACCAGGCTTTTCAGATCGGTCGCCGGCACGGACTTGTTCACCACGAAGGCATAGCCGGTGACGCCTGCCTGCCCGATCGGGGCGAAATCCTTGATCGGATCGAAGGGCATCTTCTTATAAAGGCCCGGATTGAACGCGAAGGCGGAGCCGGACCCCAGCAGGATCGTGTAGCCATCGGGCGGCGCCTTCGCGACCAGGTCGGTGCCCAGATTGCCACCAGCGCCCGGCCGGTTGTCGACAATAACCTGCTGGCCCAGCGTTTCCGTCATCTTCACGGACAGCAGGCGGGCGATGATGTCGGTGGAGCCTCCGACGGCAAAGGCGATGACCATGCGGACCGGCTTGGTCGGAAAAGCATCCTGCGCGAAAGCCGGGGTTGTCAGAAGCGAGCAGGCGACAAGGCCCGCCGCGAGAACGCGTTTCAGCATTTTGGAAGTCCTCCCATCTTCGGCGAAGGGTAGCCGAGTTGGGCGCGGTGGTCCAACCGGCGACACCGGTGTAAGGTCGGCCGACCCCAATCGTCGGCATTCGATCCGGCGGAAACCGAGGAAACGGAAGGACTGACCGACCATGCGCTGGGCACGCTTCGATCGCAACGGAACCCCGACCTATGGCGTCGTGGAAGGCGACACGATCATCCCCGTCCGCGGCTCTCCGTTCGAGGCGTGGGAACGCACCTCCGACCGGCTGAAACTGGCGGATGTGACGCTGCTGGTGCCGGTGGTGCCGCCGACCTTCTATGCCGCCGGCCTGAACTATGCCGAACACGTCAAGGAAGCGGCCGAGAAGCTGGGCCTGCCGGTGAACCTGCCGACGCAGGCCGATATCGGCTACCGCGCCAACAACGCCCTGGTCGCGCATGGGGAGAAGATCGTGATCCCGGCCGATGCCGGCGAGAAGATCCAGTACGAGGGCGAGCTGGTCGTGGTGATCGGCCAGAAATGCAAGAACCTGACGCGGGAGAACGCTCTGGACGCGGTCCTGGGCTACACGATCGGCAACGACGTGAGCGAGCGGGACTGGCAGAAGATCGACCGCACCCTGTGGCGCGCGAAGAACACCGACACGTTCAAGCCGATGGGTCCGTGGATCGAGACGGATATCAAGCTGGACGACCTGGTCACCAAGATCAGGCTGAATGGCAAGGAGCTGATCCAGTTCCCGACCAACCACATGGTGTTCGGTGTGGTGGACTATCTGGTCGCCATGACGTCGTGCCTGACGCTGTATCCCGGCGACATGGTGTGGATGGGGACCGAGGGCGCGACCCTGAACATGAAGCACGGCGATACGATCGAGGTGGAGATCACCGGGATTGGGACGCTGAGCAATCCAGTGGTCCGGGAAGGAATGTAGGAGGCGGCCCAGGTCGTTCTCGTCCTGGGCGGGCCTCAATTTTCCGTGGTGGATGGGCATGCCTATCCCGTCATCCCCGCGCTTGTCGCGGGGATGACGGGCTTGCTGACCGCACCGGCCGTAACCATCCACCCCCACCCAATCAAGGTTTACCCTTGCGCCCGTGCCCCCCAGAGGCTATGGCCCGCCCCTTGTGCCGCCGGTCGGGATCGGGGGCGCCAGCCAGGGAAATACAGCCATGAAGCCGGGCATCCACCCCGAATACCACAACATCACGATCATCATGACGGACGGGTCGCAGTTCCAGACACGCTCCTGCATGGGCAAGGAAGGCGACACGCTTCGCCTCGACATCGACCCGAAGTCGCATCCCGCCTGGACCGGCGTGCAGCGCATGATGGACACCGGCGGCCAGGTCGCCAAGTTCAACAGGAAGTTCGGCGGCCTCGGGATCAAAAGCGCGAGTTGATCCAACGCCGCTGCCCAGCCGTCGCTCGACGGATCGAATTTTTGGGCAACGGTTAGCAGACGTCTTGAACCGGCGGGGCGTTTCCCCCATCTCGGTGGTGTTCGGAGTGCCCGTCTGGGGCTCCGGAGACCGACACGAGGCCGGCCCATCCGGGCGGCCCCCACCGATACCTTGCTGGTTCAGGAGGTTTACTATGAACACCCACGACTTCGCGCCCTTGTTCCGTACCGCCATCGGTTTTGACCGCATGGCTCGGCTTATCGACAGCGCCGCTGCGGCGCCCGAAGCATCAAGCTATCCCCCCTACAATATCGAGCGCACCGGAGACGACTCCTATCGCCTTACCATGGCGGTGGCTGGCTTCCGCCCCGAAGACCTCGACATCGTCGTCAAAGACAACACGCTGCTGATCACCGGCCGCGTGGCCAGCGACGCGCAAAAGGGCGAGGTCCTGTATCGCGGGATCGCCGGGAGAGCGTTTGAGCGCCGGTTTGTTCTGGCGGATCATATGGTTGTGGAGGGTGCCGACCTTCGCGACGGCCTGCTGCATGTCGGCCTGAAGCGCGTGGTGCCCGAGGCGCTGAAGCCGCGTCGCATCATGATCGGCGGCACGACGCCCACGGTCATCACGAACGAGACCGCCCAGGCGGCGTGATCGCCAGGACGTGACAAGGACGGGGCGGTTGATCCGCCCCGTTTCTTTGACCGGAACCTACCCCCGGTTCCGCCCCACCAGCGCCCGCACATTCGCCTGCACGCCGGCGATGTCGTTGGGCAGGATCGTGAACCGTTCTTCCCGATCAAACAGGTCCGCCATGCGAGCCGGCAGCGCGGGGCGGATGCCGGTCGCGGCTTCCATCGCATCGGGGAACTTCGCCGGATGCGCGGTGGCCATGGCAACCACGGGCACGGCCGGATGCGGCGCAAGGGTCATGGCCGCGGCAATGCCGATGATCGTGTGCGGATCGGCGAGGTAGCCGGTCCTCTCATGCAGGCGCCGGATTTCGGCCTTCGTCCCCTCATCATCCAGGCGGAATGCGTGGAACAACTGCCGTGCGCGCCGCCACGCGGGTTCCGGCACGGGCATGCGGCCTGATTCGCGAAACTGCCGCATGGCCCCGGCCGTAGCGACCGGGTCGCGGTCCAACATCTCGAACAACAGACGCTCGAAGTTGGAGCTGACCTGGATGTCCATGCTGGGGGACAGGGATGGCTCGACCGTCGTGATCGACATGTCGTTGGCGCTGAAGAACCGGGCCAGGATGTCGTTGCGGTTCGATCCCACGATCAGGCGCGCGATCGGCAGGCCCATGCGGCGGGCGGACCAGGCGGCCAGGACATTGCCGAAATTGCCGGTGGGGACACTGAACGCGACTTCCCGGTCCGGCGCGCCCAGGTCCAGCGCGGCGGCGACGTAGTAGGGGATCTGGGCCGCGATCCGGGCCCAGTTGATCGAGTTCACCGCGGACAGATGCATCTCCGAACGGAACCCCGTGTCGGCGAACATCGCCTTCACCATGTCCTGGCAGTCGTCGAACGTGCCCATCACCGCGACATTGCCGACATTCGCGGCATGGACGGTGGTCATCTGCCGGCGCTGGACCAGGCTTGTCCGTTCATGCGGGTGCAGGATGACGATATCGACGCGTTCGCGGCCGGCGCAGGCCTCGATCGCGGCGGATCCGGTGTCACCAGACGTGGCGCCGACGATGGTGACGCGAGCATCACGCTTGGTCAGGACATAGTCGAACAGCCGGCCCAGGACCTGCATCGCCATATCCTTGAAGGCGAGCGTCGGGCCGTGGAAAAGCTCCTGCACGAACAGGCTGTTGCCGAGTTGGACCAGCGGCACGACGGCCGGATGGCCGAAATCGGCATAGGCCTCGTGGCAGATGCGCGAGAGGACCTGGAATGGGATCGAGGTTCCGACGAAGGGCTGCATGACCCGCGCGGCGAGACCCGGGTAGGACAGACCCCGCATCGCCCGCCAGTCGCCGGGCGAAAAGTTCGGCCAGGACTCGGGGACGAACAGGCCTCCGTCCTCGGCCAGGCCGGCCAGCAGGACATCGGAGAAGTCGCGGGGGGCGGCATGGCCGCGGGTGGAGATATAGCGCATGGGCGGAAACTACCGGTGGGCTTGGGCCGACTCAACGGCGGATGAAAGTCCAGTATCGCGGTGACCGGCCCTCGCGCAGGGCCTTCGCCTCATAGCGGGTCGGCGGCCAGTCATCGGGGCGCGTGGTGGCCGGCGGTGGCGCGTCGAACAGGGTCTGGGCGGCCATGACCTCGGTCACCCAGGCCTGGTAGGTGGGGTCGTCGGAGGCAACGCGCCAGATCGCCCCAGGCTTGAGCACGCGGGCGATCAGCGGCAGTTGCGCGGGGTGGATGAAGCGGCGCTTGGCGTGGCGCAGCTTGGGCCAGGGGTCGGGGAACATCAGGAACAGCCGGTCGAGGCTGGCATCCGGCAGCCCCCGCAGCAGCACCCGCGCGTCGTCAGGCCAGAGCCGCAGGTTGGGGGGGAGGGGGCCGGTTGCTTCCTCTCCGTCGGGGACGAGGCGGGACAGGAGGGAGCAGATGCCGTTCTCGAACACCTCGCAGGCGATCAGGCCGGCTTCCGGATGAGACGCGATCTGGGCGAGGGCGTGTTCCCCACCGCCGAAGCCGACTTCGATCCAGAGTTGGGTGATGGTGGGGGGGAAGAGCCGCGTTAACTCCCCCTCCCCTTGAGGGAGGGGGCGGGGGGGAGGGGTATCGCCCCCCAGACCCGTGCCGCTAGCCCCCCCACCCCAGCCCTCCCCCTCAAGGGGGGAGGGGGTTAAACGGAAAGACCCCACCGCGAGGCGCGGCAGGGTCACATCCAGCAGAAGCTGCTGACGCGGGCGAAGCTTGTGGCCCCGCGCGCGTCCATACAGCCGGTCGGGCGGTGGCTTCAGGCTCAGCGGTTGAACGCGGACTTCAGCGCCGGCACGAGGTCGGCCTTTTCCCACGTGAAGTTGTCCTTCGCCGCATCCGGCTCCCGCCCGAAATGGCCATAGGCCGAGGTCGGGACGTAGATCGGACGGTTCAGGCGCAGATGCTCCCGGATACCACGGGGACGCAGGTCCACGAGGTCGCGCAGCACCTTCTCCAGCTTGGTCTCGTCGATGTCGGCGCCGGTGGCATGCAGGTCGACATACAGCGACAGCGGGTGCGACACGCCGATGGCGTAGCTGAGCTGCAACGTGCACTTGTCGGCCAGGCCAGCCGCCACGACGTTCTTCGCGAGGTAGCGGCAGACATAGGCGGCGGACCGGTCAACCTTGGTCGGGTCCTTGCCGCTGAACGCGCCGCCGCCATGCGGGGCCGCGCCGCCGTAGGTGTCGACAATGATCTTGCGCCCGGTCAGCCCGCAGTCGCCATCGGGGCCGCCGATCACGAAGTTGCCGGTCGGGTTGACGTAGATCTCGTTCTCCGCTGGCATCCAGCCCGTCGGCAGCACGCCCTCGATCAGCGGCATCAGCATGCGCTTGATCGCGCGCTGGTCCATCCCCTCGACATGCTGAGTGGACACGACGACGGACGTGGCACCCACCGGCTTGCCATCGACATAGCGCAGCGTAACCTGGCTTTTCGCGTCCGGCAGCAGGCCCGACACGGAATGGTCGCCGGCATGACGGCGGTCACGCATGGCGCGCAGGATTTCGTGCGAATAATACAGCGGCGCCGGCATCAGCGTCTCGGTTTCCCGGCACGCATAGCCGAACATGATGCCCTGGTCGCCCGCGCCTTCGTCCTTGTTGCCGGCGCTGTCCACGCCCTGCGCAATGTCCGAGGACTGCGAGTGCAAATGAACGGCGATGTCGCACGTCTTCCAGTGGAAGCCTTCCTGCTCATACCCGATGTCGCGGATCGCCATGCGGGCGAGATGCGCCAGGTATTCGTGGCTGACGGAGTCGGGGCCGCGGGTTTCACCGGCCAGCACGACGCGCTGGGTTGTCACCAGCGTTTCACACGCGACGCGGGAATAGGGGTCGGCGGCCAGATAGGCATCGAGGACGGTATCGCTGAGGCGATCAGCGACCTTATCCGGATGTCCTTCGGACACGGATTCGGAAGTGAACAGGTATTCGCCCGTGTCGCGCATGGTTGCTCTCTCGCATCGCGGTTGATGGAAGCCGAGGACCACCCTAGGGCAGCCGGCAGTCAGGGTCGGCGGTGTGTGACGGAAAGGGGCTTGGGAATCAAGTACAAGCTTGATGTCCGTCGGCTACCGATGCGCCCGGGGTCTGGCTTCCTGCCCCGGAATGGCCGACGATGCCCCCATGCTGGCCTTCGCCACCCTGCTGGAGCGTCTGGTCTTCACCCCGGGCCGCAACGACAAGATCGCGTTGTTGCGACATTATTTCGCGAGCCAACCGGATCCGGACCGAGGCATCGGCCTCGCCGCGATCACCGGCGACCTGACCTTCACCGCCGCCAAGCCTGGCCTGATCCGCGCCCTCGCGGCGCAGCGGTTGGATCCTGTCCTGTTCGGCTGGTCCTACGATTTCGTCGGCGATCTGGCGGAAACCGTCGCGCTGATGTGGCCGAGTCGGTCTGATGATACCCCTCCGCCGCGCCTTGCCGATGTGGTCCAAACGCTGGAGGCCGCGCCCAAGGCGGCCCTCCCCGGCATAGTGGCGGGGTGGCTGGACGTCTGCGACGCCTCCACCCGGCTCGCGCTGTTGAAGTTGATAACCGGCGGGTTGCGGGTCGGCGCCTCGGCCCGCATCGCCCGCATCGCGCTCGCGGCCTTTGGACAGGTCTCCCCGGACGCGGTCGAGGAAATCTGGCACGGCATCGGCCCGCCCTACCTTCCGCTGTTCGCCTGGCTGGAAGGGCGCGCGCCCCGCCCCGATCCGGCGGGCGCGCCGGTGTTCCGTCCGCCGATGCTCGCCCATCCGTTGGAGGACGACGACCACGCGACACTCGATCCAAAGGACTGGCGGGCGGAGTGGAAATGGGACGGCATCCGCGTCCAACTTGTCGCCGCGCCCGGCGGCACGCGCCTGTTTTCCCGCGGGGCGGAGGACATCTCTCCAGCGTTTCCCGACATCCTGAGCGGGCTCGACTTCAAGGCCGTGCTGGATGGAGAGCTTCTGGTCGTGCGCGACGGCCAGGTCGCCCCCTTCGCCGACCTGCAACAGCGGCTGAACCGCAAATCCGTCACCGCCGCGATGATGAAGCGCCTGCCCGTGCTGGTCCGCGCCTATGACCTGCTGTTCGACGGGAACGAAGACCTCCGCCCCTTGCCCTTCGATGAACGCCGCAGGCGCCTGGAGGCCTGGATGGACCGGGTCCGGCCGCCGAATGTCGATCTGTCCCCCTTGGTCCCGTTCGGCTCGATGGCCGACCTTTCCGCCTTGCGCGACGGCGCCCGCGCCGCGTCGATCGAGGGGCTGATGCTGAAACGCGCCGACAGCGCCTATGTCGCCGGGCGGGTGAAAGGCCTGTGGTGGAAATGGAAGCGCGGGCCGCTGACGATCGATACCGTGCTGATGTATGCCCAGCGCGGGCACGGCAAGCGCGGCTCCTTCTACTCCGACTACACGTTCGGGGTCTGGCGCGACGCCGAACTGGTGCCGGTCGGCAAGGCCTATTTCGGCTTCACGGACCAGGAATTGGTCTTCCTCGACCGCTGGGTGCGGACCCATACGACCAACCGCTTCGGGCCGGTGCGGGAGGTCAAGAAGGCCCTGGTCCTGGAAGTCGCCTTCGACGCGGCGCAATTGTCGAACCGGCACAAATCCGGCGTGGCGCTGCGCTTTCCCCGCATCGCCCGCATCCGCTCCGACAAACCGGCCGCGGAAGCCGACCGCCTCGAAAGCTTGATGGCCCTGGTTGAAAACCCTGTTTGATCCGGACGCCGGCCGGCCCATATTGACGATCACAAATGTAGGGAGAACGTCATGCCATTGGTCACCAACACCACCAAGCACCGCCTGCTGGACGGCCAGATGGCGCTGGGATTCGGCGTGCATCACCTTCGCACCAGCGCCACCCCACTGGTCGCGGCCGCCACCGGCCATGACTGGATGTTCATCGACGCCGAACACGGCGCGTTCTCCATCCAGGAGATCACCCAGCTCTGCATCGCCGCCCTGCCGACGGGCGTGACGCCCATCGTGCGCGTCTGCTCCGGCGCGATCGACGAGGCCACCCGCGCGCTGGACAACGGCGCCCTGGGCATCGTGATGCCGCATGTCGACACCGCCAAGCAGGCACGCAGGATCGCCGACGCCTTCCGCTATCCCCCCGCGGGTTCGCGCAGCTGGGGCGGCCCGCCGGCCGTCTACGGCTATCGCCCCCCCGCCACCGAGGAAGCGCAGAAGGCCATCAACGCCGAAATCCTGACGATCGTCATGCTGGAAAGCCCGGAAGCGATCGAGAACGCCGCCGATATCGCCGAGGTCGATGGCATCGACGTGCTGTTCATCGGAACTTCGGACCTGACGGCCTCCATGGGCATCTCCGGCCAGATGGGACACCAGAAGGTGATCGACGCCTACCAGAGCGTGGGCGACGCCTGCCGCAAGCACGGCAAGATCCTGGGCATGGGTGGGGTTTATGACACCGAAAACGCCTCCCGCTATGTCGGCATGGGCGCGACCTTCATCCTGACCGGCTCCGACCATTCCTACATGGTCGCCGGCGCCGACCAGCGCGTGAGCTTCTTCAAGGGACTGACGACGGCGCCCTCGGCCCCCGTCGCCAAGGCGTCCGAGGGCAAGAAGCGCAAAAAGGAAAAGTAGACCCTACGCCGCCGCCGTGGATCCGAACCCGACCGGCCCGACCGTCCTGGGTCGGCTTCGGTCCTCGTTTGCGACGTATGAAATCGTGCTCGCCGGCCCGGTGCTGATGTGCCGGTGCTTGGCGCCTGATACCGCACCGGGCCCGATCCCGGCGCGGATGCTGGTGGATGACCTGGCGATCGCCCGCGCCGGCACGGACGACCGCGCGGTACCATGGGATGTGGATGGCGTTACCTGGACGAGCGCCCACATCATGCGGATTGCCCTGCGGGCCGCGATCGTTCCCCTCGCAGCGGAGGTGACCTTCACGCTCGACCCGGCAAGCGACATCCTGTGCCAGGACACCACCCTGCGGCACACCGGCGATGGCCCGCCCATCCCGATCGGCACCACCCTGGGCTGCTGCTTCAGCATCGAGGAACGGGTCCACGCCATCATCCACCTCTCGGGCGCCTGGACGCAGGAAACCCAGATCCGCGGGCTGCGGATGTCGAACGCTCCGATCACCATGGAGAGCCGCACCGGCAAGACCGGCTTCGGCTACCAGCCCTATGTCGCCCTGCGCGCGCCACGGACGACCTGGCTGTGCCAACTGCACTGGCCCGGCAATTGGCGCTTGGAAGTCGAGCCCCTGGACAAAGGCGCGCTGATCGAGGGCGGGATCAACGCCTGGCGCTTCCGCCACCGGCTGCGCCCCGGCAAGACCCTGTCCCTGCCCCGTGCCCTGTTCGCGCGGATCGATGGCCGCATGAATGCCTCCACCCAACGGCTGCATGATTGGCGCAACAGCCACCGCCCCGATCCGGACCGGCCCATCCCGGTGCAGTTCAACAGCTGGTACCACTATTTCGGCGAACCCAGCGCCTCCACCATCACCCCCCTCATCCCCCTCGCCGCCCGGCTTGGCTGCGAGGCCTTCGTGCTGGATGCCGGATGGTACCGGCCCGACGACGATGACTCCACCGCCGAATGGTTCCATCGCACCGGCGACTGGCGGATCAGCCAGACCCGGTTCCCCGATGGCCTGCGCCCGATCGCCGCCTTCTGCCGCGACCATGGGCTGATGTTTGGTCTGTGGTTTGAACCGGAGGTGATCGGCACATTGTCCTCGATCCGCCGCCAGCACCCGGAATGGCTGCACCATCTGGACGACAAGCCCCCGGCGCCCGGGGAGCGCGCGGTGCTGCATCTGGGCGTGCCGGATGCCTGGCAGCACGCCTTCGACCGCATGAGCGAGATCATCCGCTCCGCCGATGTCGGTTGGGTCAAATGGGACTTCAATGCCGACCTTTTCGCGGGGGGATGGGCGCCTGGGCTGCCCGAGGACCTGACCGACGAGGACCCCCTGGTCGCCCATTACCGTGGCGTGCATCGTTTGCAGGATGCGATCCTGGCGGCGTTTCCGGAGTTGATCCTGGAAATGTGCGCAAGTGGCGGAGGGCGGATGGACGGCGCCCTGCTGTCGCGTGCCCATGTGAATTGGATCAGCGACCAACCCGGTTCGCTGCGGAAGCTGGCGATCCATTTCGGTAGCCAGTTGGCCCATCCGGCAGTGACCTGCAACGATTGGCTGGTGGAATGGCCGCCCGGCAACATTCCGGGATACGACGACGCCGACGACGAGTTGCGGCATCTGGGCGACCTGCCATTCCGCCTGCGCGTCGCGATGCTGGGCAGCTTTGGCCTGAGCGCGCGGGTGGACCAGTGGGCGGAAGCGGACCTCGCCGTCGCCGCCGAACACATCGCGTTCTACCGGCGGCATTTGCGCCCGGTAATTCAGCACGGGCGCCAGTATTTGCTGACGATGCCGCCGGCACCGGATGGGACGGGGGATTGGGCGGCGATCTGGTACACGCGGCGGGACCGGCTGGGCGGTGTGCTGCTGGCGTTCCGCCTCTCAGGGACGGATGAGACCCGGACCTTCCGCCTGCCCGGCCTTGATCGCTCCCGCCGGTACCGCGTCCGCCGGTTCGACGATGATGATTGGACGGATTTGGATGACCCGCTGGACCAGGGCCTGTCGATCCATTTGCCCCGGACGTTCAGTTCCGCGCTGGTCCGGGTGGAGGTGCGGGACTGATTGGAACAGGGAGGACTGCCCCCGCCACCACGCCCCCCTCCCCTTGAGGGCTTGGGCCGCGAAGCGGACCGAGGTTGGGGGAGGGGTAGTAGCGCCCCAGTCCCCTGCGCGATCACCGTTCCATAGCCAGTCGGGTTGACCCCCCGGTCCGTGCGGCTGCTCACCCCTCCCCCGGCCTCGGTCCGCTTCGCGGCCCAAGCCCTCAAGGGGAGGGGAGAGTCGTTCGACCAACCACTGCCCCCTATCGCCGAAGCACCTTCCCGATCTCCTCCAACGCCGCGGGGTCCTCGATCGTCGGGGGAACCGCCACCGTCTCCCCATCCGCGATCTTCCGGATCGTCGCCCGCAAAATCTTCCCCGACCGGGTCTTCGGCAGCCGCGTCACCACCCGCGCGTCCTTGAACGACGCCACCGGCCCGATCCGGTCCCGCACCAGGGACACCAGTTCCCGAGCGATCTCCGGCTCCGGCCGGTTCACGCCCGCCTTCAGCACCACCAGCCCGATCGGCGCCTGGCCCTTCAGTTCATCCTTCACACCCACGACCGCGCATTCCGCGACGTCTCGGTGCGATGCGAGCACCTCCTCCATCGACCCCGTCGATAGCCTGTGCCCGGCCACGTTGATGATGTCGTCCGTGCGCCCCATCACCCAGACATCGCCGTTCTCATCAACAACGCCCGCGTCCCCGGTGCGATACCAACCAGGGAAATCGGCCAGATAGGACGTGTGGTAGCCGTCGGTATTCTCCCACAAGGTCGGCCCGCAGCCCGGCGGCAGAGGCAGCCGGACCGACAAGTTCCCGTTCGTCCCCGGCGGCAGCAAATGCCCCTCATCATCCAGAGCATGCAGATCATACCCGGGGCTCGGCCGCCCCCCCGATCCCGGCTTGAAGGGAAACAGCCCGAACTCGCGGAAGCCCGAGGTAATCGCCCAGCCCGTTTCAGTCTGCCACCAATGGTCGACGACCGGCTTGGCCAACATCTCCGCCGCCCACATCGCGGTCGGCGGATCGCACCGCTCCCCAGCCAGATACAAGGCTTCCATCCCGGACAGATCATAGGTCTGGGCCAGCTTCCCGTCCGGGTCCTGCTGCTTGATCGCCCGCATCGCGGTCGGCGCCGTGAACAGCACCTTTACCTTATGCTGCGCCGCCACCCGCCACAGGGCGCCGGCGTCGGGGGTGCCGACCGGCTTGCCCTCATACATGATCGACGTGCAGCCCCGCAGCAGCGGCGCGTAGACGATATAGCTGTGCCCCACGACCCAGCCGACATCGGACGCGGCCCAATAGACCTCTCCGGTATCGACGCCGTAGAGCATCTTCATCGAGTTCCACAGCGCCACCGCGTGCCCGCCATTGTCGCGCACCACGCCCTTGGGCCGCCCGGTCGTGCCCGATGTGTAAAGGATATACAGCGGATCAGTCGCCTTCACCGGCACGCAGTCATGCGGCGCGGCAGCGGCCTCGGCTTCCAGCAGGTCATGGTCCCGGCCGGAGGTCAGGTCACAGGTCGCCTGCTCCCGTTGCAGGATCAGGCAGGCGTCCGGCTTGTGCGGCGACAGGTCGATCGCGGCGTCCAGCAGCGGCTTGTAGTGAACGATCCGCCCCGGCTCCAACCCGCACGACGCGGAGATGATGACCTTGGGCTTGGCGTCCTCGATCCGCGTCGCGAGTTCCGCCGCCGCGAAGCCGCCGAACACCACGGAATGGATCGCGCCCAGGCGCGCGCAGGCGAGCATCGCGATCGCCGCTTCCGGCACCATCGGCATGTAGATGATCACACGGTCGCCGCGCCCGACGCCAAGCGCGGCCAGCGCCCCGGCCATCTTCGCGGTGCGGGTCTGCATGTCGCGATAGGTGTGGGTGACGATCTTCCCCGTCATCGCGCTGTCCCAGATCAGCGCGGGCTGGTCGCCGCGTCCGGCCTCGACATGGCGATCAACGGCGTTGAAGCAGGTGTTCAGTTCCCCGCCGGCGAACCATTGGCCATAGGCGCCCAGGCTGGGGTCGAACACCTTGTCCCACTTGCGGGACCAGGTGATGCCCTCGGCCGCCGCGGCCCACCAGGCTTCGGGGTCGTTCCGCCAGGCACCATAGGCGGCGTCATAGGATGATGCGGTGGTCATGGCCGTTTCTCCGCTTGGACGGTTCGTCGGGTTGTTGTCATGCGGGGTCCGGCCGGGGTCAAGCTTCGGCGTTCAGGCGTCGGTGGGCGCGCTTTCCACCACCGGCGTTCGGCCTCTACCATTCCCGCCCCCAACCCATGTCAGGAACCAACCCATGCAATTCGGCTTCTGCGTCATGGCCAACATCGATGAGATCGGCTTCTTCAGCCACGCGGAGACGCTCGGCTACGACTCGGTCTGGGTTGCCGACAGCCAGCACCTGTTCTCCGACGTCTATGCCGTGCTGGCGCTGGCGGCGAAACAAACCAGCCGCATCCGCCTGGGGCCAGGGACCGCGATCTGCGGCACCCGCATCCCCGCGGTGCAGGTGGCGGCGATGGCCACCCTGAACCGGCTGGCGCCTGGGCGGGTGTTCCTGGGCATCGGAACCGGCAACACGGCAATGCGCACGATGGGCCAGAAACCCATGACGATGCGGGCGTTCGGCGAATACCTGCGCGTCCTGTCGGCCCTGCTGCGTGGCGAGATCGTTGACTATACCTTCAACGGCGTCACTAAGCCGATCAAGATGCTGATGCACGAGTTCAAATACATGAATCTCGAACCGCGCATCCCGCTGTATGTCTCGGGCTTCGGACCACGCGCCATGGGGCTGGCGGGGGAGCATGGGGACGGGCTGGTCTTCGCCATTCCTCCGCGCGGCATCCCGGTCGCCGAGGCGATGGCGAATGTCCGCCAGGGCGCCGCACGTGTCGGCCGCGACATGGCCGGCTATCGCAACGCCGCGCTGGTGAACGTCGTCCTGCTGGAGCCTGGCGAACGCGCGGACTCCGACCGTGTGAAGGCAATGATCGGGCCGAACATCATGGCCAGCATCTACTATTTCTACGACACGGTACACGAACGCGGCAGCGAGCCACCGCCCTTCCTGGCACGCATCTGGAAGCCCTATTGCGCCCTGGTGGAACAGACCCCGGCCGAGCACCGCCACTTCCGGACGCATGAATATCACTACACCCGGATGCATCCTGGGGAGGCGGAACTGCTCGACGAACAACTGATCCGCGACACCTGCCTGGTTGGGACGGCCGAGGAACTGGTCGAACAGATTCGTCAGCTTGAAGCGGACGGCTTGCAGGAACTGATCATGGCGAGCGGCAACGACGCCAAATGGCGCCTCGCATCCGATTTCGCCCGCGAGGTCATCGCGAAATTGTAGCGGATTACGGCACCAGAACGGGCGCCGAACCGATGATCGCGCAGGATTGCTGGTGCTTTTCCTCGCATCGCGCGCGGGCCTGGGTCCTGGCGTCCGCCTCGGTCTGGCCGCAGGCGACTCCGCAGACATCCAAGCCGTCGGCCTTCCAGCAGGCCAGGGCGATGAAGTCGGACTGATCCGAGCGGCAGCGTGATCCGTTGGACGCGGTGTTGCGTTGCACCGGATCGCGATCGAACCCGCGTGCCATATCCGTATAGACGCAGTTGTTCGGGTCCTCGGTGCGGACCGTGCAGACATCCAGCGCGCGCACCGCCATACGTGGCGGAATGGCGGTCGGGCAGGGCAACCGATTCCGCGTGGGTCGGGCTTCCTCGGTCGGCGCGATTCGCATGCGCATCAGGAAGGTATCGTTGGTGCTGATGTCGGTGACCAGGAACGCCACGGTGCATTGTACCGGGGCGCCGGAATCCTCGATAATTGGCGGGATGTTCAAGTCACGATCGAAGGGCAGCGGCGCGGTCTGGCCAGAGGTGACCGGCAGCAGGGCATACAGCAGAAACATCAGAACGGCGCGGAAACGGGTCATCTCATCGCCTCCGTTGCTGCCAGCGGATCGTGCGCAGATGGCCTGATCCGGGATCGACGATATCGACGACCTGGGCATTGCCGTTGCGGTAATGCATCGCCAGCGCCAGGGTTGGGTCGATCGTCGTGAAATGCGCCATCACCGCCGTGGCCGCGTCGGCGACCGATGGGCAGGCGCGATCCGGGATCAGCCGGTAGGAAATTCGAAACAAGCCCCGGCTGCGGAACAGGAACACGAGGTAGCTGGTCTCGCCGACGCAACTGTTGATACCGGCATTCAGTGCGCCGTTCTTGCCTATCTTGTGCCAGAAAAACCGCACATCCTCGGGGAATTCGGGGGCAAGCGGCAAAGAGTTCCAATCCAGGCGCGGCTGCGGTTCGGCCAGCAGGACATTCACCTCGGGCGGCTTCAGCCCAAAGACGATGCCGCCGGTGAGGTTCGCGAAATCGCTCGCGGTCTGGCGGAACGCCGGCCGGAAGGACGCCACGCCGCTGTCCCATTGCAGCGGCGGGACGATCAGGATGCGCTTGGTGGTTTCCTCCGACTGGGCCATGACCCGTGGCGCGAGCAGCGCCAGCAGACCCAGACCCAGCAGGAAACGCCCGATCCGCATGCGCTACCGTTCCCACTTCCGCACGCGCAAGGGCGGGTGCGCGCGGATCACTTCCTCATTCACCTCGGCGCCCCAGCCTGGGCCGGTGGGCAGGATCAGGTGACCGTCCTTGATCACCGGCACGGGTGTCACGAGGTCGTCCTTCCAGGGCACGTCCTCGATATCGATTTCCATGACGCGGAAATTCGGCAAGGCGGCGCAGAGATGCGCGCTGATCAATGATCCGATATGGCCGTTGAAGTTGTGCGGGGCGACGTTCACCTCATACGCGTCCGCCATGGCGGCGATCTTGAAGGACTCCAGGATGCCGTTCCAGGCGACATCGATGATGGCGACGTCGAAGGACTGGTGTTCGAAGAACGGCTTGAACTGCCGGCGGCCGTAGAGCGATTCGCCCGATCCGATGCGGGTGCGGGATGAACGGCGGATGGTGGCCAGGGCGGCGGGATCGTAGCTGTCGATTTCAAGCCAGGTCAGGTCGAACTGCTCGAGCGCCTGGGCCATGCGGATATAGCCCTCGGTCTTGAAGTTGAAGTTCAGATCAAGGTGCATCCCCATGTCCGGCCCCGCGCCACGGCGGAACGCGCCCATCTGGGCGACCAGGGCTTCCTGGATCTTGTGGTCGAAATTCAGCTCCGGCCAGCCGGGGCCGTTGAAGCCAGGCATGTGGATGTAGGGCTTCTCCGCGTCGAACATCATGATGTTCGTTTTCAGGCCCTTGAACCCGCGTTCGCGCACATCAGCACCGGCCTTTTCGACATCGGCCAGTGTGCGGATCGGGTCGAAACCGGTCCATTCCTTGATCGTATCGGCGAAGGACACGCGCCAGGTGCCGCAATGTGACCAATAGAGCCGCAGCTTGTCGCGGATCGGGCCACCCAGAAGCTCATAGACCGGGATGCCCAGCGCCTTGGCCTTGATATCGACCAACGCGTTTTCGATGGCGGCGATGGCCTGCTGGTTCATGCCACCCGGGGCTTGCCGCGTCACGCCGTGCATATACGCGGTGACCTTCTCGATCGCGCGCGGGTCCATGCCCATGATCCGGTCGCCCAGGCGGCGGATGACGGTGGACAGGCCCTCCGATCCGAAATTCTCCATGAACTCGGACCAGCCGACGATGCCGGTGTCGGTGGTGATCTTCAGGAAGGAAAAATCCCGCCAGCCGGCGTTGCAGTGCAGATCCTCGATCTTGGTGATGCGCATGGCGTTTTTCCTCCTGGTGGCCGGTACGATGCTACGAGGCGGGGCGGTCGCGCAACCATTCCAGGGCACCGCGGGCGGCGGCGGCCCCGGTCGCGAGGCAGGCCTGCAGCAGGTAGCCGCCGGTGGGCGCTTCCCAGTCCAGCATCTCCCCCGCCGCGAAGACGCCCGGGTGGTCGCGCAGCATAAAGCCGGCATCCAGGGCCTCACGGCGCAGGCCGCCGGCGGTGGAGATCGCGCGCTCGATCGGCCGCGGCGAAGTCAGACGCAGGGGCAGCGCCTTCACCAGATCGGCCAGCTCGCCGCCCGCGCCGTGCAGCGCTTCCTGGATCAACGCGATCGCCTCGGGCGACAGGCCAAGTTGCTTGCGGAGGTAGCTGGACAGGGACTGGCCCTTGCGCGGGACGGCGAGGCGCGCGCGCACCGTCGCGGCATCCAGATCGGGCCGCAGGTCGAGATACAGCGTGGCCTCTCCGTTGGCGGCGATCGCGTCGCGGAGTTCGGCTGACAGGGCGTAGATCACGCCCCCCTCGATGCCGTGCTCGGTGATCACGGCCTCTCCCGGTACCGCGCGGTCGCCGAACCGGGCGACCAGGCGCTTCAGCGGATGGCCGGCCATGCGCTGGCGCAGCTGGTCGGACCAGGCGATCGTGAAACCGCCATTGGCCGGTTGGAACGGCGCCGTCCCCGCCAGCACGCTTGCCCAGGCCCCATCGGACCCAAGCCGCGGCCAGGAGGCACCGCCCATCGCGAGGACCACGGCATCGGCCTGGATCAACGCCGAACCATCCGGCGTTTCAAACCGGAGCGCGCCGGACTCGTCCCATCCCGCCCAGCGCCAGCGGGTCCGGAACGTCACGCCCAGATCGTTCAGCCGGCCAAGCCAGGCGCGCAGCAAGGGGGAGGCTTTCATCGCGCGTGGGAACACGCGGCCGCTGCTGCCGGTGAACAGGGTCTGCCCCAGCCCCTCGGCCCAGGCCATCACGGCGGCGGGCGGCAAGGCCTCGATGGCTGGTTCGAGCCAGGGTTCGGCGTCGCGATAGCGGCCGAGAAACGCCGGTAGCGGTTCGGCGTGGGTCAGGTTCAGGCCGCCACGCCCCGCCATCAGGAACTTCCGTCCGATGCTGGGCATGCGATCATACACGGTGACGCGCAGGCCGGCGGTGGCGAGGGTCTCGGCCGCCATGAGGCCAGCGGGACCGCCGCCGATCACCGCGGTATTCTGGAACTGGATATTATTGGGCACGCGCAAGGCGTTACCACGTCTCGGTTGCCCGGGTCGAGCCAGCGCGCGCGGATGGCGTGGTGTCGCCAGATTGGCAAATGCCTCTTGCGTTGCCGGTTCAGCCGGCTATGACATCGCGCCATCCGGGCGGTTAGCTCAGCGGTAGAGCGTCTCGTTTACACCGAGAGGGTCGGCGGTTCGAAACCGTCACCGCCCACCATCCCCTTGTATTCCCCGGTTTGACCTTCCCGCCTTGATCCAGGCGGCCACACCAAATCGCGAATTTGTCCAGGCGCGTCCATACCATGGGAGGCACCGCTACATCATATTTCAAAATTTACTATTTGGCCTGAAATGGTTTCACGCCGAATTCACGCATATTCCAACTGTATCCAACAGAAAGCACGGTAAGCATAATCACGCTCATGACATCTATTCACACAACACGGCGCACGAGCCACCGGTGACGCGATGCTTGGCCTTCCGATCAATCCTTTTGGGCTGAGCCACACCGAACACGGCGTCCGGCGATCGACACGGTTGCGCCCCGAGACATTGTCTCAATTCATCCTGGCACTGGTCGCTGCCCTGCTGCTGCTGGTCACGGTCTACGGTTCATATGTTCTGGTCCGGCATGTGCACGTGGCCGATCACGCGCGGCTCGTCACTACCGCCCTGCTTCTGAACGAAACCGTAGGCGAACTTGACCGCCTGCGCGCAACCGCCGATCGCGTCGGCGGCGCCCGCCAACCCGTCCCTCAGGATGAATTCCGCCGCCGTATGCGCGATGCCGCCGTTCGGCTCGACACAATTTCGGATGTCACGGCAAGCCGCACGGATCTGCCCGAGACGACGTTGCGCCGGCTGCGCGAGGATTTGCGGCAGGCGATCGAGGGGACAGCCACCCCGCAGGCGGGCGCGGACGCCACGCGGGCGCTGGTGGAAACGCTGAACCAGGCGGTGCCCGAGCTGAACCGGGTGATCACCCGGCTGCACACCGATGCGCAAACATCGAACATGGACCATCTGCGGACGCTCCGGCGTGACCACTGGATGCTGGTGGCGCTTCTCGGGTCCCTGGCCGGATGCGGGATCGTGCTGATCCTGATGGCGATCCGCCACGGCCGGCTTCTGTCCTCCGCACATACCGAGGTCGAAGCGCTGGTGGACCACCTGCGGGAAACCGGCGCGGAACTGCGGACACAGAACGCCCGGTTCGAGGCGGCCCTGACCAACATGTCCCAGGCCCTCTGCGTGGCCGACTCCGACCAGCGCATCGTTGTATGCAACTCCCGCTTCAACACCCTGCTCGGCCTTACCGACATCCAGACCCGCCCCGGCACGCCGGTGGCCGATCTGTTTGAGGCCGCCGCCGAGAATGGCCAGTTGGACCGCGCGACCGTCGCTGGCATCCTGACCCAGCACCGGCAATTGATCGCGGCTGAACGGCCGGGCGGCTTCACGCAGGAAACCGAGGACGGCCGAGCGGTGGCGGTCTCGCATCAGGCGATGCCGGGCGGGGGGTGGGTGGCCACGTATGAGGATGTCACGGACCGGCGGCAGGCCGAGGCGCGCATCCGCTTCATGGGGCGGCATGATTGCCTGACCCGGCTACCGAACCGGGCGGCCCTGATCGAACGCCTGGCGAGCCTGCCGAACGATCCTCGGCTCGACGGCGAGCAGCTCGCGGTGATGACCATCAACCTGGATCACTTCCGGTCGTTCAACGACTCGATGGGCCATGATGCCGGCGACCTGCTGCTGAAGGCCGCCGCCGACCGGCTGCGCGGCACAATCCGGGACAGCGACTTCGTGGCGCGCATCGGCAGCGATGAGTTCGTGGTCCTGCGCCTGTCAAACCAGCATCCGGCCGACGCTGAACGGCTGGCGCGCCAGATTCTGGCGGTGATGGCCACCCCGTATGAGATCGACCGGCAGTTTATGTCCGTCACCGCCAGCATGGGCATCGCGATCTCGGCCGAACGGCAGACCGACCCCAACCTGCTGCTGACCCACGCCGATACCTCCTTGGAGCGAGCTAAGGCCGAGGGGCGTGGCACCTATCGGTTCTTCGACCCCGAAATGGACGCCCGCGTGCAGATGCGCCGAGCGATGGAGCACGACCTGCGGGAAGCGCTGATCCATGGTGACTTCCGGCTCGCGTATCAGCCGATCTGGGACCTGGCGGGAGACCGGGTGTCGGGATTTGAGGCGCTGCTCCGCTGGGTTCACCCCGCGCGCGGGGTGGTGTCCCCTGGCGAATTCATCCCCCTGGCCGAGGAACTGGGACTGATCGGACCCATCGGCGCCTGGGCGATCCAGCAGGCGTGCCGGGACGCGGCGCAATGGCCAGCCGGCATCGCGGTGTCGGTGAACCTCTCGGCCGTCCAGTTCCAGGATGACCGGCTGGGCGCCGTCATCGAACAGGCCCTGGCCGATGCCCGCCTGCCACCGAACCGGTTGATCCTGGAGATCACGGAAACCGTTTTGCTGGCTGACGGCGCCCGGACAGTCGCCACCCTGCACGAACTGCGGCGACGTGGGATCAGGATCGCGCTGGATGATTTCGGGACGGGATACTCGTCGCTGCGCTACCTGGTCAGCTTCCCGTTCGACAAGCTCAAGATCGACCAGTCCTTTGTGCGCGACATGACGACCCGCGCTGATTGCTGGACGATCGTCAGCTCGATCGTGTCGCTGGCCAAGCAGTTGGGGATCGCGACAACGGCCGAGGGGGTCGAGACCGCGGAACAGCTCGACCTGATCCGATCCATCGGCTGCACGGAAGCGCAGGGCTTCCACTTCAGCCAGCCGGAGTCGGCGCAGGCGATCCGCCGCTGGTTCGAGCCGGCGGTGCTCGACTCCTGACGGCGGGCCGCTCGTCCTATGCCTTCGTCTGGCGCTCGGCCGGCGCGCGGAACGAAGGATGGTATTCCTTGTTCGGCATCATGTCGGTGGCCGAGGCCATCCGGTTGGACAGGTTGAAGAACGCCACCGTCTCCGACAGGTCGAAGATATCCTCGGTCGACAGGCCGACCGCCCTCAGTTCGTCGCGGTCGGCGTCGCCGATCAGATAGGGGGTCGTGGTCATCTTCCAGGTGTAGTCCAGCATGGCGCGCTGGCGGGCATCGAGCTTCGCCACGCGGTAGTTCAGCACCATCATCTCCCCGAGTTCCGGGTCACCCGACAACTGCCGCACCGCCGCGCCGTGCGCGACCAGGCAGTAATAGCAACGGTTGGCCGAGGAGACGACGACGGCCACCATTTCCCGCTCCAGCTTCGACAGGCCGGACGGGGCGAGCATGATGTCGTTGTACATCGCCATGAAGTTCCGCAGCCGCCGCGGCTTCAGGCTGTAGGTGCTGAAGACGTTGGGCACGAAGCCCAGCTTCTCCACGCATTTGTCCCAGATGACCTTCAGGTCGTCGTCCAGGGTTGCTGGATAGGGCACGCCCAGGGCGGAGATATGGTCAGGCTGCGGCATCGTCGGAGTCTCCGTCCTGGGGGAAGCCCCCTCCCACGCGGGAGGGGGCGGTGTCTTGTCAGCCGAACACTTCGGGGTTCACGGCGTTGCCCTTGTTGGGCTTGCCGTCGAGCACGCTCAGGATGTTCTGCGCGGTCACGAGACCCATGGCATCCATCGCCTCCACCGTCACGCCCGCCATGTGGGGGGAGGAGATCACGTTCGGCAGCGTCAGCAGCGGGTGGGACGGCGGCGCCGGCTCCACGTCGAACACATCGAGGCCGGCGCCGGCGATGTGGCCGGACGTCAGCGCGTCATAGAGGGCCGGTTCGTTGATGATGCCGCCGCGGGCGGTGTTCACCACGAAGGCGCCCTTCTTGAGCGCGTTCAGGCGCTGCGCCCCGAACAGGTCGATGGTCTGCGGGTTCTTTGGGCAGTGGATGCAGAGGAAATCCACCCCGCCCAGGACCGCGTCGACATCTGCGACCGCCGTAAACCCGGCGGCCTTGATCGCGGCGGCGTCGACGAAGGGGTCATAGACCAGGACGTTCATCTCGAACGCCGCGCAACGCTTGGCGGTGCGGGTGCCGATCCGGCCGAAGCCGACGATCAGGACGGTCTTGCCGGCGAGCTCCATCGGCGGGGCCTGGTGCCGGTCGTTCCACTTCCCGTCGCGGACCAGCGCGTCCATGTGCCGGTTCAGCTTGGCCAGCGCGATGATCAAATGGAACGCCTGTTCGGCGACGGACGTGGAGTTCGCCGTGCCCGCCGTCATCAGCGGCACGCCGCGCGCGGTCAGGGCCGGAACCTCCACCGCGTCATAGCCGACGCCAATGCGCGCCACGACCTGCATGGCGGGGGAGGCATCCATCTCGGTCTTCTTATACGGAGTCCCGGACAGCGCGATGCCGGCGCAATCCTTCAACTGCGG
This sequence comes from Asaia bogorensis, assembly GCA_945873195.1. GTDB lineage: Bacteria > Pseudomonadota > Alphaproteobacteria > Acetobacterales > Acetobacteraceae > Rhodopila > Rhodopila bogorensis_A. The sequence goes on from CAMCDA010000017.1 coordinate 34,185, forward strand.
TAGCAGGTCGGCCTGCGGGATGCCCGCCGGATAGATCACCATCTCGATATCATCACGGCTGCGGATCAGGTCGAGGCCGGATTTCGACATCGTGTGGGGCAGCATCACCTTGGGCTTGTTGGTGGCCATGACGGGCGTTCCCTCTCAGAGCTTGCGTTCAAGGTTGGCGACGTAGCCGCGATTCCAGGTCGGCGCCAGATGCACCTCGTTCATCGTCACATGCGGCGGCAGGCAGGCGATGTAGCGGATAAGATCCCCGCAGTCCGCCGGCTGCACCATGCGTGCCCGCACCTCTGGCCCGACCGGGTTGGGGCGCTGGTCCAGGATCGGGGTCGCGACCTCGCCCGGCAGGAAGACGGTGGAGCGGATGCCGTTCACGCATTCCTGCATGTTCAGCCCATGGCTCATGGCGACGATGCCATGCTTGGCGGAGACATAGATCGGCCCGCTGACACCCCCGATGAAGCGCCCGGCCATGGATGCGGTGTGGATCAGTACCCCATCCTTCTGCGCCCGCATGAACGGCAGGGCGACGGTGACGCAGTACATCGGGGCGATCAGGTTGCCGCTGACCATGTAGTGGATGCTCTCGGGCGTCAGCTTGTCCCAGTTGCGGTCGACGATGTTCACGCCGGCATTGTTCACCAGGATGTCCAGCCGGCCGATCTCGGTACGGATGAAGTCACCGACGCGGCGCACCTGGTCGGCATCGGTCAGGTCCGCAGGCTGCACATGCGCCGTTCCGGTCTGCCGGATGCGGGCGGCCACACTCTCCAGCGGCGCCGGGCGGCGGCCGGTCAGGATGATGGTCGCGCCTTCCTCGGCCAGCGCCAGCGCGGCGGCTTCACCGATGCCTGATCCCGCGCCCGTGACCCAGGCGATTTTTCCTGTCAGCTTCCCCACCACATTTGCTCCTGTCCCGAGAGGGGGCGCATCAAAAGCGCTTGCCCGCCGGGAGACAAGTCCCATTGGCAAGCCCCAACGGAAACCGGCGCGCTTTGATCTGGATCATTGCCGGGGTCATGCCACATATTACCAGTCGCCCCTACCAGCGGCTGGTAAGTGCGCAGGGTTGGTGTGGCGGCTGCGCACGAAGCAAGGTGTGATACCAAGCGCCCGGCAACCTATCGACCAGTCTAAGGCTCGGGCGCTTGGTATCACGCGCTTGGTCACCCGACCGCGACACGCAGGAAGACAGCACATGGACGCCGCCACGATCGAGGCCGCCGACCGCGCCGCCCGCCACTGGACCTGGGACGAGCCAGGCCCCCTGCCCGTGGGATCGGAGGCGCACAAGAATGCCGTGTGCAGCATGTTCCGGGAGACGTTCAACCCGTACAAGCCGTCCGTCATCGAATGGCCGAAACTGACGCCCGAGGCGCTGGAACGCCTGATCACTCTTCCCATCTGGGACATCGCCGTCCGCACCGAGGGCAAGGCGATGAAGCGCATGCAGGCGTATGCCGACGCGCTGCGCGACCCCGCCTGGCACGACGCGATCGGCCTCAACGGCTGGGAGGAAGGCCGCCACAAGGAAGTGCTGGCCAACCTGGTCCAGTCCTACGGCATCCCGCTGGAGCCCGAGCCGGCCTACCTGATGCCCTCCGACACAGAATGGGCCTATCTGGTCACCGGGTTCAGTGAGTGCATCGACAGCTTCTTCGCCTTCGGGCTGTTCGACCTCGCCCGCACATCCGGCTTCTTCCCGCCAGAACTGGTCGATACGTTCGAGCCGGTGATGCAGGAGGAATGCCGCCACATCCTGCTGTTCGCCAACTGGCTGGCCTGGCACCGCCGGACGATGCCCTGGTGGCGCCGGCCGTACTTCGAGGCGCGGGTGGCCGCGGTGTGGGTGTTCCTGGCCTGGGAACGAATCGGCATCGCCCGCGGCATGGATGACGACAAAGGCAAGCCCGAGGACAACAACTTCACCATGACCGGCAGCAAGGCCGTCAGCGCGGTGGACGTCAGCGTGCGCGAACTGATGGAAATCTGCCTGCGGGAGAACGATCGTCGGTTCTCGGGCTACGACGAACGCCTGCGCCGGCCGACGACCACGCCCAGCCTGGTACGGTTCGCGATCCGGTTCATGCCCAAGGGGAAGCGGTAAAAGGATCGAGGCTCCGCCCCGGGCCCCGCAAAGGGGCTCTGCCCCTTTGATCCCCGCCAAAGGCCTCAGGCCTTTGGAAACCGTTGGTTGGGGGGATTCCGGCAGAGGCTGAGGCTGTAGTTTAGACATCACCTCAGCCCCTCCCGGAATCCCCCCAAGTACTGGTTCCAAGGGCTCGGCCCTTGGCAGGAGGTCCAGGAGGGCAGCGCCCTCCTGGTGGGGCGTGGGGCAAAGCCCCACCCTTCACCACCCCCCTTGGCGATGCCGGCCGCGACCGTACATGTTGTCCGTGACCGACCTTCCACGCGCGCGGAGTGATAGACCATGACCACCCAATTCGGCCTTGCCCAGCCTGTTCGCCGCGTGGAGGATCCTCGTCTGCTCAAGGGCGCCGGGCTTTACACCGACGACATTGCCTTGCCTGGCTCGCTGCCGGGGATCGTGCTTCGTAGCCCGCACGCGGCCGCGACCATCAAGTCGATCGACATCGCGGCGGCGCGGGCCTTGCCGGGGGTGCGGGCGATCTATACGGCCGCCGACCTCAAGGCCGATGGGATCGGGACGCTGCCCTGTGCCGCGCCGGTGCAGAACCGGGACGGGACGCCGATGGTCGCCCCGCCGCATCCGGTGCTGGCCGACGGCGTGGTGCGTCATGTCGGTGACCCGGTGGCCTTCATCGTCGCCGACACCATCGCCCAGGCGCGCGACGCAGCCGACCTGATCGCGGTGGACTACGACATCCACCCCTCCGCCACCGACCTGGCCACCACGACCGACGCCGGCCAGCCGCTCGTGTGGCCCGAGGCGCTGAACAACATCGCGTTCGACTGGGAGATCGGGGACAAGGCCGCCACCGACGCCGCTTTCGCCCGCGCCGCCCATGTCACCAGCCTGACCGTGGTGAACAACCGCATCATCGTGTCGTCGATGGAAGCCCGCGCGGCGGTCGGAGAGTATGACGCCGCCACCGGCCGCTGGACGCTGCATGCCAACACACAAGGCGGTTGGCTGGTGAAGAACCTGATCGGTCCCGTCTTCGGGGTGAAGCCCGACCAGTTCCGCGTCATCACCCCCGATGTCGGCGGCGGCTTCGGGATGAAGCTGTTCCTGTACGCCGAACACGTCCTGGTCTGCTACGCCGCCCGCAAGCTGGGCCACCCGGTGAAATGGGCCTCTGACCGCGGGGAGGCGTTCCTGTGCGACACCCAGGGCCGCGACAACATAACGCTGGGCGAAATCGCGACCGACGCCAACGGCATCTTTCTGGCCCTGCGGACCCGCAACGTGTCGAACATGGGCGCCTATCTGTCGACCTTCGCACCCTATATCCCGACCTATGCAGGCACGGGCGTGCTCTCCAGCATCTATAACTTCAAGGCGATCCACGCGAACGTCATCGGCGTCTTCACCAACACGGTTCCCGTCGACGCCTATCGCGGCGCCGGCCGGCCGGAAGCGAACTACCTGGTGGAGCGTCTGGTGGACGCCGTGGCGCGCGAACGTGGGATCGACCGGGTGGAACTGCGGCGGCGGAACATGGTGCCGCCCTCCGCGATGCCGCATTCGACGCCCGTCGGGAAGACCTATGACAGCGGCGACTTCCGCATCGTGCTGGATGCCGCGCTGAACCGCATCGACTATGCTGGGGCCGGCGCCCGCAAGGCGCAATCCGCCGCCATGGGCAAAAGGCGCGGCATCGGCCTCGCCTACTACCTGGAAGCCACTGGCGGCGACCCGACCGAGCGGGCGGAAATCCGCTTTGCCGAGGACGGGTTCGTCGACGTCTTCGTCGGCACACAATCCACCGGCCAGGGGCACGAGACCGCCTATGTCCAGTTGACCGCCACGCAACTGGGGATCGACGGCAACAAGATCCGCATCCGCCAGGGCGACACCGACACCATCCCCGTGGGCGGCGGCACCGGCGGGGCGCGCAGCCTGTATTCCGAGGGCCAGGCGATCCTGCTGACCGCCAACACCGTCATCAACAAGGGCAAGGACGCCGCGGCCGAGGAGATGGAAGCCGCCGTCGCCGACATCACGTTCTCGGACGGCCGCTTCACGATCGTCGGGACGGATAGAAGTATCGACATCATGGACCTCGCCGCGGCCCGCCGGAAAAAGGGCGCCGCTGGCCTCGACGCAGCCGAGATCGCGCCGATCGACAATCATACCTTCCCCAATGGCTGCCACATGGCGGAGGTCGAGGTGGACCCGGAGACAGGCATGGTCCGAATCGTCCGCTATGTCGTCGCCGACGACTTCGGCAAGACGGTGAACCCGCTGATCGTACGCGGCCAGGTCGCCGGCGGCGTGGCGCAGGGCTACGGCCAGGCGGTGCTGGAGAACACGGTGTTCGATCCGGAGTCCGGCCAGCTTCTGTCCGGCAGCTTCATGGACTACGCACTGCCGCGCGCCGACGACCTGCCGGACATCGAGATCGACCTGCTGGAAATCCCCTGCGCGTCCAACCCGCTGGGCGTGAAGGGCGCGGGCGAGGCCGGGGCCGTGGGCAGCCCGCCCGCGATCATCAACGCAATCATCGATGCCCTGAGCGGCGACGGCGTGACCCATGTGGACATGCCGGCGACCCCCGAGAAAGTCTGGCGCGCGATCGCCGCCGCGCGCGCGGCCTAGCACTACAGTTGCAGTTTTTGTTTGAGATGCGCCTTTCTCGCCGCCGCTTGGTGGGCCCGTCGCCAGCACGACCAAGCGATAACGAAAGCCGGCGCGATACGCTGCTGCGCCAGACGCTGCGTGATGCGGCGGATTTCCTGAACCGA
>CAMCDA010000018.1 GCA_945873195.1 Asaia bogorensis
CCACCGCCCGGAAACAAGGTTGGAATCTTCTCACGGCCCTCTCGACCACGCCGGCTTCACTCATCCTCGCTTTATCCGGATAACGCTGGCCCCGCCGTACCTCCACGAGCGCCTTTCTTGCTCACGGTGGGGGGCTTGGGAGTTACAAAATATCGAGAATTGCCACATAATTACGACGCATCTTCGTCAAACAGATAAACCGTGAATAGGCGATTGGGGTCGGTCCACATCCGCGCCAGACGCCAGCCGGAATCCTGGGCCAGGGCAATCAGCCGTTCAGGTGTGTGCTTATAGCTGTTCTCAGTGTGGATTGTCTCCCCTTGGGTGAAACGGATGGGTACGCCGGCGACGGTCACGACCTGATCGACCGTGCTTTCCAGATGCATCTCGATCCGGCTTTCCGCATCGTTCCAGATCGTCCGGTGGCGAAACAACGCCGGGTCGAAATCCGCCGCCGCGTCCCGGTTCAGGCGCGTCAGCAGGTTGAGGTTGAAGGCCGCGGTCACGCCCGCGGCATCGTCATAGGCCGGCACCAGGATGGCGGCGTCCTTGCGGACATCGGCGCCCAGCAGAAACCGCGCATCCGGGCCCAAGGCAAGGCGGGCGCGGTGCATGAAGCCGACCGCCTGGTCCGGTTCAAGATTGCCGATGGTAGAGCCAGGGAAGAACCCCAGGCGGTTCGCGCCCGGCGGCAGGGGGATCTGGTCCATGAAATCGGCGGCGATCGGAAACACATCCAACGCCGGGAGGCGGTCCCCGAGCCGCTGGCGCACATGATCGAGTTCCCCCGCGGCCACGTCGATCGGGATATAGCGCGTGAAGACCGGGGGGCTTTGCGCCAGCAGGGTCAACGCCTTGGTCTCATCGCTGGCGCCATATTCGACCAGGGTGGAGCCGGGCGGCATCATTCCAGCGACATGTTCGGCCGCCTGGGCGAGCGGGGCTCGTTCGGCGCGGGTGAGGTAGTACTCGGGCAGTTCGGTGATGCGGTAGAACAGCCGGCAGCCCTCGGCGTCATAGAACAACCAGGGCGGCAGGGTCTTCCTGGCCGCGAGAAGGCCCATCAGCGCGGCGGACACCACGCGCGGGTCGGTGGGGCGGACTGAACCATCGTCGTTCGGCATCAGGAATCACGCGCCAGGCGCAAGCCGGAGAACTGCCATCGCTTGTCCGGATGGAAAAAATTCCGATAGGTCGGCCGCGTATGCCCGGGGGGCGTGGCGAGCGAGCCGCCGCGCAGGACCATCTGGTTCACCATGAACTTGCCGTTGTATTCGCCCACGGCGCCCTCCACCGGGCTGAACCCGGGATAGGGACGATAGGCGCTGTCGGTCCATTGCCAGACATGGGTATCGGCCTCCCGCATGTCCGGGTCGCGGGCGGCGACTTCCCATTCCGCCTCGGTCGGCAGGCGGGCGCCGGCCCAGCGGGCGAAGGCGTCGGCTTCGTACCAGGAAACATGGCGGACGGGTGCCTCGGGATCGAGCGGGCGCGGGCCGGTCGGTTCCATCTGCCACCAGGCGCCATCCTGCTCGAACCAGTGCAGCGGCCCGGTCCAGCCCTGTGCCTGGACGGTGGCCCAACCATCCGACATCCACAGCGCGGGCGTGGCATAGCCGCCATCCGCGATGAACGCCTGATAGGCGCCGTTGCGCACGAGGTGGGAGGCGATGGCGAAATCCCGCAGCAGCGCGTCATGCACGGGGGTTTCATTGTCGAAGCAGAAGCCCGGGCCGGCGTGCCCGATCCGGTGGATGCCGCCCGCGATGGGAATGAACCGGGTCGGTCCCGGGGCAGCCGCCGGGACGAACCCGTCGCGGGCCATGGCCGGGCGCAGCGGGTTCTGGGCGAAGGCGTGCAGCATGTCGGTGACCAACAGCTCCTGGTGCTGCTGTTCGTGGTTCAGGCCGAGTTCGACCAGCGCCGCGAGGTCTTGGGGATGCGGGTCGGCGAGGAAGCGCTCCATCGCCGCGTCGACATGCGCGCGATAGGCCGTCACCTGGTCAGCCGAGGGGCGGGTCAGCAGCCCCCGCATCGGGCGCGGGTGACGGGCGCCCACGGCTTCGTAATACGAATTGAACAGGAACCGGAACATCTCGTCGAACACCGCGTAGCCCCGCATGTTCGGGACGAGGATGAACTGCTCGAAGAACCAGGTCGTGTGGGCGCGGTGCCATTTGGCCGGACTGGCGTCGGGCATGGACTGCACGCCCTGATCCTCGGGCGTCAGGTCCTGGACCAGACGATCGGTATGGGCTCGGAGGGCGGCGTAGCGCGCGCGCGGGTCGCCTGCCTGGGACCAGGCTGCGGCGTGGGACAGAGTGTCCATGCGGTTCCTCCGGGCGGCCGAGCGAGACGGTATTATGACAGGGGCGGACGTAGGCCGGAAGGGAGGCATGCGGGACTTGCCCAGGGCGTCCGCTCACCGGACAAGGGGTACGACCGTCTGAAATTCTTGCATGGCTCCATCAGGGCCCAAAATGTTCGTGATTTGTTTCTTTTATCCGATCGGACCTGATGAAGGCAAGCGTAACAAACCCCAACACCCGCCGGTCCGACTCGATCACGAAATTACCGCAAGGCATCAAGCCCCAGACAGGGCCACAATTGACGGTGCCGCCCCCCACCGGAGCCCACCCGCCGTCAGGCAGGACGGGCACGCGGGCGCCCAGGCCGGCGCCGGCGTATTGCAGGCAAAACAGCGCCAACCCGGATCGGGATCGGCCACGGCCGCATGCTGCAGAGCATCCCGCTGCGCCGCGCGACCTTCCTCGGTATCGCCGCGCTCCTTCTCCTCAACCGCTGCCCGCAGCAACCATACCCGGCGCTGATTGACGCCCTGTGTCCGCAGGACATCCACGTGGTGGCGCGCCTCTCCCGTCAGGCCTGCCTCCAGCGCGGTGCGGGCCAGCAGAAAATGGCTTTCCGTATGGTCCGGATTGCCCGCCACCAGCTTCTGCGCTGCCTGGGCGCGCGCCAGCCGATCCTCGATCGGGCGCAGCAGGAAAGCGGCCAAATCGGGATGGGGTGCGGTTTTCCACCCATCCTGGATCACCGACACAGCCCGCGATTCCTGGTTCGCTCGGCGGTACTGTTCGGCATGCGCCAGGACCGCCTCGCTCAGCGACGGGTCCTGCTTCAAGGCCTGCCGCGCGAGGCGCTTGGCCCGGGTTTCATCGGGGTCGACACGGGATGAGGCAGCCGCCAAGGCCGCGCGCGCGGAGTCGGTGTCGGCGAGTTCCAACGCCTCCGCCCAATGATTGGCGCGGATCGCGAGATGGGCACGTTCCTCCCGCAGCCATTTCGCGCCGGGATGCGCGGCCTCCGCCTGGCGGGCCAGCGCCGCGGCCTCAGCCCAGTCCTCCCGGGCGATGGCCTGACGCAGCAGGCCGCGAAATCCAAGGAACGCCGCGTCCGGACGGGACGACAGGGCGCGGAACGCTTGTTCAGCCTCATCCTCACGCCCCGCCAGCCGGCCGGCCTCGGCGACCAGCAACAGGGTTTGCGGGGTGTCGCCTAGAAGCGATCGAGCCTTGCCGGCTTCGCGGCGGGCGTCGCCCTGGGCACCGGCCGCGAGAGCCAGCAGCGCCTTGGTAACCGACTCATCGCCATGCCGCCGGCGCCGTTCCCGCCGCCAGCTGCCCGCGGAGCTGGGCAGGCGCAGGATCGCGCCCGCAAACCGGATCGTGACATGCAGGATCGCGAAGACCAGCAGCAACCCGACCAGGGCCACCGGGGTCGCCATGTCGATCGTAATCGTGCCGATCCGGGCGGAAACGGTGCCAGGAAGCCCGAACAATGCCCAAGCGGCGGCAAGTGCCACGGCCCCGGAAACGAGAATGAAAAGGACCGGGCGCATCAGCCGCGCGCGGCCATGGTTGCCAGCGCCGCGCGGGCATCCAGCAGAGCCTTCGCATCCGCCAGCCAACCGGCGGCGGCCTGGGCGGGCTCCGCCGTCAGCGCGCCGAGCGCCTGGACCACGCCGGCCAGATCGCCCGCGTCGAGCGCGGTTTGGGCTTTCGCCAAAGTGCCGATGACCCCATCGCCGATCAGCACCTGATCACCCTGGCGCACGGTCACGAGATCCTGCACCCGATCCCACACCCGGGTGGAAAAGGGCTTGCCGTCGACATCCGGCCGGTGCGCGGCGCGAACCGCGCGCTCCATGACCGGAAAGCTCAGGCGCAACCCTGCCTCAGTGGGCGGATTGACGTCTGCGAACCGCGCCAGGGCGGGTGGGGCGTCCGGCAGGGCTCCAAGTTTATGGCCACCGGCCAGGGCGGCTTCGGCGCCACGCAGCCGAGCCAGGCGGGTGGCGCGTTCGGCGAGGGCGGCGACCTGGGTTGCGCCGGCCTCGACCTTGGCCAGCCGGGCATCGGTGGCGTCCAGCCGGCGCCCATCCTCGGCGATGCGGGCGGTGACACCTTCAAGCCGCCCGCTGACGGCGTCGAGGCGGTCGGGTGTGCGTGGATCGGCGACCGGCCGCTTTTCGAGGGCGGCGATCTGCTCCTCGAGTGGTGTCAGGTTGGGAACGGCGCGCTTTTCCAGCGTCTCGATCCGGGTGGAGAGCACCCGCTGCTCCTCCCGCGCCTTCTGCTCCAACGCGACGACCCGGCCGGTCACGGCGGACAGGTCGCGGACCGAGGCTTTTTCAATCGCATCGACGCGGGCGGCGGTCGCTTCCTGATCCGCGGCCACCTTTTGCTCCATGGCGACGACGCGCGCCTGGAGCGCCACGGGATCGGTCATCCGGCGCTGTTCCAGGGCTTCAACTCGGGCTTGAAGCCCGTCCTGGCCGGTTGATGGCTTCTGTTCCAGCGACTGCAGCCGGGTCTGGAGTGTCCCGAGATAGCCGCTCAGGCGTTGGTCCAGGGTGTCCAGGCGCGCGGCCAGGGCGCCGGGTTCAGCCTCGGCGGTCGGGCGGTTGAGCCGCTGCTCCAGCGCGTCGATTCGTGCCAGGACCGGCGCGGTATCCGGCTGCGGCGCCTGTTCCAGCCGCTGCAGCCGGGCGCCGATGGCGGCAAGCGCGGGTGTTGGATCGGCGGCGGCAGGGTGCGCGGGCGGGTTGCTGGCCTGCCACCACAAGCCGGCATTGCTTGCCGCCAGGATAACGATTGCCAGCGCTAACAGCGGCATCCAGGGCGTGCGCGGGTCCGCGGGGTGGGACGATTCGGCTGGGGAGGAGGAAGCGGCAACCGGGCGGAAGCCTCCTGGGCCAGAGGCAGGCGGCGGGGCGGGAACGTCGGGGGTTTCGTTCATCGTAGAAGCGCCAACATGGCATCCTGGTTCGGACTGGCGGCGACGTGGATGGCGCCCCAGGGGTGTCTCTGTAATGCCACGCCCACCGCCGGGCTGATAGCCAAAGCTTCGTGGCACCGGATTGTGTCTTCGATTCCAGCCGCTTGCAGAAGGTGACCGAAGACGCGCGCGGCCTCGGCGGAGAAGAACAGAACCGTGGCGGGCTGGCGATCGAGCAGCATCTGGCTCGCCGCCACCGGCAGGCGGGTGGCGGGGCGGGTGCGATAGGCGACCCGGCGGATGACCCGGAAGCGACGCTGTCGGAGCAGCACGCAAAGCGGGGCGCCAAGCCCGGCCCCGGTGACGAGCAGCAGGGTCCCGTCGGTGGGTCGGGCCTGGGCGGCGATCAAGGCGGCGAGCGCGATGGCGTCGCCGCCGGCGCTGCGAGTGTTGGTGAACCCCGCGCGCCGCGCCCGGGTCGCGGTTGCGTCGCCCACCGTCCAGGTTGGCAGACCGTGGTAGGCCGGCGGGATGGGAGCGATGGCATTGCCGCTTGTCAGCACCAGCGCCGCGACGGCGGTGGGCGGCGGCAAGCGGGCGGCCAGGGTCTCGATGTCCTGCAACGGCGCCTTGAACGGGATCAGGCCCAGCGCGGTGATCCGCTCCGCGGTCTCGGTCGCGCCCGGCTCGGGTCTCGTGATCAGAACGCGGCGATGCGCCCTGGCAGCCGGACCCAACGGGGGTGCTGGCGTCGGGCCGGAATCAGGCAAACAGGTCGCGCGGGCTGTCGGCGCGCAGATGGCCACCGAGCTCCCGCCCGATCCGTTCGGCATCGGCGGCCGACCCGTGCAGGCTGTTTTTCAGCAGGAAGGAGCCGTCGGTACGGGCAACAAGGCCTGTCAGATGCAGTTCACCGGTCGGCAGCAGACGGGCATAGCCGCCGATCGGGGTACGGCAGGATCCATCGAGTTCCGCCAGCATCGCCCGTTCAGCGGTGGAGACGGCTTTCGCCTCCGGGTCCTCGATCGCACTGAGCAGGTCCCGCAACTCGGTGTCGGCGGCGCGGACGGTGATGCCGACGATGCCCTGGCCGGCGGCCGGCACCATCGCGTCAGGATCAAGCACGAGGGAGGCCCGATCCTCCAGCCCCAGGCGCCGCAGCCCGGCGAGCGCGAGGAGGGACGCGGCGCACTCCCCGGCGGCGAGCTTGGACAGCCGGGTCTGCACGTTGCCGCGCAGGGTGACGATATGCAGGTCGGGGCGGGCATGCAGCAGTTGGGCCTGCCGCCGGACGGACGACGTGCCGATGATCGCGCCGCCGGGCAGGCAGGCATAGGGATCGGCGGCATCGACCGGCTGGCAGTTGGGCCCCAGGATCAGGGCGTCGCGGGCGTCTTCCCGCCGCATGGTGCAGGCCAGGACGATGCCGGGCGGCAGCTCGGTTTCCAGGTCCTTGAGGCTGTGGACCGCGAAATCGATGCGACCATCCAGCAGGGCCTCATGGATTTCCTTGGCGAACAGCCCCTTTCCGCCGATATCCGCGAGGCGGCGATCCTGGACGATATCGCCCGTTGTATTGATCGCGTGCTCCTCGAACACCTCCAGCCCGCGCAGCACGGGGCAGAAGGTGGTCAGGACCTGGAGGAAATGCCGGGTCTGATACAACGCGAGCGGTGAGCCGCGCGTGCCGACCCGCAGCGGCAAGGCGCGCCGGTGGGCGCGGACCGTCGGATGGGGGGCGGCGGATTGGGGCGTGGCGGCTGTCATCGTCGCGTCCTATTACTGCGGCCAGCCGAGGGAAAGATGGGAAATGTGTTGAACGGCCCGATACTGGGTCTCGAGTCGTCCTGTGATGAAACGGCCACGGCGGTGCTGGCCCCCGATGGGCGCGTCCTGGCCGAGGCTGTTCTGAGCCAGGAACAGGATCACGCGCCGTTTGGCGGCGTTGTGCCCGAGATCGCGGCGCGTGCGCATCTGGCTGTTCTGCCCCGGCAGATCGCGCAGGTTCTCGCGCGCGCCGGGCTCGGCTTCGGCGATCTGGCGGCCGTCGCGGCGAGCGCGGGGCCGGGGTTGATCGGCGGGCTGATCGTCGGCAGCCAGGTCGCCAAAGGCATCGCCGTGGCGCGGGGCATCCCTTACGTCGCGGTCAATCATCTGGAGGCGCATGCCGTGACCCCCCGGTTGCCGGGGCTAGTCGAGGGCGGCGCGCCGTTCCCGTATCTGCTGCTGCTGATCTCCGGCGGGCACTGCCAATGCGTTGCGGTGGAGGGCATTGGCCAGCATACCCGCCTGGGCGGCACCGTGGATGACGCCGCCGGAGAGGCCTTCGACAAGGTTGCCAAGCTGCTCGGCCTGGGTTGGCCAGGCGGCCCCGCGTTGGAGAAACTGGCGGCCGAGGGCGATCCCGCCCGCCACGCCCTCCCACGGCCGATGCTGGGACGGGCGGGCTGCGATTTCAGTTTTTCCGGGCTGAAGACGGCGGTGGCGCAGGCGGTCGGGAAGCTGGGTGCCGGCGCCCTTTCGCGTCCGGTGGCGGCGGATATCGCCGCGGGGTTCCAGCGCGCGGTGGCCGAGGTGCTGGCGGATCGCGCCGCCCATGCGATGGCGATGATGCGGGAGCGGGCAGGTCCCAAGGCCGATCTCCTGATCGTAGCCGGCGGCGTGGCGGCCAACGGCGCGGTCCGTTCCTCCCTGAGTGTCGCGGCCGATCGCGCCGGATTTCGGCTGGTCGCGCCGCCGGTGCGGCTGTGTACCGACAATGCCGTGATGGTTGCCTGGGCGGCGATCGAGCGACTTCGCCTCGGCCTGACGGACGGCCTGGATTTCGCGCCTCGGCCCCGCTGGCCGCTGGAAACGCTGGGTTCGGCGGGATGAACTACCGCCACGCCTTCCACGCCGGCAATTTCGCCGACTGCATGAAGCACGCGCTGCTGGTCTGGCTGGTCGGAGCCCTGCAACGCAAGCCCGCGCCGATCTTCGTGCTCGACACCCATGCCGGGACGGGCGGCTATGACCTGACGGCCGAGGATGCCACCCGAACCGGCGAAGCGGAGGCCGGTATCCAGCGGCTGCTCACCGATCCGCCGCCGGCGCTGGCGGAGTTCGTCGGATTGGTGCGTCGGTTTCAGGATGGGACCGGACCGCATCTCGGCACACGAATGGCGCCGAACCATCTGTATCCCGGCTCTCCCTTGCTGATCCGCGCTCTGCTGCGGCCGGACGACCGTCTCGCCTGCTGCGAGTTGCACGACCAGGACTACCCCGCCTTGCACCGCCTGTTCGCCCGCGATCCACAGACCGCCACACATCACCGCGATGCCTGGGAAGCCCTGGGCGCGCTGCTGCCACCGAAGCAGAAGCGCGGGCTGGTCCTGATCGATCCGCCCTTCGAGGCGCCGGACGAATTTGACCGCCTGGCGCGGGGCCTCGTGACCGGGCACGCCCGGTTCCCGACCGGCGTATTCGCCGCCTGGTATCCGATCAAGCGCCTCGCGGCGGTGCGGGCGTTTCACTACGCGATGCAGGCCACCGGCCTGCGCGACATCGTGACCGCCGAACTGTTGCTTCGGGAACCGCTGGACCCCGCCCGACTGAACGGGTGCGGGCTGCTCGTCATCAACCCGCCCTATCGCTTCGAAGCCGAGGCCCAACCGCTGCTGCAAGCCCTGCTCAGTCGCCTGGACGGGGTCGAACCGGGCGCGGCCACAACCATCACGAGGCTGGCGGATGAATAAGGTCACGGTCGTCGGCGCCGGCGCCTGGGGAACAGCCCTGGCCATCCAGGCGGCGCGGGCGGGGAATGCCGTCACGCTGTGGGCGCGCGACCGCGCCACCGCCGCGGCGATCGAGCAGACCCGTGAATCCCATCGCCTGCCGAACCACCGCCTGCCCGGCACGGTCCGGGTGACATCGGAGCTCCCCGACCAAACCGACCTGACGTTGCTGGTCGTGCCGATGCAGCACATGCGGTCCGTGCTGCCACGTCTGCCGGCGGCCCCGGTCGCCATCTGCGCCAAGGGGGTGGAAGGCGGCACGCTCAGCCTGCCGCTGGAAGTCCTGACGGCGGAGCGCCCGGATTGCCCCGGCGTCGTCCTGACCGGCCCGAATTTCGCGCATGAGGTCGCGACCGGCCTGCCCGCCGCGGCGGTGGTTGCCGGCGTGGACCCCGCGCTGCGGGACCGGATCGCGGCGATGATCGGGACTCCGGCCTTCCGGCTATACGGCAATGACGACCCGATCGGCGCCCAGCTTGGCGGCGCGGCCAAGAACGTGATCGGCATCGCCGCCGGCGCGGTAATCGGGGCGGGGCTTGGGGAAAACGCCCGCGCCGCGCTGATCACGCGGGGCCTGGCCGAACTCGGCCGGCTGACGGTGGCGCTGGGCGGGCGGGCGGAGACGGTGATGGGGCTGTCCGGCCTCGGCGACCTGCTGCTGACCTGCACCGGCCCCTCCAGCCGCAACTTCAGTCTGGGTGTGGCGCTGGGGCGCGGCGAAACCCTGGCCGCCATCCTGGCCACCCGCAGCACGGTGACCGAGGGCGTGGCAACCGCCCCCGCCTTGACCGCCCGCGCCAGCCGGCACGACCCGCGCGTGGAACTGCCGATTTGCGAGGCGGTGGCGGACCTGCTGCAAGGCCGCCTGACCCTGGCCGAGGCCATCGCCCGCCTGTTGGCCCGTCCCCGCCGGGACGAGCACGGCGAGCGATGACCCGTGACGCCGACCTGGCCCTGGCGATCAGCCACCATAAGGCCGGCCGTCTGGACCAGGCCGAGGGGCTGTACCGCGCCCTGATCGGCGCGAACCCCGACGACCCCGACCCACGCCATCTGCTGGGCCTGATCCACTTGGCCCGCAACCAGATCGAGGCCGCGGTGAGCCAAATCAGCCGGACAGCAGAGGCTCGCCCCCACTCGGCGGGAGTTCACACCAACCTGGGGGAAGCGCTGTTCCACGCCAATCGCTTCGCGGACGCCGCCGCGTCCCTGGCTCGGTCGGTCGATCTCGATCCCGCACAACCGACCGCCTGGCACCGGCTGGGACGCACGCTGGCCATACTCGGCCGCACCGAGGAGGCGGCGGTGGCCCTGCGGCGATGCCTCGCGCTGTAGCCGGACCATGTCGGCGCCCTGCGGGATCTGGCCGGTTTCGGCGCCTCGGACGTCATCACGCCGCTTCAGACCGTCCTGGCGCGAGCCGACCGGCCAGGACGCAGTCGGATCGACGCCGGCTTTGCCCTCGCGGGGGCAATGGACTACGTCGGGCAATACGATCAGGCATTTGCCGTCCTCGCCGAGGCCAATCGCCAGATGCGCCGCGTCCTGGAGGACGCCGGCCAGGGCTTCGACGCGGCGGCGCTGCGGACCTATGTCGACGCCCGGATCGCGGCCTTCACCTCTGACCGGATCGCCCGGGTCACAGCGGCCGAGAACACCTCCGAACAGCCGGTTTTTGTCGTCGGCATGCCCCGCTCGGGCACCACGTTGGTGGAACGAATGCTGGGCAGCCACCCCGCCATGATCGGCATCGGGGAAGGGCAGATGATCGGCGACCTCGCGGCCGCACTGGACCGGGCCACCGGTCCCGAAGAAATGCGCGGCCTCGCCCGAACCCTCGGCGCGCGCCATCTGGACCGTTTGCGGCTAATGACGGGGCCGGCCGCACGGGTGGTGGACAAGACCCTCGACAACCTGTTCCACCTCGGCGTTATCGCCTGCCTGTTCCCGCGGGCGCGGGTCATCGTCTGCCGCCGCGACCCGCGTGACGTCTGCCTGTCCTGCCACTTTCAGGACTTCAGCCTGCCGATGCCCTATACAACTGACTTGGCTGATTGCGCCCTGCGGGTCCAGGAAGCCAACCGCATGCTCGCTCTCTGGGTGGCCGAACTGCCGCTGCGGATGCTGGACGTGCAATACGAAGCCGTGGTCGCCGACCCGGAACGGGAGGGGCGGCGGATGGTGGATTTCCTTGGATTGCCTTGGGACTCTGCCTGCCTTGGCTTCCACGCCGAACCCGGGATCGTGACCTCCTCCAGCGTGTGGTAGGTCCGGCGTCCGGTCCATACGGCGTCGGCCGGGCGGTGGCGGCACTATGAGCGCCATCTCGGCCCGCTGCTCGTCGCCTTTGGGCGCGACTGATTCGGGTAAACGCGGTAAGCAACGCCATGATTCGCGGCATCCTGACGGTCGGCGGCTGGACCATGGCAAGCCGCATCCTCGGCTTCGTCCGGGATGTGCTGATCGCGTCCTCCCTCGGCGCCGGCTTGGTGGCGGATGCCTTCTTCGTCGCGCTGAGACTGCCCAACCTGTTCCGCCGCCTGTTCGGAGAGGGCGCGTTCAACGCCGCCTTCGTCCCCCAGTTCGCCAGCCTGCTTGCCGCCGAAGGACCCGGCCCCGCCCGCACCTTCGCCATCCAGGCCTTCAGTCTTCTGACCTTCTGGCTCGGCACCCTGACCGTCCTGGGCATGGTGACGATGCCCTGGATCGTAAGCGCCCTCGCACCCGGCTTCATCGGCATCCCGGAGAAGTTCGCCCTCGCGGTGGAGCTGTCGCGGATCACCTTCCCCTATCTGATCCTTATCTGCCTTGCCGCGATGGTGTCGGGCATCCTGAACGCGATGGACCGGTTCGGCGTGGCCGCCGCGTCCTATGTCCTGTTCAACGTCTGCACGATCGCGTCACTGCTCGGGCTGACGCCGTTCGTCGCGACCGGAGGCCACGCCCTGGCCTGGGGGGTCGCGGCGTCCGGGGCTGCGCAGCTCGGGCTGTTGATGATCGCCTCCTCCCGCGCGGGGATGGGACTGACGATCGCCTGGCCAAAGCTGACGCCGCCGCTACGGCAATTGCTGAAGAAGATGGCCCCGGGTGTCGTGGGCGCGGGGGTCACGCAGCTCAATTTGGCGGTGGATGTGGTCATCGCCAGCCTGTTGCCGGCGGGCACAGTGTCCCTGCTGTACTACGCCGACCGGGTCCAGCAACTGCCCTTGGGTGTGATCGGCACCGCAATCGGGACGGCGCTATTGCCCACGCTGTCGCGCCAGGTGGGGGCGGGAGACGCTACCGCGGCCACCGCCACCCAGAACCGGGCGATCGAATATGCCCTGATCCTGACGCTGCCCGCCACGATCGCCCTGGTCATCGTCGCTTGGCCGATCATCTGGACCCTGTTCGGGCGAGGCGCCTTCGACGCCGGGTCTGCTCATCTGACCGCCCAGGCGCTCGCGGTCTATGCGCTGGGGCTGCCGGCCTTTGTCCTGATCAAGGTCCTCGCGCCCGGCTTCTTCGCGCGGGGCGACACGGCGACCCCGGTCAAGATCGGCATGGCCATTGTCGTGGCGCATCTGAGCCTGAACCTCGCGTTCATGGGGCCGCTGGGGCATCTGGGGCCGCCGGCCGCCACCAGCCTCGCGTCCATCCTGAACGCGACCTGGCTGTGGGTCGTGCTGCACCGGCGGGGCCATCTGCGCCTGGACCAGAGGCTCAAGTCCCGAGCGGTGCGGGTGACTCCCGCCCTGGCCGCGATGGGGCTGGCGCTGTGGGGGATGCAATACGCCCTGTTCCATCAGGACATGTCCGGGCTTGTCCGCCTGGCGGTCCTGGCCCTTCTGACCGGGACCGGCCTGGTGGTCTACGGCATGGGATTGCAGCTATGTGGGGCTGGCGGGATCCGGGAGATCATGGCCGGGATCCGCCGCCGCCGCTAAAGCCCGATCGCGGCAAGAATGGCAGCGTGAACCTCTTGCTCCGTCCCGTCCGCCGATACGACCCGGCAGCGGTCCGGTTCCGCCTGCGCGATCGCCTGGAACCCTGCATTGACCCGGGCGTGGAAGGCGGCATCCTCCCGCTCATACCGGTCGCTGTCGCCGCCCCGCTGTCGCAGCCGCACCGACCTGACAACAGCACTGACATCCAGCACAAGGGTGACGTCGGGCTTGACCCCCAGCAGGCCGATCTGCGCCCGGATCAGATCCTTGTCCGCCCCCTGCCCATCACCCTGATAGGCCATGGTCGAGTCATAGAACCGGTCGCAGATGACCCACATCCCGGCCTCCAGCGCCGGGCGGATGGTCTTTGCCACATGCTCCGCCCGGGCCGCGAAATGCAGCAGGGTCTCGGCTTGGGGCGACCATGCGATCTGGCCGGAAAGCAGCAGCGTCCGCAGCAGTTCGGCCCCAGGTGCGCCGCCGGGTTCACGCGTGCGCAATGCCGGGATGCCGCGGGCGCAAAGCGCATCCGCCAGCAACCTAACCTGGGTCGTCTTGCCAGCGCCTTCCCCGCCTTCCAGCGTGACGAAGCGGCCCCTTGTGGTTGGCGTGCCCGCGGTCGGAAGCGGGCTGGTCACCCGCCGGTCACCCAGCGCGACACGACAGCCATTGCTCGGCCCGGCAGGCCCAGGCGCGGCACGTCGGCGCCGGCCAGCAGGGTCACATCCATCGGCGGGACGCCCTGGCCCGACATGACCAGCTTGCCCAGCGCATCACCCTTGGATACCGGCGCGTTGACCGGGGTCTGGTAGCTGACCTTGATCGAGGCATTTTTCCGCCACGTCCTCGGCATGGTGACCACCAGGTCCCGCCCGCTGACCAGCGGCACGGTCGGCGTAGCGCCGAGCCAGACGGGGACTTGCTCGATGACATCGCCGGCGGTGAACAGGGTGACGTTTTCGAAATTGGCATAGGACCAGTCCATCAGGCGCTCGGACTCTTCCGCGCGCTCCCGCATCGTGCTCATGCCGTTCAGCACGAGGATCACGCGGCGCCCGTTGCGGATGGCGCTGGCGACCAGGCCGTAACCGCCGGCCTCGGTATGGCCGGTCTTCAGGCCATCGCCGGTGCCCCTCTGCACCATCGGATTGCGGTTCGGCTGGTCAATGCCGTTGAATTTGAACGATTTTTCCGAGTCGTAGTGGTAATACTCGGGGAAATCCCGGATGATGCGGCGGGCCAGCGTGGCGATGTCCCGTGCGCTCATGCGCTGTTCCGGGTCGGGCCAGCCGGTGGAGTTCCGGAAATGGGACCGGGTCAGGCCGATTTCCTTGGCCTTCTGGTTCATCATTTCGGCGAATTGCTCTTCCGAGCCGGCCAGCGCTTCGGCCAAAACGATGCAGGCGTCGTTGCCGGACTGGACGATGACGCCGCGGATCAGGTCCTCGACCTTCACGGTGGAGCCGATCTGGACGAACATCTTCGACCCGCCCATCCGCCAGGCCCGTTCCGTGACCGGAAGCTCATCTTCCAGGCGCAGGCGGCCCTGCTTCAGCCGGTCATAGACCAGGTACATCGTCATCAGCTTGGTCATCGAGGACGGCGGCATTTCATCGTCGGAGTGCTTTTCCAGCAGCGTGGCGCCGGTCGTGTAATCCTCGATGTACGCCCACTTGGCCACGGTATCGACCGGACCCAGCGGCGTGTCGGCCGGTGAGCCGGTGTATTCGCGCGGCCGGTTGCGGCCCCCGCCCGGACGGGGCGGAGGGTTCGGCCGCTTGGGCGGGGCCTGCTGGGCCGCGGCGGGCGCCGCCAACAGGGCGGTGGAGGCCAGCATGATCGTGCGACGGGTAAGCATCGCGTCGTGTACTCCTTAATCGACGACGATCCGCGCGTCGGGCACGCCGGAAGCCAGGGCTCGGCTTTGCGCCGCCTCGGCCTGCGCCACGTCGGCAAACGGACCCATTTCCACGCGATAGCGCCGGGTCCGTCCCTCGCGGAACGGCACGATGGTCGGCCAGAGCCCGGCCACCCGGGCACGCTGGATCGATGCGTATTGGTATTCCTCAAACGTCCCGAGTCGCACCATCAATCGGCCGGGGTTCGACATTTCCTGGACCACGGCTTCCGGCAGGCGGCCGATGACGGGACGGGTATCGGCGGTATCGGCGGCGTTGAACTGCTGAGTGGTGGACCCGCCGCGCGCGGCGATGCCGGGCGGCGGGGCGAGTTCCGCGACCTCGATCCGGCCGCGCGGTGCCGCTGCCATGCCCAGGCTGGGCGCCCCGGGCAGGGCTTCCGCCGCGTCCTGACTTTCCCGGCTGAGCACCACGAGCCGTACCCGCGCGGCCGCGTTGGAGGGCATCCCGAGCAGGGTGGCCACGCGCGGGGTGACCTCCACAAGCCGGCTGGGATTGCCGGTGCCGCGATCGTTGATGCGGACGGTGGTGGACAGCCCGGTTTCAAGGTTGGTCAGGCGGGCGATGGCCGGCAGTTGCAGCGTCGCATGGGCAGCCGCCATGGCGTTGGGGTCATGGAGTTCCCCGTTGGTCGTCAGCGGCGCCTGGCTAGCGGGCAGGACCGAGCCAAGGCCGGTCTCATGCAGCGTGAAACTCTCCCGCGGGTAATGCCAGACGCCGCTCGCCTGATAGGGCTGGCCAAGATGGTAGCGGGGGCTGGGTGTGGGCGTGTCGCAGGCGGTGAGGAGGAGGAGGGCGCCGAACAGGCAGGCGGCTATCCGAGCCGATTTCTCACCGGACATGGGGTGCCGTCCCATGAAAATTCTTGCGCGGTGCCCGGGGCGAGGGGTGATCGCTCGAACGACCCCCGGATCGGCCCGTATTTCTCACCGGACATGGGGTCGCATCCCGTGAATTTTTTCGATGGCTGGGTCGGGCCGGGTCGATATTCTGCATTTGTTCTAAATTACCCGATCGACCCGATCAAAGGCAACCGCCTGGCGCGTTGTCACGCGGCCTTGTCCCGACGCTCGGTCGTGATCGCGGTTTGCAGCGAGCGCAGGACTTCTGGCACGCCTTGCTGGGTCGCGCCGGACAGCAGCATCACCGGCCGGCCGGAGGCCTTGCGCAGGGCCGCGGCACGGGCCGAGGTCTCCCGCGGGGTCATTGCGTCGGTTTTGTTCAGGCCGATGATCTCGGGCTTATCCGCCAAGCCGCCGCCATAGGCTTCCAGTTCTTCCCGCACCGTGCGCCAAGCCTGGACCACATTGCCGGCGGCACCGTCGATCAGGTGCAGCAGCACGGCGCAGCGTTCCACGTGCCCAAGGAAGCGGTCGCCCAGGCCGGCGCCTTCATGCGCGCCCTCAATCAATCCGGGGATGTCGGCTAGGACGAATTCCTCGGTCATCGAAAGGCGCACGACGCCTAGTTGGGGATGCAGCGTGGTGAAGGGGTAGTCGGCGATCTTGGGCCGAGCGGCGGAGACGACGGAGAGGAAAGTGGATTTGCCGGCGTTGGGAAGGCCGATAAGGCCGGCGTCGGCGATCAGCTTCAGGCGCAGCCAAGTCCACCGTTCCTCGCCGGGCCAGCCCTTGGTGGATTTCCGCGGGGCGCGGTTGGTGGATGTCTTGAAGCGGGCGTTGCCGAAGCCGCCATCGCCGCCGCGCAGCAGGGTGACGCGCATCCCTGGCTTGTCGAGGTCGGCGAGCATGGTCTCCTGGTCATTGTCCATGATCTGGGTGCCGATCGGCACCTTGATGACCACGGCTGGGGCGCCCGCGCCGGTCCGGTCGGACCCGGCGCCATTGCCGCCCTTCTTCCCGCGGAAATGCTGGGTGTAGCGGAAGTCGATCAGGGTGTTGAGGTTCTGGACAGCCTCGAACACGATATCGCCGCCCTTGCCGCCATCACCGCCGTCGGGACCACCGAACTCGATGAATTTCTCTCGCCGGAAGGCAACCACGCCGTCGCCGCCGTCACCCGAGCGGAGATAGATTTTGGCCTGGTCGAGGAATTTCATCTGAGATCCAAAAGACAACGGGGGCCGGCTGGCGCCGACCCCCGGTCATGCAACGGGAATGGCCGACGCCTATTCCGCGGCGAGTGCCACGGGCTTGACGGAGATATGCACGCGACCGCCGGACTTGGTGGCGAACTCCACCTTGCCGTCGATCAATGAGAAGATGGTGTGGTCGCGGCCAAGACCAACATTCTCACCGGGGTACCATTTGGTGCCGCGCTGACGGATGAGGATGTTGCCGGCGACGACGGACTGGCCGCCCGACTTCTTGATGCCGAGGCGACGGCCTTCGGTATCGCGACCGTTGCGGGATGAACCGCCTGCCTTTTTGTGTGCCATATCGGATTACTCCTGCGGATCGGCCGCGGGCGCGGCAGCCGGCTCGGGGACCGGGGCGGTGAAGGTCTGGCCATCAGCGGTGATCGACGCGACGCGCAGCACGGTGACGTGCTGGCGATGGCCGTTCTTCCGGCGGCTGTTCTGCCGGCGGCGCTTCTTGAAGATGATGACCTTGTCCAGACGGTCCTGGGCGATCACCGTGGCGGCGACGGAAGCGCCGGCGACAATCGGAGAGCCGATGGTGATATTGCCCTCTCCACCCACCGCGAGGACATCGGTGAATGTCACCGTGCCGCCGGGTTCGGCTTCGAGCTTCTCAACCTTCAGGACCGCGTTCGGCGATACACGGTATTGCTTCCCGCCGGTGCGGATCACAGCAAACATGAGTACGACTTTCCAACACATCGCGAGCGGACAGGATGCCTGGCCGCCGAGGAAGCGCGGGTTATAGCGACGCAACCGCGCGTGTCAACGCGCATGTGATGGCCGATCCCTCAATCCGACTCGCCCGCGCGCCGTTCAGGGGCTCGCCCGCGCCGGCTGGAACAGGTCACATCGTAACGATTCAAGCGAGTCATCCATCGCATTCAATAGCTTGAGCCCCGCGACCCCGCCATCCCCACGCAGCCGCTTGCGCGCCACCTGCTTGATCGCGGTAATGATCGACCCGATCGCCGTACTGACCTCGGTATCGCGGAACGCTGGCACCCCGCCATGACGTTCGGCCGCGCGCAGCAGAGAGGTCGCCCGATCGCCAAGGGCTCGCACCAGCTCGAAGCCCAGCGCCTGGGCATGATCGCCGATCCGCGCGAAGGCATTCAGCAGAGCGCGGATCAGGGCCACGCGGTCGCGCTGGCGATACGGAAGGGTCGCCAGCAAATCCTCGGCCGCCTTGATCGCCGCCATCAACTGCGTGTGGAACCGCTCGGCCACGCCGTCCCAGCCACCACCGTCAACCTGGCCCGCGACCGCGTTGCCGAGACCCAGCACGGCGCCGATGCGCTCAATCAACCGGATGACCGAGATGGGCTTTGGTAACCAGGCACTGATGCCGAGCTCCTGCGCCGCCCCGATTGTCGCGGGATCGCCCTCGGCACTGAGCATGATCACCGGCCAGCCCGCCCCATGGCCGGCATCGCGCAGCGCGCGCAGGAACACGAGACCATCCATCGGGGCCATCTGGTAATCGCAAATGACCAGTTCGAAGCCGTGATTGGCGCAAAGCGCGAGCGCCTCGTGACCACCCTGCGCCTGCTCGATCACGCGGCAGCCCTGCTTCTGCAAGGCGGCGCGCACGATCGACCGCATCAGCGGGTCGTCGTCAACGCACAGCACGCGAACCTGGGACAGATCAATCAGGGAGGGTGACGACATTCTTCGCCTGCGAACCAACGGGCAGGCGCCCATTGTCCCGGCAAAGGGTAAACCAGCGGTTAACGCGTCACGCTTTGGTCGGGATCAGCCTGATCCGTCGGCCGGCAACGCCGATTAATATCTGCCCGGCTTTCAGCGCCAGCGCGTCATTGCCGAACACCACGCGGCGCCAGCCATGCAGCGCGGGCACATCCGGCGCGTCCTCCCCCGCCAGCCGGTCGATATCGTCCGAGGACGCGACTAGCCGCGGCGCCACATGATTGTCCTCGCATTTCGCCGCGAGCAGCACCTTGAGCAGGGACACCAGGGCGGCGGAAGGCTTGACGCTGTCTCGCGTCGCCGCGGGGCGGGGCAGGTCGGCCTCCGCGATTGCCAGCGTCCGCTCCACAACCTCCAGCAACATCGTCCCCGCTCGGCCGTCCGCGAAACCGCGGGTGACGCCACGTGCCCGGGCCAGGTCGTCCGGTGTGCGCGGCGCGGTCGCGGCAATTTCCAACAGGGATTCATCCTTCACCAGGCGCTGGCGGGGGATGTTGATGCGCTGGGCTTCCCGCTCCCGCCAAGCCGCGAGGGCCTGGACCATCGCTAGGAAGCGGCGGTTGTTGCCGCGCGGGCGCAAACGTTCCCAGGCGGTTTCCGGGTCGGCGCGATAGGTCGCGGGGTCCTGCAGGACCGCCATTTCCTCGGTCACCCAACCCAGCCGGCCGTCGGCCGCGAGCCGGTCACACAGCTTTTCGTAGACGTCCCGCAAATGGGTCACGTCGGCGGCGGCATAGGTGATCTGCGCCGGCGAAAGCGGGCGGACGGACCAGTCGCTGAAGCGGTGCGCCTTGTCGATCGTGCCGCCGGTCAGGCCGGACACCAGCGAGTCGTAGCCGACCTGGTCACCGAAACCCGCCACCATGGCGGCGATCTGGGTGTCGAACAGAGGACGTGGGGTGGCACCGAAAAGCTGGACGAAAATCTCCACATCCTGCCGAGCGGCGTGGAATACCTTAGGGATGGAGGTGTCGGCCAACAGGTCGCCGAGGGGGGCGAGATCAATGCCCTCGGCCTGCGCGTCCACCACCGCGACCTCCGACACGCCGCCCAACTGCACCACGCAGAGTTCGGGCCAATATGTGCGCTCACGCATGAACTCGGTATCGACCGTCACGAAGCGTTCCTGACGAAGACGCGCGCAAACGGCGGCCAGGGCGGCGGAGGTGGTGATCAGGGTCGGGGCGGGATGATTCGGAGGGGATTGGCGGAACATCGCCGGGTTCTACACGCTTACGCAGGCATGGGACCAGCGCACGCGGGGCCATTTCGTGGGGAATGTCTTGCTCAACGGGGTTCCGTGGGCTAAATGCCCGCCCGCGCCGGCACCCCTGGAGGCCGGCGCTTTGTCATTCAGGAGCAGATCATGGCCAATGTAGTAGGGATCGAGGCCGAGATCCGCCTGCGAGCCGGTAAGGGGGCGGCGCGGGCGACTCGGCGGGCGGGCAAGGTGCCCGCGGTGGTATATGGTGGACATCTGGAGCCGACGCTGCTCGCGCTGGACCCGCGGGTCATCGTGCGTGAACTGCATCGCGGCGGCTGGCAGTCCCGTTTGTATGAAATCGCGGCCGGTGAAGACACGATCCGCGCGCTCATCCGCGGCGTGCAGTTCCATCCGGTGTCGGACGCGCCCGAGCACGTCGATTTCCAGCGCCTTGTGCCTGGCGAGCGGATCAAGGTCTCGGTGCCCGTGCATTTCGACAATGAGTTGATCAGCCCCGGCCTGAAGCGTGGCGGCGTGCTGAACGTCGTACATCACGCGGTCGACGTGTTCTGCGACGCGGACAACATCCCCGAGCAGTTCACCGCGGACATGGCGCCACTTGACTTCAACGACAACGTCCGCTGGCACGACCTGAAGGGCACCGAGAACTCACGCCCGCTGGTCGGCACCGACTTCGTTGTCGCCACCGTCGTGCCGCCGGCCAAGGTTGAGGTCGCGGCCGAGACGGCCCAGGCGGGCGGCTCCAAGGCCCCGGCCAAGAAGGCCGCCGCCAAGAAGGGCTGATCCGGATGAAACTGTGGGTCGGCCTCGGTAACCCCGAACCGGGAATGGCCCGCAACCGGCACAACATCGGCTTCATGGCGCTTGACGTCATCGCGGACCGCCACGGGTTCTCCCCGTGGCGGCAGCGTTTCAAGGGGCTGGTGTCGGAAGGCACGATCGGCGGCGAGAAGATCCTGGCGCTGAAACCGCTGACCTACATGAACGTCTCTGGCGAGTCGGTGCAGCCAGCGGCCGCGTTCTACAAGCTGGCGGTCGAGGACATCGTCGCGTTCCACGACGAATTGGACCTGGCACCCGGCAAGATGCGGATGAAGCAGGGCGGCGGGGCGGCTGGCCACAACGGACTGCGGTCCATGGACCGGGTCCTCGGCTCCCCCAATTACTGGCGAGTACGGCTGGGCATCGGCCATCCCGGCGACAAGGACCGTGTGCTCGGCTACGTCCTGGGCGACTTCGGCAAGGACGACCGCGACTGGTTGGTCGGGCTGCTGGATGCCGTGGCCGATGCCGCGCCATTGCTGGCGGGCGGCAAGCCCGCGGATTTCATGACCAAGGTCGCGCTGCTGACCAAGGAAGGCGCATAAATGGGCTTCAATTGCGGCATTGTCGGCCTCCCCAACGTGGGTAAGTCGACCCTGTTCAACGCGCTGACCGCGACTGCCGCGGCCCAGGCGGCAAATTATCCGTTCTGCACGATCGAGCCGAATGTCGGACGCGTCGGCGTGCCCGATCCGCGACTGGATGTGCTGGCCGAGATCGGCAAGTCGATCAAGGTCGTTCCGACCTCCCTTGAATTCGTGGACATCGCCGGCCTGGTGCGCGGCGCGTCACGGGGCGAAGGGCTGGGCAACCAGTTCCTGGCCAATATCCGGGAGGTGGACGCGATCATCCATGTCCTGCGGTGCTTCGAGGATAGCGACGTCACCCACGTTGAGGGCTCCATCGATCCGCTGCGCGATGCCGACGTGGTTGAAACCGAACTGATGCTGTCCGACCTCGACAGCCTGGAGCGGCGACTGAACACGGCGCAGAAGCGCGCTCGCGGGGGGGACAAGGAAAGCATCGCCGCCGTCGCGATCATGGAACCGCTGGTGAAGGCGCTGCAGGATGGCCGCCCCGCCCGCACCGCGATCCCCGAGGGGCAGGAGGAAGCGGTCCGCCGCCTGCAACTGCTGACGTCAAAGCCCGTTCTGTATGTTTGCAACGTCGAGGAATCCTCGGCCGCCACCGGTAACGCCTTCTCGGCCAAGGTCGAGGAAAAGGCGAAGGCCGAGGGCGCCCGCGTCGTGATCGTATCCGCCGCCATCGAGGCCGAGATCTCCCAGTTGCCGCAAACCGAGCGGGTGGAGTTCCTGGAAGGGCTGGGGCTGCACGACAGTGGCCTGGATCGCGTCATCCGCAGCGGCTACGATTTGCTGGGCCTGCTGACCTATTTCACCTGCGGCCCGAAAGAGACCCATGCCTGGACCATCACCCATGGCACCAAGGCTCCGCAGGCCGCCGCCGTGATCCACAAGGATTTCGAGCGTGGCTTCATCGCCTGCGAAACCATCGCCTACCCCGACTATGTCGCCTGCCGCGGCGAGGCCGGCGCCAAGGAAACCGGCAAGATGCGGGTCGAGGGCAAGGAATATGTCGTCCGCGACGGCGACGTGCTGCTGTTCCGCTTCAACGTCTGATCGGGCGGCGTGGGGATCACCCCACGCGGTTCATGCCATTGCGCTGGCCGGGACGCGGCCGAGCCGTTCGCGGTGGATGCGCTCATAGATTTTGGCGCGTTGCAGGATCGCGTCGGCGATCGGGCGATCGTTCTCGATCTTCAGCCACAACCGCAACAAGTGGCGCGTATGTTCGGGTGAGTCCTGATAGGCGCCCCGCGCGTGCAGCATCTGGAAATTGTGCCAGAGCAGCATTTCCCCCGGTTGCAGCAGGAATTCGATCCGCATGTCGTCCCGTTCGGCGACCTTATCGAAATAATCGAGCGCTTCCACGAACCGGTCCGACAGCGTTTCCCCGCGCAGCTTCGCCGCCGCGTAGATGAAATACCGCACGTAGCCGCAGCTCACGAAATCGTCGATGCAGCAGAAGACGGGGATCTTGAAGTCGGTGACGGGCTTGTCGGAAAACTGGGCCTCCGCGATCGCGAAATAGTACCCCTCATACAGCGGTTCGAGCAGGTCCGGCCGCGTCGCCTGAATTTCGTTGTGGATCGCAAGGCTGCTGACAATCCGGCTCAGCCCGCCGGTTTCCGACCGTTGCAGGCACATCAGGCCCACGATGCGATGGGAGTCGGTGTGCGGCGTCAGTTCCTCATTGCTGCGATAGCCGCGCGCGACCGGATCATCCTTGACGTGGCGGACATGGCCCAGCCGTTCGCCGATCGTGCTTTGGACGGCGGGTTCGCCGAGGGAGACGCCGATGCCCCAGTAGATCCGTTCCATGTCCTCCTCGCTATGCGTGTCGCGCGAGAGGCCGGACAGCAGGACCGCGCCGCGGCCGTGGCGGATCGTGTCATCGAGCCAGGCGGTCAAGGCGTTGATCTCGGGGTGGTCGAAGTCGCGACGCGTGGCGTCCTGCGGCTTCAGATGGCGTGTTCTTGCCAGCACGGCATCGAAGGCGGCCAATTGCGCCTGGGTCAGACGATGGGTCAGCCCGGCCTTGCCGCCGATGCCGCGATTGGTCCAGGCGGCCGGCGTCGTGATCTGCTTCTGGAACGGGGTCATGGCAAGCCCTCCACGTCTGTTGATCCGCCATTGTCGGGCCGGCGGTGTGATGGTCGGAACAGTCAATCACCCAGGACGGCCCCTGGCAACCGACGGCCTTTTGGAGTGCCGAGACGACGGGGCGGCTGAAATATAAGCGTAATGCCTGATTATAGGTCATAAATGACGTAATTTATGCAATTCAGGGGTGGGCCTTACGCCCGGTCATGCAATTCGGGCTCAATCTGGTTCATTGTATACAATCTCGTATGCTTGGCACGGGATTTGCCTATTCCCTGAACACCAGAAAATCGAGCAGGCCCCCATGAAGCGACGCACCTTCCTGGCCGCGACCGGCGCCATCGCCGCCCCGGCCGTCCATAGTTCGGCCAAAGCACAGGCCCGCAACGAAACACTGCTGATCGTGTCCGAGAGCGGACCGAACAACCTCGATATCCACGGCATCGGCACCAACGTGCCGGGCTACGAGGTGTCCTGGAATTGCTACGATCGCCTGATCACCCACGGGATGAAGACCACGCCCGAGGGCACGCCTTACTACGACCGTGACAAGATCATCCCCGAACTGGCCGAGGACATGGTCGTCGGCGACATGTCCGCCACGTTCAAGCTGCGGCGGGACGCAACGTTCCAGGATGGCTCCCCGGTCACCGCCAAGGACGTGAAATGGTCGTTGGACCGTGCTGTCTCGGTCGGCGGCTTCCCGACCTTCCAAATGAAGGCCGGCAGCCTCGAAAAGCCCGAGCAGTTCGTCGTGGTGGATGATCACACCGTCCGCGTTGATTTCATCCGCAAGGACCGCCTGACCATTCCCGACCTGGCCGTGATCGTGCCCTGCGTCGTCAACTCCGGCCTGGTGCAGAAGAACGCTACGGCGGCCGATCCCTGGGGCCTGGAATACACCAAGCAGAACACCGCCGGATCGGGCGCCTACAAGGTCACGAAATGGACCCCCGGGACGGAAGTGATCCTGGAGCGCAACGACGCCTGGAAGGGCGGGGCAATGCCGAAGATCCGCCGCATCATCTGGCGGATGGTCCCATCATCGGGCAATCGGCGGGCGCTGTTGCAGCGCGGGGACGCCGATATCTCCTACGATCTGCCGTCGAAGGACTTCGCCGGGATGAAGGCCGCCGGCAAGCTGACGCTGGTCTCCACGCCCTACAGCAACGGCATCCAGTATATCGGCATGAACGTCACCAAGCCGCCCTTCGATAATCCGAAGGTGCGGGAAGCGGTCGCGTACGCGATCCCCTATGACAAGATCATGGAAGTCGTGCTGTTCGGCCTGGGCAAGCCGATGTTCGGCAAGACCGGTGGCCCGACCGAGGTCGCCTGGCCGCAGCCCACCCCGTTCAAGACCGACCTGGCAAAGGCCAAGGCCCTGCTGACCGAGGCCGGCTATCCGGACGGATTTGAAACGAACCTGTCCTTCGATCTGGGTTTCGCCGACGTCAACGAACCGATCTGCGTGCTGACGCAGGAAAGCCTCGGCAAGATCGGCATCAAGGCGACGCTGAATAAGATCCCAGGCTCGAACTGGCGCACGGAACTGAACAAGAAGGTCCTGCCTATCTATACGAACGTCTTTTCCGGCTGGCTCGACTACCCCGAGTACTTCTTCTTCTGGTGCTATCACGGCCAGAACGCCGTCTTCAACACCATGAGCTACAAGTCGCCGGAAATGGACTCGCTGATCGACAGCGCGCGCATGTCGGCGGCAACCGGAGATACGGCGACCTATGACCGCTCGGTGCGCGGCTTCGTCGACCTGGCCTTCAAGGATATCCCCCGCATCCCGCTGTATCAGCCCTATGTGAACGTCGCGATGCAGCCGAACATCACCGGCTACCAGTACTGGTTCCACCGGCGGCTCGACTACCGCTCCCTCGCGAAAGGCTGAGATCCATGAAGGCCCTCCGCCCGATCGGTCGCCGCATGGCCACGGCCCTGCCCAGCGTGGTGGGGGTCATCATCGTTACCTTCCTGTTGACCCGCGTTCTGCCCGGGGACACGGCCGCCTACTTCGCCGGCCCCGCGGCAACGCCGACCGCCATCGCCGAGATCAAGGCACGCCTCGGCCTGGACCAGTCCTTGCCGGTGCAGTTCATCCGCTACGTCGGCGACCTGGTGCGCGGAGATTTCGGCTCGTCTTTGACCACGGGCCAGCCGGTCCTGTCCGATATCACGGCGCGCCTGCCGGCCTCGGCCGAACTGGTCCTGGTCGCACTCGTCCTGGCCGTCTCCATCGCCGTCCCGCTCGGCATCATCGCCGCGCTGAAGGAACGTTCGTTCATCGATCACGCCTGCCGCGTGGTCGCTACGGCCGGTGTGTCGCTGCCGGTGTTCTTTACCGGCCTGCTGCTGGTCTATGTGTTCTACTACATCCTGGGCTGGTCGACCTCACCGTTGGGGCGCCTGGACGTCTTCGCCACCACGCCACCAACCATCACCGGCTTCTACCTGATCGACACGCTGCTGACGGGTGACCTGGAGGGCTTCCACGGCACGGTCGCCCAGCTGGCGCTGCCCGCGGCCACGCTTGCGATCTTCGCCTTGGCGCCGATCGCGCGGATGACACGCGGCTCCATGCTCGCGGTCCTGGAATCCGACTTCGTGCGCACCGCCCGCGCCGCCGGCCTGCCGCCGACAACCGTCGTCCTCACCTACGCCTTCCGCAACGCCGTCCTCCCGGTCATCACCACGCTCGGCATGGTGTTCTCCTTCCTGCTTGGCGCGTCGGTGCTGGTGGAGAAGGTCTTCGCCTGGCCCGGCATCGGGTCCTACGCGGTGGAGGCGCTGATCGCCTCCGACTACGCCCCCGTGCAGGGCTTCGTGCTGGTCATGGCGGTGCTGTATCTGCTGCTGAACCTCTGTATCGACATCCTGTATGGTCTGATTGACCCCCGGGTGAGGATCGACGCATGAGCGCGACCGAAATGGGCAGCGTCCGTCCGACCTCCGGCCTGACCGCCACGTTGCAGCACGCCCGCCACGTGATCACCGAAAACCCGGTCACCGGCATCGCCTTCGCCCTGTTTCTGGTGCTGATCCTCGCGGCGATCTTTGGCCCGTCCTTGGTGCCCTACGACCCGCTGGCGACCGACAGTTCGGCGTCCCTGCGTCCCCCGTCGGCGGCGCATTGGTTCGGCACCGACCAGTTGGGCCGCGATATCTTCAGCCGGGTCGTGGTGGCGACGCGGCTCGACATGATCATCGCGCTTAGCTCTGTCGCCGTCGTCTTCGCGGCGGGCGGGCTGGCGGGGATCTCGGCCGGGTATTTCGGCGGCTGGACCGACCGGATCGTCGGCCGCCTCGCCGACACGATCATGGCCTTTCCGCTGTTCGTCCTGGCCATGGGCATCGTCGCCGCTTTGGGCAACACCGTCACCAACATCGTCATCGCCACGGCGGTGGTGAACTTCCCCCTCTATGCTCGCCTGGCCCGCGCCGAGGCCAATATCCGCCGCGACGCCGGCTTCGTCCTCGCCGCCCGCCTGGCCGGCAACACCGACGCGCGCATCCTGCTGTTCCACATCCTGCCCAACATCCTGCCGATCATGGTCGTGCAGATGTCTCTGACCATGGGGTATGCGATCCTGAACGCCGCCGGCCTGTCCTTCATCGGTCTCGGTGTCCGCCCGCCGACCCCGGAATGGGGGATCATGGTGGCCGAGGGCGCGGCCGGCATCATCTCCGGCGAATGGTGGGTCGCATTGTTCCCCGGCCTGACGCTAATGGGCGCGGTGTTCTGCTTCAACCTGCTGGGGGACGGCCTGCGCGACATCGTCGACCCGCGGCGCCGCACATGAGGCCGGCCATGGAAACCCTCCCGCTTCTGGATGTGCATGACCTGACGGTCGAGTTCGCCACGCGGCGCGGCGTCGTCCGGGCGGTGGAGCATGTCGACCTGTCCGTCCGGCGTGGCGAAATCCTGGGCATCGTCGGGGAGTCGGGCTCGGGCAAGTCGGTCACGTCCTATGCCGTGATGCGCATCCTCGATCGCGCCGGCCGCATCGCCGAGGGCAGCGTCACGTTTTCCGGTATGGACCTGCGGAATTTGCCGGAAGCCGACATGCGCGACCTGCGCGGGCGCGAGATTTCGATGGTGTTCCAGAACCCCCGCGCTGCGCTGAACCCGATCCGCAAGATCGGAAGGCAGATCGAAGACGTGCTGTTGCGCCACGGCCAGACCGCGCGTGCCGACGCCCGCGCCAAAGCCATCGCCATGCTCGACCGCGTCCGCATCGCCCGCCCCGAGGAACGTTACAACGCCTATCCGTTCGAGCTGTCGGGCGGGATGTGCCAGCGCGTGGTGATCGCCCTCGCGCTGGCCTGCCGTCCGCGCCTGCTGATCGCCGATGAACCGACGACGGGCCTGGACGTCACCACCCAGAAGGCGGTGATGGACCTGATCGTGGAGCTGACCTGGGAAAGTAGGATGTCGGCGATCCTGATCACCCACGATCTCGGACTCGCCGCCACCTATTGCGATATTGTTATGGTGATGGAGAAGGGCCGGGTGGTGGAGGCGGCACCCGCCGCGACAATCTTCTCGGCCCCCACGCACCCCTATACCAAGCGTCTGTTGCGGGCGACGCCGCGCCCTGGGGCGACATTGCGCGACCTGATCACCGACCCGCCGCCCAAGACGGTGCCGACCACCATGCCTAAATCCGGCCGCCTGCTGGATGTGCGCGGCCTGGTGAAGACCTATGGCACCGTCAACGCCGTGGACGGCCTCGACTTGCACATCGACCGCGGAGAGAGCGTCGGCCTGGTGGGGGAGTCCGGCTGCGGCAAGTCCACCACATCGATGATGATCATGCGCCTGCTCGATCCATCCGACGGCAGCATCCATTTCGATGGGCAGGAGATCGCGGCGATCCCCGCCCGCGCCTTCCCCCGCCATGCGTTGCGCAAGCGCATCCAGATGGTGTTCCAGGACCCGACCGACAGCCTGAACCCACGCTTCACCGCCGAACGTGCCATCGCCGATCCGATCCTGCGCATGGCCGACCGCATGGGCCGTGACGCGCTGCGCGCTCGGTGCGAGGAACTGGCGGGCCTCGTGGGCCTGCCCACGCATCTGCTCGATCGGTTTCCGCACCAGTTGTCGGGTGGACAGAAAGCGCGCGTCGGCATCGCCCGAGCCATCGCGCTGAACCCCGATCTGGTGATCCTGGACGAGCCGACCGCCGCGCTGGATGTTTCCGTCCAGGCGGTGGTCCTGAACCTTCTGCAGAAACTCAAGATCACCCTCGGCATGTCTTATCTGTTCGTCAGCCACGATTTGCATGTCGTGCGCTTGCTGTGCGACCGCGTCATCGTCATGCGGACCGGCCGCATCGTCGAGCAGGGCACCGCCCAGCAGGTGCTCGAGGCCCCGACGGCTGGCTACACGCGCGAACTGCTAGCGGCCGTGCCGCATCCACCGGCCTGACGCCCATGGCACCTCGTCCCTTGGCACCCAGGAAAACCCATGCGGAACGACTCCGCATTCAGATCGCCGACGAGATCGTGCGCGGTGATCTGCCGCCCGGCTCCCCGCTTGATGAGGCGTCACTCGCCCGCCGCTTCGGCGTGTCCCGCACCCCGGTACGGGAAGCCCTGCGGGAGCTGTCCGCGGCCGGCCTGGTCAGCATCCAGCCCCATCGCGGTGCCATCGTCACCCGCCCCACCGCAGCTGGCGTTGAGGATATGTTCGCCGTGATGGCGGAGTTGGAGGCGCTGTGTGCCGGTCTCGCCGCGATAACAATGACACCCTCGGAACGATCGGCGCTGGGCGCCATCCACGCGACGCTGCGCGACCTGATCCATTGCGGTGACCCACAGCAATATCACGAGGTGAATGAGCGCTTTCACCACGCCATCTACCTGGGTAGTCGCAATGCCTACCTGGCCGAGGTAACGCTGACGACCCGCGCGCGATTGGCGCCATTTCGGCGAGCGCAGTTCCGGACGGCGGGCCGCCTTGCGCTCTCATATGAGGAGCACGATCGGGTGGTGCGTGCAATCGAACGAGGCGACCGGACGGCGGCGGCGTTGGCGATGCGAGATCACATCGGAATCGTTCACTTCGCCTATGAGCATTACGCCCGTGATCCGCGCGCGCCTGTCTGGCCGCTACTGGCCGAAGCCATGCCATCGGAGGACCAACCATGACTGATCCGATCACGATGGCCGAAGCCGCGTTGGCGGCTGATCGCGCGCATGATGACCCCGCGATCTGGGTTACTCGGTCGCCGGACAGGGCGATCCTCGATCGCGCCCGTGCCCTGGCGGCCGAGGGTCGGTGTGACCGTCCTCTTTGGGGCGTGCCGTTCGCGGTCAAGGACAACATCGATGTCGCGGGACTGCCGACGACCGCCGCCTGTCCGGCCTTCGCCTACACACCCACCGAGGACTCCCCGGCCGTGCGGCGCCTGCTCGACGCCGGCGCGATCCTGATCGGCAAGACGAACCTGGATCAATTCGCCACCGGTCTGGTTGGCGTGCGTAGCCCTTATGGCATCCCGCGCAATGTCTTTGACGCTGGCCACGTGCCGGGCGGATCGTCGTCCGGATCGGCCTGCGCGGTTGCCGCGGGAATTACGCGCTTTGCCCTGGGAACCGACACCGCCGGATCAGGCCGTGTGCCGGCGGCCTTCGGCAACATCGTGGGGTTGAAGCCTACCATCGGCAGCGTCTCGGCGCGCGGAATGGTGCCTGCCTGCCGGTCGATCGACACGATCTCGGTCTTCGCGCGCTCGGTCGATGAAGCGCTGGCCGTCCAACGGGTGATCGCCGCTTATGATCCAGCCGACCCCTATTCCCGTGCCGCGCCGTTTCCGCATCTCCGGCGGTCCCAGGCGCCGACCGCTTTGCGCGTGCGGTTTGCTGATCCGGGGTCCATCTGCGCGCCGGCCGTAGCGGAGGCAACGCGCGCCGTCGCGGAATCCCTGGCCGCGGAACAATTCGACATCACCCCGTTCCTGGAAATTGCCCGCTTGCTGTACGACGGACCCTGGGTCGCGGAGCGGACGGCGGCATTGGAGCATGTGCTGCGCGACCACGCTGAGGCCTGCCATCCGGTGACCCGAGGCATCCTGGAGGGCGGACAGACCCGGCGGACGGTCGATGCGTTCCACGCCTTTCACAAACTGGCCCAGGCTCGACGGCTCGCATCCGACCTGTTCGCCCACTGCGATGCCCTGCTTCTACCCACCACGCCATATTGCCCAACGCTGGACGAACTCGCCGCCGATCCGATCGGCCCCAACAGCCGGTTGGGCATTTTCACCAACTTCGTCAATCTTTGCGATCTGGCGGCGATCGCGGTCCCGGCCGGGTTCGGGCCCGATGGCCTACCGGTTGGCGTGACACTGATCGGGCCAGCCTGGTCCGAAGGACGGCTGGCGGCGATCGCCGATCAGATCCACCGCGCGCGCGCGACCACCTCCGGCGCGACCGGTCTGGCACTGCCCCCCGCCGAGGCAACCGATCCGATGGTTCCCGAGGAAACGGCGCTGTTCTGTATCGGTGCGCATATGTCCGGCCTGCCCTTGAACGGGCAGTTGCTCGATCTGGGCGGGCGGTTCCTGCGCGTGGCCCGAACCATCCCCACCTATCGCCTGCACGCGATCGGGGAACGCCCCGGCCTGCTGCGCGCCCCCGAAGGTTCGGCCATCGAGGGCGAGGTGTGGGCATTGCCCACCACCGCCATCGGCGCCTTGCTCGCCCGAGTGCCAGCGCCACTAGGTTTTGGAACCGTCGATCTGACCGACGGCCCCTGTCTCGGCTTCCTGGCGGAGGCCGACGGCGTCGCGGGCAAGCCCGACATCACGGCCCATGGGGGCTGGCGCGCTTGGCTCGCCGCCAGGGCTCTCGGGAAGGAGAACGCCTGATGCCGCCGGATGACCTGGACACACTGATCAGCGCGGGCACGGCCGTGCTGGGGATCACAGTCGATCCCGCGTGGCACGACGCGGTGCGTGCCAACCTTGAAGTCACCTTGCGCCTCGCCGCCCTCGTGGATGCCTTCCCTTTGCCGGATGAGGCCGACCCAGCCCCGGTATTCCGGGCATGACGGCGGCATCCGCCACGGCGGCGGTGGAAGCCACGCTCGCTCGGATCGCCGAACGCAATCCCGTGCTCAATGCCTTCACCGCGGTCGTCGCGGATCGCGCTCGGGCCCGCGCGGCAGCGCTGGACGCCTCCCGCAAGGCTGGGCGACCGGCATTACCGCTAGAGGGCATGCCCTTCGCGGTGAAGAACCTCATTGATGTGGCCGGACTACCGACTCTCGCCGGATCGCGCATCAACCGCGACAGGCCCCCCGCAGAGGCCGACGCAACGCTGGTACGCCGCCTGGAATCCGCCGGAGCGATCCTGGTGGGAGCGCTGAACATGGGCGAATACGCCTATGACTTCACCGGCGAGAACGTCCACGACGGGCCGTCCTGCAACCCCCACGACCCAACCCGCATGACCGGTGGGTCGTCCGGCGGATCGGGTGGCGCGGTTGGCGGGGGGCTGGTGCCGCTGGCCCTGGGATCGGACACCAACGGCTCGATCCGTGTGCCGGCGTCATTCTGTGGCGTGTTCGGGCTGAAGCCCACCTTCGGCCGGTTGTCGCGGGCCGGCAGCTTTCCCTTTGTCACGAGCCTCGACCATCTCGGGCCGCTCGCCCGCACCGTCGATGATCTTGCGCGCGCCTATGACGCGATGCAGGGCGCGGACCCGGCCGACCCTACCTGCGCCGACCGTTCTGCCGAACCGGTTAGCCAGGACCTGGCACGCGGGCCGGATGGACTGCGCATCGCCATGCTGGGCGGATACTTCCGCATGGGCGCCACGTCACAGGCCCTTGAAGCCGTCGCCGCGGTGGCCAAAAGCCTCGGCGCCACGCGGGAGATGGAACTGCCGGAAGCCGCCCGCGCCCGCGCCGCCGCCTTCGTGATTTCGACGACCGAGGGCGCCGCCCTGCATCTGGACCGCCTTCGGACCCGTCCCGGCGACTTCGATCCCGCGGTGCGGGACCGGCTGATTGCCGGCGCGCTGGTGCCCGCGCCGCTGGTGACCCGCGCCCAGAAATTTCGCCGCTGGTATCGTGACGCCGTGCTGACACTGTTCGATGACGTGGACATCCTTCTTGCCCCCGCGACCCCGTGTTCGGCGCTTGCGCTCGGCCAGACAACCTTGGACCTTGGCGGAGAAATCGTGCCGCTGCGGCCGAATATCGGAATCTACACCCAGCCGATTTCGTTCATCGGATTGCCGGTGGCAACAGTGCCCGTGGCCGGACCTGGCCTGCCCATCGGGGTCCAGATCATCGCCGCGCCC
This sequence comes from Asaia bogorensis, assembly GCA_945873195.1. Taxonomy (GTDB): domain Bacteria; phylum Pseudomonadota; class Alphaproteobacteria; order Acetobacterales; family Acetobacteraceae; genus Rhodopila; species Rhodopila bogorensis_A. The sequence continues at coordinate 32,723 of CAMCDA010000018.1, forward strand.
TGGCGCGAGGACCTCGTGTTACGGACGGCATGGCGGTTGGAGCAAGCCGGGTTCAAATCAGTGTGACCCGCTCGGTGGCAGAGCGCATTTCAGTGTTTGGCCCCGCTTGTTTCCGAACCCGACACACGGCTAAGGTTGCTGATGCTTCTGTTGCTCTTTCGCCGGTTGATCGTTGCGCTGCTGGTCTGTACTGCGGTCCTGATCTTCGCCTTCGCCTTGACCCGCCTCGCGGGTGACTTGGCGACCTCGATCGCCGGGCCAAACGCGACCGCCAACGATATCGAGGTTGTCCGCAAGGCCTATGGCCTGGACAAGCCCATAGTGACACAGTTCTTTGACTGGGTGATGCGCGCCGCCGTGGGCGACTTCGGCCAGTCCTATTTCTACAAGGAACGCGTCTCCACGCTGATCTTCGATCGGTTGCCCATCACCATGACCCTTGGATTGGTGGGGCTGGGCATCGCACTGGTCGTCGCGCTGCCCTTGGGGGTAATCGCCGCGCTGAATGAGGGCCGGCTGATCGACCGCCTGATCTCGCTGGTCGCACTTCTGGGCCAGGCGCTGCCATCCTTCTGGCTTGGCCTCATGCTAATGATCACACTGGGCTTGCATCTCGGGTGGCTGCCGGTCTCCGGCACCGGCACGTGGCAGCATTTCGTGATGCCTGGAATCGTGCTGTCGTTTTCCGCCATCCCGGCCCTGATGCGGCTGACGCGCAGTGGGATGATCGACGCGATGGCGGCCGACTATATCCGGACAGCGCGCGCCAAGGGCCTGTCGCGCGGGTCCATCATCCTCAAGCACGCGGCCCGCAACGCCGCCATGCCGGTTGTTTCCATCGCCGCCGTTCAGTTGGGATTCATGCTTGGTGGATCAATCGTTATCGAGACGGTATTCGCTCTGCACGGAGTAGGGTTCCTGGCCTGGGAGTCGATCAGCAAGAACGATTTCCCGACCGTGCAGGCGGTCGTTCTGCTGCTTGCGATCCTGTACACGCTGCTGACGCTGCTGGCTGACCTTCTGAACGCGGTGCTCGATCCCCGGCTCCGCGCATCATGAGGGCCTCCAACAAGATCGGTCTTTGGATCGGCGCGGTGATCTTCGTCGGGATTGGGCTGATCGCGCTTTTCGCCCCGTTGCTGGCGCCGCATGATCCGTATCTGCAGGACCTGACACGGCGCTTGCTGCCGCCGTTCTGGATGGACGGTACGAACCCCGCCTATCTGCTCGGGACCGATCAGTTAGGCCGGGATTATCTGTCCCGGCTGATCTATGGCGCTCGCATTTCGATGCTGATCGGCATCCTGACCGTCGTGGGGTCCGGCGTGATCGGTACGGCGATCGGCGTCGCCGGAGGCTTCTTCGGCGGCAAGGTGGATGATGTCGTGATGTTCGCCATCACAACGCGGCTGTCGATCCCCTTGATCCTGGTCGCGCTGGCAGTCGTGTCACTGGTCGGTGGTTCCACAACGGTCGTCGTTATGACGCTCGGCCTATTGCTGTGGGATCGCTTCGCCGTGGTCGCGCGCGTGGCGACGATGCAGGTCCGCACGCAGGACTTCGTGGCCGCCGCCTGGTCGGCCGGCTGCTCCCAGTTTCACATCGTGCTGCGGGAGATCCTGCCGAACATCCTGGCACCGCTCGCGGTCGTCACGACGCTGGAGATGGCGCTGGCAATTCTGCTGGAGGCCGCGTTGTCCTTCCTCGGCCTGGGTGTGCCGCCGCCGCTGCCGTCCTGGGGACTGATGATCGCGGAAGGGAAGGACTACATGTTTTTCAGCCCCTGGGTGATCATGATCCCCGGCCTGTCGCTCTGCGCGCTGGTGTTCGGCATCAATCTGCTGGGGGATGGCCTGCGCGACCTGCTGCACACCGGACGGACAACCTAATGGCGCTGTTGGACGTCGAACGGCTGGAAATCGGCTTTGGCGGCCTGGCGGCCGTGCGCGGCATCTCATTCCAGGTCGGAAAGGGGGAAACCCATTGCCTGGTCGGTGAGTCTGGATGCGGCAAGTCCGTCACCGCCCTGGCTGTGATGGGGCTGCTGGCGCCCACCGCCGTCCGTTCCGCCGCGGGGCTGCGCTTTGATGGGCAGGACCTGATGGGGCTGTCGGAGCGCGAGATTTCCCGTCTGCGCGGCGACCGCATGGCGATGATCTTTCAGGAGCCGATGACCAGCCTCAATCCCGCCTACACCGTCGGCTCCCAGATGGCGGAGGTGTTGATCCGCCATCGTGGAGGGTCCAAACGCGCCGCGATGGATCGCGCCGCGGAATTGCTGGAGCGCGTTCGGATCACATCCCCTGGCATGCGGCTGACCCAATATCCGCACCAGCTTTCGGGCGGCCTGCGCCAGCGGGTCATGATCGCCATGGCTTTGATGTGCGGGCCGGAACTGCTGATCGCGGATGAGCCGACCACGGCACTGGATGTCACGGTGCAAGCGCAGATCCTGAAACTGCTGGCGGAATTGCAGCAGGATCTGGGCCTGGCGATTCTGCTGATCACCCATGACCTGGGTATTGTCGCCCGGGTCGCCCATCGGGTGTCCGTCATGTATGCCGGCGAGGTCGTGGAAACCGGCCCGGTCGCGGATCTGTTCGGTGCCCAGATGCATCCATACACCCGCGGTCTGCTGTCCTGCGTGCCCGTCCCTGGCAAGATCAAGCCAGGCGACCCGCTTGGTTCCATCCCCGGCATGGTTCCCCGGGTCGAGCATGGCTTCACCGGCTGCGCCTTCCGCCAGCGTTGCGAACTGGCGCGACCAGATTGCGCCGGCACCATCCCACGCCGCCCCTTGGCCAGTGGTCACGACTACCTGTGCCAACGTGAGCCGGCGGAGATCATCCGGTCATGAGCGCGCCGCTGGTCGAAGTTCGTAACGTCAGCCAGACATTCCGAGTCCGCGACGGTCTGTTCGGCCGGCCGCGCCGTGTCGTCGCGGTTGATGGGGTTTCTCTCACGCTGAACGCTGGCGAGGTGATCGGCGTTGTCGGTGAGTCGGGCTGCGGTAAATCCACCTTGGCCCGTATCATCCTCGGGCTGCAAAAGCCGACGTCGGGAGAAGTTTTGATCGACGGCAAGCGTCTGCATGACCTCGATCGGCGGGAACGTGCTCGGCTCGTCCAGCCGGTGTTCCAGGACCCATTCTCCTCCCTGAATCCCCGCCGCCGCGTTCGTGACATCGTCGGTATGCCGCTGGTCGCGCAGGGCGGTGCTAGCGATGCCGAAGCGCGGTCGAGCGTCGAGGCGATCATGGAACGGGTCGGACTAGATCCCGCGATGGGAGAGCGCTTGCCGGCGCAGCTGTCCGGCGGGCAACGCCAGCGTGTGGCAATTGCGCGGGCACTGATCCTGCGCCCCAGGCTTGTGGTCTGCGATGAGCCGACCAGCGCGCTGGATGTCTCGGTACAGGCACAAATCCTGAATCTGCTGGCCGAACTGCGACGAGAGTTCGGGCTGTCCTACCTTTTCATCAGCCATAATCTGGCGGTTGTGGAGCACGTCGCGAGCGAGGTCGCGGTCATGTATCTGGGCCGCATCGTGGAGCGGAACGTCTCCGCCGCTCTGTTCCACGCGCCCCGGCATCCCTACACGCAGGCGCTGCTGGCTTCCGTGCTGACGCCTGAGCCGGGCCTGGGAATCCCTGAAATTGGATTGGGCGATACGATGCCCGACCCCGCCAACGTGCCGCCCGGCTGCCGGTTCCATCCGCGCTGCCCGGTTGCGGTGGCGGACTGCGCGGTAACGGCGCCAGCGGCGGTCAGGGCCGGCGGCGCCGAGGTCGAGTGTCTTCTGGTTACACCCGGCTGATCATCCCACCCGGCGATCTGGCCCATGGTTTGCGCGGCATTAACAACGCACCCCGGAGAGACCATTCATGGATATCAACCTACCGGCCATCGTCGCGGAGGTAGAGACGGCCTTCGAGGCATATGAAGCAGCCCTGATCACCAATGACGTGGCGACCTTGCAAGCGTTGTTCTGGAACAGCCCGCTGACCATCCGCTACGGTATCAACGAAATCCTGCACGGGTGGGATGAGATTGGCGCCTTCCGCTCTGCCCGGTCGCCGGTTGGGCTGATGCGCCGCACCTCTCGTACTGTCATCACCACGTTTGGGCGTGACTGCGCGACGGCCTCCACCTTGTTTCATCGGGAAACCACCCCGGGCAAGGTGGGTCGGCAGATGCAGACCTGGGCACGCATGCCCGAGGGATGGCGCATCGTCGCCGCGCATGTATCGATTATTGATGCGGCCGAGGAGGGTACGCAGGGCTGAAGTACGATCCGCTCATCGAAGGCGGCACAATGGTCCTGTCGTCGGAGATGTTCCGCGCCACTCCGGGACCATGCAGTCGGGTGGATCCCGAAATGGGGCAGGGGGTAATCCGCTGCCCATCCTGGCGTTGAGTTGATACCAGGACTTCAATCCCAGCAGGTGGTCATCACAACGGCCATGACGGTGTAGATACCGTCATGGCCGTTGCGTCCGCGTTGATATGGATCCTCAGCCAACAGTGATCTGCGTCAGGTCGAGGAACCAGCTCTGCACCGGCTGGAAGCCCTTGACCTTCTTCGACATGCCGCGCGGGTTCATGTCATGGACCATGAAGAGCCAGGCGGCATCGTCCACCACGCTTTCATGCGCCTTGGCCAGGAACTTCGTCTGTTCGGCCGGATCGAAGGTGTTCTGGGCCTTGCGGAGGTTGGAACTGGCTTCCTCATTCAGCCAGTGCCCCCAGTTGTAGTTGGTGGGGGAGAAGCTCTCCTTGGCATAGTACCGGAACATGGCGGCCGGATCGACCCAGGCGAGGCTGATGTTGATCCCGTGCACGCCCCGGCTTTGCGCCGCGCGCGGATCGTTGCGGACCGCGACCAGCATCGTGCCCCATTCCACGACGTCGAACTCGATATCGATGCCGACCGCCTTGCAGTTCTGCTGCATGTACTCGTTCATCGGGATCGGCAGCATCTGCCCGGACCCTGACGTGGAGATCATGATCTTGGCCTTCACCGGCTTGCCCGGACCGTAGCCCGCTTCCTTCAGCAGCGCCTTGGCCTTTTCCGGATCGTAGGTGTAGCGCTCCTTCGGGGAACCGAAGGCTGGGGCTTCCGTCGTGTAGAGACCCTGGGCCGGACGGGCGATGCCGTTGATCAGCTTCACCAACCCTTCCCGGTCGATAGCGTAGTTGATCGCGCGCCGGACCCGCACATCGGCGAAGGGGGAGCCTTCGATCGTGTTCAGCACATAGGGATAGGTGTGCGGATAGGACCAGAGCGTGACCTCGAACCCCGCCTGCCGGAGGGAGGGGATGGAGTCGGGGGCCGGCACCTCGATCCAGTCCACCTGCCCGGACCGCAGGGCGGCGACGCGCGTGGTGGGTTCCGGCATCGGATAGACAACCAGCTTGTCCAGCTTGGGGATGCGGTCCTTGTCCCAATAGGCCTCGTTGCGGACCATCTCCACATACTGGCCGGCCACGACGCGGCTGATCTTGAACGGACCCGTGCCGACCGGCTTCTTGGAGAACTCGGCCCAGCTTTTGCCTACCGCCTCCCATTGCGCCGGGCTGACCATCAGGACGCGGGTCAGCATGTAAGGGAAGAAGCTGAACGGGAACTTCGTCGTGATGACGATCGTATTGTCATCCAGCTTCTCGAAGGCATCGAGCATCGAGACCGCCGCCTTGATGATCGGCGCGGCGGTGGCATCGTATTGCGGCGACTTCTCGTCATAGACCCGGCGCAGGTTCCAGATCACCGCGTCGGCGGTGAAATCGGTCCCATCGTGGAACTTCACGTCCTTGCGAACGGTGAACAGCCACCGCAGCGGATTCGCCTCGTCGATCTTCCAGGCGCTGAACAGACCCGGACGCAACGCCGCCGGTTGGTCGCGGTTGTTCAGCAGATCCCAGTTCACCAGGGCGTCGTAGGGCTGGTAGCCGAGGAAGCGAAACCCCTCGAACCCGTTATTGGGGATACCGTGCGTGGTCGGAAGGTCCGACGCCGTCATGGCGATGCGCAACGTGCCCCCGCCGGCGGCCATGGCGGGGGTTGCCGCCGTGGCCGTCGCGGTGGCCGCGGTCGTTGCGATGAAGCCGCGTCTCGAAAGCATGCAATGACCTCGTTAAACGATATGGACCTGTAAAACAGCGTGCAAATCTTTCCAGATTCCGGGGGTAAACAGCGTCCAATAGTTTCCACCCTGGTCCGTGCGATCATCCGGCATTTGCGCTGGAGAATCTGGGGTGTTGTTCATGGATATGATTGCCGAGATCCGGCGCCGTCGTT
>CAMCDA010000019.1 GCA_945873195.1 Asaia bogorensis
TCCACCGCCCGGAAACAAGGTTGGAATCTTCTCACGGCCCTCTCGACCACGCCGGCTTCACTCATCCTCGCTTTATCCGGATAACGCTGGCCCCGCCGTACCTCCACGAGCGCCTTTCTTGCTCACGGTGGGGGGCTTGGGAGTTACCCCTCGCGAACCACCGGACGGCGCGGCAACTGCTGATCGTCGCCGCCTCCATGGGATTCTACGGCTGGTGGGACATGCGGTTCGTCCCCCTGCTCGCCAGCCTGACCATCGCCAACTGGCTGGTCGCGCTGTGGTTCGGCCGCACCGGCGCGCGCTGGATTCCGATCCTGGGAGTCATCGGCAACCTCGCCGTGCTCGGCCTGTTCAAATACGTCGACTTCCTGCGCGGCACGATCTTCGACCTCACCAGCCAACCCTGGCAGCCCTGGTCGCTGATCCTGCCGCTCGGCATCTCCTTCTTTGTCTTCCAGAAGATTTCCTACCTGATCGACCTCCGCCGCGGCGACAAGCACATCTACGGTTTCCTCGACTTCTGCATGTTCGTGGGCTTCTTCCCCCAGCTCATCGCCGGCCCCCTGGTCCGCCACAACGAGATCATCCACCAGTTCCAGGCCAATCCCCGCGGCCCCGCGATGTGGGAGAACCTGGCGCGCGGCTTCACCCTGTTCGTCATCGGCGTCACCAAGAAAGTCGCCATCGCCGACACGCTGGCAATGTCCATCGACCCGCTGTTTACCAAGGCCCTCACCACCACCCTGAGCGCCGCCGAGGCCTGGACCGCGGCGGGCGGCTACACGCTCCAGATCTACTTCGATTTCTCCGGCTACTCCGACATGGCGCTGGGCCTGGCGCTGATGTTCGGGCTGCGCCTGCCGGTCAACTTCGACGCCCCCTACCGCGCCGTCTCCATCCGAGACTTCTGGCGGCGCTGGCACATGACGCTCAGCCGCTTCCTGCGCGACTACCTTTATATCCCCCTCGGCGGCAGCCATTGCGGCCCCGCGCGCCAGGCCGCCAACGTCGTCGTCACCATGCTGCTGGGCGGCCTGTGGCACGGTGCCGCCTGGACCTTCGTGGTGTGGGGAGGCCTCCACGGCGCCGCCCTCGCGCTGTCGCATCTGTGGGAGAAAGCCGGTCTCCGCATGCCCGCGATCCTGGGCTGGCTGCTGACCCTGCTGTTCGTCATGGCCTGCTGGGTCCTGTTCCGCGCGCCCGACTTCGCGACCGCCGGCGACATCCTGGGCGCCATGGCCGGCCTCAACGGCGTTGGTTCGGCGGTCATCAGCCAGGAAGCCTGGGCCGCCCTGTTGATCGGCGCCGCCATCGCCCTGATTGGCCCCACCAGCCAGCGGGCGGCGCTGGAACTGCTGCGTCCCTCCCCGTGGATCGCGGTGCCGATCGGGCTGGGACTGACCTATCTAATCATCACGATCGGCGGCCGGTTGCCCAATGTCTTCATCTACTTCCAGTTCTGACCCCGGCGCCTGGAGGCGCTTTTTCCGCCTGTCCGCCGGCACCGCGGCGGTGGCGGTGGCGATCGTCTATGCGTTCATCGTGATCGTCGATCCGTTCGACACGCTGCCGCTTTCCCCGCCGTTCGATCGCTCGCCCGTGGCCTCCAACGCCCGGTTTGCCTTCCCGGCGCTCGCGCGGTCGGACCGGTTCGACAGCGCGCTGTTCGGCACCTCCACCAGCCGTCTGCTGCGCCCGGCCACGCTGGACCCCTTGTTCGGCACGCGCATGGCCAACCTGTCGATGAACGACGCGACGGTGCATGAGCAACTGCGCCTGATGCGCGTCTTCCTGCGCGCCCATCCCCACCCGCGCGTCATCATGCTGGGGATGGATGTCCGCTGGTGCGTCACCGGCCCGGACTACCAGATCTATACGCCCAGGCCGATGCCGGAATGGATGTATGAGGACAATGCCTGGACCGGCTACCGGGAGATGCTGAACCTCTACGCGATCGAGACCGCGGGCCAGTTGTTCGGCATCCCGACCGGCCTGAAGGCCGAGACGTATGGGCGCGACGGCTATACGCGCTTTGTCCCCCCCGATGAGGCGTATGACCGGGAAAAGGTCGCCCGCAACCTGCGCGCCGCCGGCCCTCTGGTGCCGCCCGGCGTGCGTGCCGGCCCGCCCGAGACCTGGCAGTTTCCGGCCCTGGACGATCTGCGCGCGCTGCTGGCGGATGTGCCGGGGGAGACAAGGGTGGTGCTGTTCTTCGTGCCGTATCACCGCGTCTTGCAGGTGCCCGCAGAGCAGGAGGGCGCCGCGGTGTGGGCCGAGTGCAAGCGGCGGGCGGCGGATTTGGCGGGGTCTCTGCCTCGGGGGGTCGCGGTGGATTTCATGCGGCCGAGCGGGATTACGACGGAGGATGATCACTATTGGGACGCGCTGCATTTCACGACCGGGATCGCGGATCGGCTGGCGGTGGGGCTGGCTGGGGCGGTTCGGGGGGAACGGTCGGGGGATTATGTGGTTTTGGGGGAGTAGGGGGCTCTCGAGGTGGGCAGCACTGGCCTTGCCCTCGCGTCGTGGTGGCCGCCGACATCGCCCCCCGTCATGGCGGCCGCAGGGCCGCCACCCACGTCTTTTCCGGCTGTGCCGTGTGGGATCAGAAATCGTACTCGTCGGACAGTGCGGTCAGGTTGGCCAGGGCTTTACGCTGCTCCAGCGCGTGGGCCGCCTGATAGGCCAGGACGTCGGCGCGGGAAAGCTTGTTACGGGAGGCGACCTTACGGGGGCAGAGAAAGCCCATCTTTATCAGACGCATGACAGAGGGGCGGGACACCTGGAGGATCTTGGCTGCCTCTCGGGGTGTGATTGCATCAACGACCGCGGACGCGTGAACGGCTTCACTGCGGTACTGGGTCTCGGATTTGGACATCGCTAACGTATCGACCTCGATCCTGCTTTTCATGACTTCATACCGCCGCAGACTACGCAGAAAGAATCGTAGATAATCCGACAGAATGCAATCTGTGGGCCCCTGCATGGGTGGTGGCTCTGTCGAGCTCGGGCGCAGCCTGCAGCAATCGCCGGGTGATTCTGGCGATCTCTCTCATGACGCTACTACTGCCGCGTCATGAAGTTACCGACGCATGAGTTCAGGCAACACGTCCCGGACGACCAATTCTGAGTTCTCCTCTCGAATTCTAAGCTTTACGGGAATTTTCTTTTCGACGGGTTGTCGTAAGTTACGGCCATGCACCCTGACCGTGATACATCCGCCGTTACGAGGCAACGAATCAAGCCAAGCAACAACCGGTATTCGCCAGATCTCTGGACCTATACGGTGCCGCAGAACAGAGCATTCAAAAGCCCAAACTTTCGAATGGGAGGTCGCCGGACGTCCCTTCCAATAAAAAGCTTCTGGATCGTGCCTGGGGATCTCCGGCAATTGCGATAGTAGCGGCAAAAATGGTGAAGGATTCGACATGTCCCTCGGCAGACCGCTCCAAGTGGGATCTGCAAAATTTATCCCATATGAATCTGTGTAATTCTTAATAGAATCAATATGGGGGCCGATTATACCTCTTAATTTTTCTTCAGTTGCCATCATGGCTCTGATACCAGCGTGCTGTGCCAACGTATCCGCCGGTAATGCCATTCGGAAAGTGTTGGCATTATGCAAAGAACCTAGTGGATAGAACCTGACGCTTGGTTCCGGCCTGTAGACTGCCAGAACGGCCGGATTCCGCCATTCTCATGGGACTCTTCCGTTTGATTTTATCCACTAGTCCAAAGCCTTTTGCATTGCGCAGCGTATCTAGTGGTGACGCATCGCTTGAACTCTGCCGTCGGTAAATTTTCTTCCATCTCGGAGCGATCGGAGGGACGCCAAGAACCGGGCGTTGCCCCGTGGTTTTTGTCCCACGCTGGTTGTGGTCTTGATTGCTGTCGTCTACGCGGCGCGTATTCTTGAAGGCCAAGCCGTCGCTAACCTCGAACGTTACCCACACACTTTCAGCGGGCGCAGTGCCCTCATTCGATAGTGCCAATTCAAATCTGGCTTCGAACGCGGGCTCCTGTTTCACAGCCGGCTGGGTCCGCATCAGATCTCGAGCCCTCTCGACCCTCATGACTCCCCTCATTTTTGATTCCCGCATTACTATGTCCATGCAGGCCGCGACTCTCCTGGACACCGCTTTTTGTATCAGGCTGGGTTACGTGACTCGGGGTGTGACCCGTTCAGCTGGCCCAGCTTCCCGTTGCAGGTGGCGGGACGACTTGGCATACCAACCTACTACCTTGGAATCACAGAATAAAAAATGAGGGGATGGCTGAGCTCTCGACCCACTCTCCATAGGCTGTGCGATAGGTTGTGATCTGCTTTTCCGTTGGACCGACCCAGTCGAACGGTTCAGCAAGGTCTGCCAAATCAAATGGACGGGGAGATCGTATGGACGGATTCGTCTTGCTGTCCTCGTCCGGACGCGGGAACTCGATCACGCAGGGGTAAGCCGTTGTTAACTCCTCAACGAGCATCGCGATTTTTTCGGTGGTCAAGTCGGGATATTTGGAAACCTCGATGATGATCTCTTTGACCACCTGAGTCCCGATCTTCGCTGTTAGCGTAACCTCAGGGCCACGCTTGCGCTCCTTCGCCAACTCCTCCTCTAATCGCTTTATAGTCCTCGCCCGCGAGTCTGGCTCCTCAGGCAGACCCCAATCATCTTTTATGCGAACCGAAGTCAGGCCATGCCGCTTAGCTTTCAACAACGGCCCAGTGTCCGCTGTTAAGATAGCACATTGCTGACCGTTGGCTGTAGACTTATAAGCGAGTACATCTGCTATGTACTTGTCATCACCCAGATTGTGCGACTCAAGGTCGTTCGGAGGTATCCATCCGAGCGGGCGCTCAACCTGCAGATCGACTATAACCTTCGGGCCAGTTGCACGCAAAATTTTCGGGCCTCCGGTGTCGACGATCTCCCCTAAAATCGATGCCCACTTGCGTGCCCTGTCCTGCGCTCGACCACGGAGCTCGAACTTCTTCTTGTCCAACTCACGCGCGGTGTTGTCACATATCAGAAGGATGACGGTATCGTCTGACGTCACAGTCGCCCAGGGTATCTCGGGCGGATCCCTAAAGTGCAGGAAAAAATTTGTGTCGGGAAAGAAGATCATTGCGAGCGCCAAACTCCCATCCTGGTTCGCTGATATGAGATAGGCAGTTTCCGATCGGGCAAATCTCCAGGATCAGTGACAGCCTACCTTTGCGCCTAAACCGTCAACGAATCGAACAGCCTTACGACGCATAGTGATTGAAAGATCAATCAGAAAGCAACCAACAAGTCTATCCCAAAAAAGATGTACTTTGATAGGCCAAGCTAAATTGGCAGTTCATCACCCCACCGACAAAATCTCCTCCACATAATCCGGATCCCGCTCGATCACGCGCAGCAAGCTCCGAGCCATCGGGTCAGGCGCCCGCCGCCGACTCTCCCAATTCCGCAGCGCGTCAGGATCAATCCGGAACCGCAGTGCGAACTGTTCCTGCGTCAGCCCCAACCGCTCCCGGATCGCTTTCACATCCACGGTGTCCGGCGGCGCGGCGACGCTTGCCACGACCCCCATCCCGCGCAGGGTCTCGATCAACCCGGCGACGTCCTCCACCACCGGCAGCCGCACATAGGCCCTGCCGCTATCCAGCATTTCCTCCAGCGTCCGCTTGGCCCGCAACAGCGGGATACCACGCCGGGCAAGTTCAATCGCCGCCGACACGGTCTTAAGCTGCGCGCGATCCGCCACCGGAACCAGAAGCAGGCTTGCGGGTGAACCGGAGACGACCCGGTCGATGCCCCGGACGGGCCCCAGTCGTTCGAACCGCTCCCTCAATGACAAGCTGGTCATAATCCATCTCCTGCAAGATCAGCTGGGCAAGGATACGCAGGTTGCCCGCCCCGACCGTATTCGGCCCCAGGCCTTCGCCGTGCATGTGCAAGCCGCTGGCGATCAGCGTGGTGCCGTTCTGCGTCACGTCGGCCATCACCAACAGCACCCCATCCGGCGTAATCACGCGTAACGTCATCACCGGGTCGTCGATGCTGTCGTCCTGAGGCTCGAACCGGATCGTGTCGGGGTCCCACACGGGATAGCAGTACGCCACTGGCGCGGTAAAAGCAATTCCTGTTTTGGCTTCGGCGGGAACTCATGGCCGGCCATGACGGAGGGGACGGAGGGGATGAAAACGACCGAAATCGTAGCACCAACCCCAACCCACACGCCACCCACAACCCAACCCCTACCTTGACATTTTTCCTATTTCTGCCATCCTACAGCCCCCCTCCAAGCACTGACCCACATGCCCGCCCCCACCCTCTCCGACCACCTCGACCGCTTCGCCGCCAACGCCTACCCCGACCAGGACCTGCCGGAACCAGACTGCGTCGCGGCCACCAACCGGATCATGGAATCCCTGCTCGCCGTCCAGGCGCCGGAACCGCCCCAGGCCATCCTGGCCGCCCGGATCACCGCGGCGCACCTCGCGATGCTGGAATGCCTGCGCCGAGCGATGCGGGATGGCGTGGGGGAAGGGGTGCGGGCGGAGCTGCGGACCAAGGCCGCGCTCATGCCCCAGGTGATCAAAAGCTTCATGCTGTCGGCCCAGCCCGAAAAGGGCCCGGTCCCCTACCTCGACGACATCCTGGCCTGGGACCCGCGCGCCGGCACCCCGTCACCGCTGGACCTGCCGGACGATCCGGATTTTTTCCTGGGATGCGACCCCATGCCCGGTGAGGATGCCGAGCATGAGGGGGTGGGCGGGGGTTCCCGGGGCCCGCGGCAGGGGCTGGGGGGTGGCTCCCCCTCACCCCGGCCCTCTCCCGCGAGGGGAGAGGGGGAAGGATTTTTCCCCCAGCACGACCCCATGCCCGGTGAGAACCGGGCGGGAAAGCAGCCCGGCCTGCTCCGCAACGGTAACCCCCGGCGGGACCTGCGGACCCTGCCCTGCTGTGGCGCTCGCACCCGGGCCGGCCTGGCCTGCCGTCAGCCTCGCATGGCCAATGGCCGCTGCCGCATGCATGGCGGCGCCAGCACCGGCGCGCGCACCGACGCCGGCCGCCTGGTCCTGGCCGCCAAGGCGACCAGACACGGCTTCCACACGCCGCAAGGCCACCTCTTCCTCACCCTCATATCCACGCTGCAAAAAACCGCTCGGCTTTTGAACCAGGCCAGGCGCCTGCCGGAAGCCAAGCTCAACAGGATGGAGGCCGATCTGAGCCTCCGCCCCGACACCAAGGACATGGTCACGCGCATCAAGGTCGATGCCCTGCGCGCGCTACGCGGCGGCCCGCCGGCGCATGGCGTCCGCATCGGCGACTGGCGCAAGCCCCAGCCCGACTACACGACGCCGGAGCCAGACTACGGCTTCATGAATCCCACCATGCGCTCCACCTCCGCGACGATGGGATCGGCGATGGCGGCGGCGCGCTGCGCGCCATCCCGCAGCACCGCATCGACGGTCGCCGGGTCCCCCAGCAGTCGTTTCGTTTCAAGCGAGATCGGCGACAGCTTGGCCACGACCATCTCGGTCAGGGATTCCTTGAACGCGCCAAACCCCTTGCCGCCGTGATCGCGCAGCACGTCCGCGGGGCTCATGTCATTCAGCGCGGCGTAGATACCGATCAGGTTACGCGCCTCGGGGCGTTCCGCCAGGCCCGCCTCCTCCGAGGGCAAAGGCTCCGGATCCGTCTTCGCTCGGCGGATCTTCTGGGCGATGGTGTCGGGATCATCGTTCAGGTTGATGCGGCTTTGGTCTGACGGGTCGGACTTCGACATCTTCTTCGTGCCGTCCCGCAGGCTCATGACCCGGGCGGCGGTGCCCATGATGAAGGGCTCGATGTTGGGGAAGAACTCCGTGCCGTAGTCGTGGTTGAACTTCTGGGCGATGTCGTTGGCCAGTTCCAGATGCTGGCGCTGGTCCTCACCCACCGGGACGCGGGTCGCCTTGTAGGCCAGGATGTCGGCGGCCATGAGGTTCGGATAGACGTATAGGCCGGTGGAGGCATGTTCGCGGTTCTTGCCGGCCTTGTCCTTGAACTGGGTCATGCGGTTGAGCCAGCCGATCCGGGCCACGCAGTTGAAGATCCAGGCCAATTGGGCGTGGGCGCGGACGTTGGATTGCAGGAACAGGATGTGCTTCCGCGCATCGATCCCGCAGGCGAGCAGGACGGCCGCCATTTCCCGGGTCTGCTGCGCGAAGGTCTGGGGGTCCTGCCACTCGGTGATGGCATGGAGGTCGACGACGCAATAGATGCACTCATGCCCGTCCTGCAGGGCGACCCAGTTGCGGACCGCGCCCAGGTAATTGCCAAGGGTGGCGACGCCGGAAGGCTGGATGCCAGAGAAGATGCGCTGCATGGGAGGGGTCTCGATGCCTGGAAAGGGCCGGAGGAATGACCGATCCGGCGGCGGCTGGCAAGGAGATGGGGGCTTGGGTAGCGTGGGGGCGCCAGAACGATAGGGACCCTCCGCCATGCCGCCCACGCCCGGCTTCCACCACCTGCACCTGCGGTCCACCGATCCGGCGGCCGCGATCGGCTTCTATATCCGCCAGTTCCCGAGTTCGGCGCGGGGCGAATGGGCGGGGTTCCCGGCGCTGCGGTGCCCGAACGGGGTGATGGTGCTGTTTGAGAAAACGGAGGCGCCGCCGGTCTCCGAGCCGCAAAGCGCCATCTGGCACTTCGGCTGGCACGTGACGGATGTGCGGGCCGCGGCGGCGCGGTTCGCGGCGACGAAGGAGGTGGCCGTGGCCCCGCTGTATACCGGGGTCGGGGAGGGTTGGGTGACGGTCAGCAGCGACACCTGGTTCCGGACCGGGGACCTGCTGGGGGTGACGCCAGCTCAGATCGCGGCCTTCCAGGCGGCGGGCACGCCACCGCCGGGCGGGCCGGGCTTCGCGTATTTCACGGCGCCGGATGGGGCATTGTTCGAGATCGCGGGGGACTATCCGGCCGAACGGTTCAACCACGTCCACATGTGGCAGGAGGACCCGTTATGCGCCCAGCTTTGGTATCAGCGGGTCCTGGGCGCTCCGGCGCGGGCGAGCTTCGGGGCGGTGGGGGTGACCGAGGCCGATTGCCGCGTGCCCAGGACCAAGGACCGGACATTCCCGGCCCTGCGGCGGGAGGGGATGTTCCGCGCGCCGCGGGGTGGGGTGACGTTCGGGGACGTGGACGTGATCTGGTACGCGAACCAGGGGGAGACGCCGTTGGCCTCGTCCCTGGGCCAGTTCCAGGACCACTTGGCCTTGTCGGTGCAGGACCTGGATGCCTGGGTGGCGCATTGCCGGAGCGAAGGGGTGACCTTCCTGTCCGACATCTACCGACTGGGGGACACGCGGGCGATCATGCTCGAGGGGCCGAGCCGGGAGGGGTTGGAGTTGGTGGAGGTTGGGGGGTGAGGATACGCGGCTGGCGGCGGTTGACACTCCCCGGGCGGCCTTGCACGGTCCAGGGCGTGACTTTCCACCCCGGCAACCCTGGATCCTGGCCATGAAACCATCAGACGTTGCGTGGCAACAGTTGATCTCCACCCTCCACGCCTCCGGCCCCAAGGCCGCGCTGGCGATCACCGGCGGCGGGAGCGGCGCGATCGGGGAACTGCTGCGGGTCCCTGGCGGGTCCCGGCTGCTGATCGAGGCGCAGGTCCCCTATGATGAGGGGGCGTTGGAGATGTTCCTCGGCTTCGCGCCGGCCCAGGCCAGCAGCGCCGCCACGGCGATCGCGATGGCGCACGCTGCCCGCGCCCGCGCCCTTCGCCTGGTGCCGGGGCACGGCGACCTCGTGGGCCTGGGCGCGACCGCGGCCTTGGTGAGCGACCGTCTGCGCCGGGGGGAGCATCGGTTCCACATCGCCTGCGCCAGTGCGGCGCGCGTCACCCACTGCACGGCGGTCCTGGCCAAGGGCCGGCGGGATCGGTCGGGTGAGGAAGACCTGGTGGCACGGGCGATCGTCCTGTGGCTGGCCCACGCCTGCGGCGTCGCCGCGCCCTCGCCGCGGAGCCTGCTGGATGCGGATGAGCTGTTCGAGGAAACGATGGTCGCGTCCGTGGACTCCATCGACCAGTTGGTGGCTGGCGGGGTTGCCCGGGTCACCGCACTGCCCGATGGCCAGTTGATGCTGTCGGCGCCGCAGCCGTCTGTCGTGATGCCGGGGTCGTTCAACCCGGTGCATGACGGGCACCTTCTGCTGGCCCGCGTGGCGGAGGAAATTGCTCGACAGCCCTTGGCTTTCGAGATCTCCGTCACGAATGTCGACAAGCCGCCGTTGGAGGGCAGCGCGATCCGGCAGCGGATCACGCAGTTCGCCTGGAAATCGCCTGTGGAACTGACGCGGGCGCCCACGTTCCTGGAGAAGTCGCGGCTGTTCCCCAAGGCAACGTTCGTGATTGGCGCGGACACGGCCGAACGCTTGGTTGCCCCGAAATACTACGGAGAAGACGAAGACCGCATGCACAGCGCGCTGGAGGAAATCGGCAACGCCGGAGGCAGCTTCCTGGTCGCCGTCCGCGTCGACGCCGCCGCCCGCGTGCGCACATTGAACGATATCGCCGTGCCCGGCCGCTACACTGATCTGTTCCGGGCAATTCCAGAGGATCGTTTCCGCATGGACACATCCTCTTCCGAGATCCGTGCCCGGACCACACCAGCCGGAGGATGATGCCAGCGTCTGAGGTCGCGCCAGACCCCGCCTTTATCAGTCGGGCCGACGCATGACTATCCGTTCGGCGGCGGCATCGCCCAGACCCGCACCCCCGCCTGCCGTCCCGCCAGGGCTGCGATATGGTCGTGGTGGGTGAACAGGATGACCTGCGTTGACCGCCCAAGCTCGGCCAGCAGCCCGATCGCGGCCGAGGCGCGGGCGTCGTCGAAGTTCACCAGCAGGTCGTCAGCTATGAACGGCAGGGGCTCGGATTGTTCGGCATGGGCACCGATCGCCGCGACCCGCAGGGCCAGGAACAACTGGTCGCGGGTCCCCTCGCTCAACGCCTCCACCGGGCATTCCACGTCGGTGTCCCGGATCGCCATGAGGACGGCCTTGCCGGCGGTGTCCTCGTCCACGATCAGCCGGCGGTAGCGCCCGCCTGTCAGTTGCGCGAAATGCGCCCCGGCGGCGCGGAGCATGGGGCCCTGCTGTTCCTTCCGGAACCGCTCCACCCCCGCGCGCAGCAGGACCCGCGCGACATGGACCTTGGCATAGCGTTCGGCGGCGGCCCGCGCGTCGGCCAGGGCATTTGCGGCCTCCTGCGCCATCATCGCGGCGTCCCGGCCCTCCCGCATCGCCTGAAGCTCGGCGGCGGCGCGGGTGCGCTGGGCGCTCAGGTCCTCCCGGAGGCCACCGAGCCTTTGCAGTTCCGCATCGACCTCGGTCAGGCGGCCAGCGGCGGCATCGGGGTCGATGCCGGCCGCTTCCTCCCGCAGGGCCGGTTCCGCCAACCCGTCACCCTGCGCCAGCAGGGCCTGCTCGCGTTGCGCCACGGCGGCGGTCAGCACATCGCGGCGGCGGGACCGCTCGATCGCGCGCTGCAAGCCCGCATCATCGTCGGCCCCGGCGAGCAGCCGCAGCGCCTGGAGTTCCTGCTCCGCCGCCGTCCGGCGCTGGATGGCCTGGGCGTGTTCGCCCTCATGCGCCGCGATCCGCAGCGACAGGTCCTTGGCATCGGCGGCGGCCTTGCGCGCCTCGGCCAGCCGCCGGACCAGCCTGGCCGCGAGAATCGGGGTGAGCTCGTCCGTGTCCGGTTCGCCAGTTCCCGCCCGCGCGGCCCCCACCTCGGCGGCGAAGGCGGCGATGCTGGCGGTCATGGCGGCGATGCGGTTTTCATCGGTGCGCCAGACCGGCACGGTCTCCGCAATCCGGACCCAGGCGGCCACGGCGGCTTCCGCGGCCTCGATCCCCGCATCACCGGGCAGGCCGAGCGGGGCGACGGCGGGGGTCCATTCGCGGCGCCAAGCGGCGAGGGCGGTTTCAGCGTCCAACGCGGCCTGGCGCAATTCGGGCAACCGCGCCTCGGCATCGGCCAGAGCCTTACGGCGGGCGCGATGGTCCTCGGCCCGGGCCTCGGCCGCCGAACAGGCGGTTTCGGCCCGCAGCAGCAGGGCGGTCAGGGTCTCTCGGGCGGGTTCCGGTACCGCGTCCACAGCCAGCGCGCCGGTCAGCAGGGCATGGGCGCGGGCGAAGCGTTCGGCCAGGCCGTCACGGGTGGCCCGGGCCGCCGCCGCCGCATCGGCCAGCCGGAGCACGTCGTCCCGGATCCGCCGCCATTCCGCCATCGCGGCAGGCGCCAGGGGGGTCAGACCGGCCGGAGCCCACAACGTCCGCCAAGCCGCCTCGGCCCGTTCGGCTTCCGACTCGGCCAGGGACAGGGCGGTCCGCGCGGCGGCCAGCCTGGTCCGCAGCGTGTCCAGCCGCGCCGTCGCCGCGACCACGTCCGCCACCCGTTGCGCCTCATCGGCGCGCCGGTCCGACAGCCGGTCGGCCTCGTCGCGCAAAGCCTCGAACGCGTCCGGCAGCGGACCCTCGGGGGGATCATCCTCGGCCGCGGGAGGCGGGCCGCCGTCCAGGACCCGGCGGACCAGCCGCCACACGCGGTCCCGCCGCAACCGGGCAGCCTCGACGACGGGGCGGGTGGGCACCGTCTCTCCCCCGGTCAGGGCAACGAGGCTGTCGGTCTGTTCGGCGATCTCCGCTTCCAGGCCGGTGACGCCATCCCGAGCCTGGGTCAGGGCGACGCCTGCCTTGTCCAACACGGCGGCGGCCTTTTCGGTTTCCGTTGGCAAGGGCAGCGGACAGGCGATCAGGCCGGCCAGATCGCCGGACCAGAGAGGCAAGCCATCCAGCGCGGCCCGCGCGGCGGCCTCGGCCGAGGCCAGGGCCAGCCCGGCGCGGGACAGATCGGTCTCCAGCGGTCCCTCCCCGCGCACTGTATCGATCGTCCGTCGCAACAAGACGGGGGATGCGGGCTCCGGTTCCGCCGCCAAAGCTTGTTCGGCCTGGACGCGACGGCGTTCACCGGCGGCCAGATCCCGGGCGGCGGCATTCGCGGCGGTCGCGCAGGCGGCGTGCTGGCTGATCAGTCGCGTCACAACCCGACGGGCAGCGGCGGAGGGCAGGGCGTCGCGCGCGGCCTCGGGTGCCAAAGACAGACCCAGGTCGCCGATCGCCTCCACTACCGTGGCCCTTCGAGCCGCCGCGCTGGCCTGGAGATCGGGGAGGTCCCGCATCGCCTGGCGGACCACGCCGCGCTGGCCATCGAGCGCATCGATCGCGTCCTGCGCCGCCAGGGCGACATCGTCCAGCGCCAGGGTCGCACGCTCGGCGACCAAGCGAGCGGCGGCGCGTCCCTCCCGTTCCGCGTCGCGTTCGGCATCGGCGTGCTGGGCGACCAGGTGCGTAAAGCGGCTTTCGGCGTCCGCGGGCAGATGCGGGGCGTCGGCAAGTTCGGCGCGTTCCTGGCGCAGTTCGGTCAGTTCGGCGAGCAACGGCTTCACGCGGCGGACGCGGTGCAGCCGGTTGGCCTCCTCGGAGAGAGCGCGAATGCTGGTCTGGATGTCGCCGAGGGCAGCCTCCGCCTGGTCGTGTTCGGCGGTGGCGTCCTTCCAGGCCTGGGGCGCGACGGCGCGTTCCTCGCTCTCCCGCTGCGCTTTGCGCCAGCTATCAACCGCTTCGGAGACGCGCCGTTTGCCGCGACCGTCGCCGACCAGGCTTCTGGCTTCCTCGTCCAGCTTGGCCAGGGCAACGCGCAGATTGGTCAGGCCGGCGCCGGCAAGGAGGCTTTCCCCGGCCTCCCCACCGGAACGCAGCAACTCCTGGCCACCCTGGCGCAGGCGTTCACCGTCCAGGCCGAAGTCGCGCTCGAACAGCTCGCGGCCAGCCCCGCCGATGAAGCGGCGCAGCGCATCCTCGGGTACAGTTTCACCGGTGGCATCACGCAGCGTGGCACCGCGTCCCTTGCGGCGCACAAAGCTCATTTCGGCGCCGTCGCGCGCGGCGACGGTGAAACCGATGCGCAATTGCGGACCGCCGTGCAGGAAGTCGAAATCGGTGCGATGGCCAAAGCCGAACAGCGCATCCGCGATGGCGGCCAGGGCGGTGGACTTCCCGGCCTCGTTCACCCCCAGCACGACGTGCAGCCGAACGTCGTCAGGGAAGTCGAGGGTGACGTTGGCCAAATGGCCGTAGCGGAGAAGGTCGAGCCGGCGGAACCTCATGATGGCTCCGATTCAGCCAACGCGTCGACCGCGATCTGCCAGGCGTCATCGGTCAGGGCGTGCAGCGCCGCCTTATCGTCCGGGATCTCGATGCCGTCCCGCGCAACGGAGGGTAGTTTCTGCCGCAACGACACAAATTCCTGGATCAACGCGGCGACCAGTTCGGAATCGTCCAGCCCGGCGACAAAGGCGGTGCGCAGCGGGGCAAGCGTCCCGGTGGCGTCGCGCGCGACGGGGCGTGTGCGGACGCGCACGGTCTCGACCCAGAGCATGCCCCCCGTCTCGATTGCCGCGTTCCGACATTCGGCGGCAAGCTGGTCGGTGTCGCCGAGCAGCGTGCCGTGCAGATCGGTGGCGCCGGTCAGGGTGACGCGGGCGAGCAAGGGCCGACCGTCGGCGTTGTCGAGCGCGGACCGCACCGAGGCGGCGATGCGCCCGGTCAGCAGCGCGACATCCGTGCCGGTGGCGTCCACATCCACCGCGGCCCAGCGCAGGACATCGACCGAACGATGCTCCACGGCGACGATGGCGTTGTCCTCGACCGTGACCAGGGAGCAGCCTTTCGGGCCGGTTTCCTTGGGATGACGGCCCTGGAGGTTGCCGGGGAAAACAATCCACGGGCGTTCCGAAAGCACGCGCCGCATGTGGATGTGTCCCAAAGCCCAGTAATCATATCCCTTCAGCTTGAGGGAGGCGACGTTGCAGGGGGCATAGACCTCATGATCGCCCGGATCGTCGGCGGAGGTATGCAGGACGCCGATGTTCAGCAGGCCGGCGATCGGATGGGGATAGCCGGCCGAAAGGTCCTCGGGCACCGCGCGCTGGGGGAAGGAATGCCCGTGCAGCGCCACCCCGAGATCGGGACGCTCGAAGGTGGTGCAGGTGCGGGAGGAGAACTCGAAGACATTGTCGGGGGATGTCAGGTTGCGGGTGATGACGGACCGGGCGTCGTGGTTCCCCCGCAGCAGGAAGCAGGGGCGGCCGAGGCGGCGCATCTGTTCGGCGAAGAACAGCCCGACGGAATAATCCCGCCAGTCCCCGTCCCAAAGATCGCCGGCGATGACGACGAAGGCCACGTCCTCGGCGATCGCCAGATCGATCATCGCGGCGAAGGCGCGCCGGGTGCAGTGGCGAATAAGGTCGGGCGGCAGGTCGGCACGGTCGCGCAGCCCGGCGAGCGGGCTGTCGAGATGGATGTCGGCGGCGTGGAGAAACTTCATGGGAACCGTGTTCCGTGCCAGCGCCGATCATGGCGTCAACCGCCCGGAAAACAAAGCCGAGCGGCGGAACCGACGGATCAGTCGTTCGGGCGGCTGGTCTCGAACAGCCGCCCCCATCCCTTGACGCGGGCGGTATCGACCCCGGTGGCGGACAGGCAATCCCACAGCGTCACGGCCACGGAATCCAACACCGGGACGCCGAGTTCCCGCTCCATCCGCGCGCTGACCGCCGCGCCGTTCAGGTTGGTGCAGAACACGGCCACGGCGTCACACCCCTCGGCCACGACCGCGCGGATCATCCCCTCGATGGTGTCCGGCGCGACCTGGGAGAACGAGAAATTGTCCGAAATCGAAAGATGCCGTTCCGAGCGGCAGCCGAAGCCCGCCGCGCCCCAGTTTGCCTGAATCCGCGCCTGGACATCCGTGGTGTAGGGCGTCACCAGGGCAACCCGATCATGGCCGGCGCGCTGGAATATTGCACGGTAGGCCAGCACCGTCGTTCGGGCGGGCAACCCTGTCGCGCCGGTGATACGTTCGCACAGCCGCTCATCGGCCTCGAACCCCAGCCAGCCAGCCGATGTGCCGTTCCACGCAATCACATCAACCTTGGCATGGGCCAGCAATTCCGCGGCCCGCAGGATGTTGGAATCATCGAATTGCCCCAGGGCGGCGGCGGACAGGGCGATTTCGGTGACCGGAAAACGGCCGAAATGCGCGGTCACATCTGGCACGCCGGTCAACATTGCATAGGTGACAGGCTCCAGCACAGTGTTGGAGGACGGGGTCAGCATTCCGAGGCGTGTGACGGTGGACATTCGAATTTCCCTGAACAACGGTTACAGGACCTGTCTGCAAAATCCGGACCAGCGCCGTGACCGCGTCAGGCCCGGAGGCACACTTGGCTTTGATCACGAATCCGAACCGGTTTCCGCCGCTCGGCCGGCTCGTCGTTGCCCTATGTGCCAATCGGCGGCTATCCTGTCATCCGACCGGCCGGGCAGACCAATAGAGCGTTTCGACCTGAACCTCCCCGGCACAAACCGCCCCGGCTCAAACCGTAAGAGTTACCAGACATGACCGCATCAATCCGAATCGACGACAAGACGGGCCTGAAGATTTTCAATACCCGCGCCGCCAAGGCAAGCGAGAAGATCGCCGGCAAGGGCTATTCCCCGATCGCGGACGAAGCGCTGATCACGCTGCCGCCGCCTCCGCCCGGCGCGGTGTTCAACGCCGAGGAGCAGGCCAAGTACCGCGAGTACAAGGAATCCCGGAAGGGTGCCGCCGACTACATCACCATGGAAGGTGAGTTTTCGAAGTACCTGGAAGACGTCTACTCCGCCCCGCCGATCGAGCGCGACGCCCTGACCGACGATTGTGAGATCGTTATCATCGGCGCGGGCTTCGCCGCGCTGATCCTGTGGTACAAGCTGCGCGACGCCGGCTTCAAGGATGTGCGCGTCTGCGAGAAGGGCGGCGACGTAGGCGGCACCTGGTACTGGAACCGCTACCCCGGCATCGCCTGCGACGTTGAATCCTACAGCTATTTCCCGCTGCTGGAGGAGATGGGCTACTTCCCAACCATGAAGTTCGCCTCCGGCTTCGAAATCCTCGAATACTGCCAGCTGATGGCCGAAAAGCTCGATTTCTACGATCGCTGCCTGTTCCACACGACGGTCGAGCGCACCGAATGGGACCAGGAAGCCGGCCGCTGGACCGTGTCCACCAACCGCGGCGACAAAATGCGCGCGCGCTATGTCGTGCTGGCCAACGGATCCCTCACCACGCCGAAGCTCGCCCGGATCGAGGGCATGGAGACCTTCAAGGGGGAAGCCTTCCATACCTCCCGCTGGAACTACCATGTTGATCTGGCCGGCAAGCGCGTCGGCATCATCGGCACCGGCGCCAGCGCCGTGCAGGTGGTCCCGGAAATCGCCAAGGTGGTGAAGGAACTCTATGTGTTCCAGCGCACCCCCTCCACGATCGACGTGCGCGACCAGCGCGTGACCACACAGGAAGAAATCGAAACTTGGTCCAAGGAGCCCAACTGGGCGAAGCAGCGGCGGGAACGCCTGGCCCAGATTTCCTCCGGCCGCACCGCGCTGAAGGGCAACGACGACTACCTGTCGGGCAAAGTCACCGCCGTCCGCGAAAAGCGGGTGTTCGATCGTGAATTGTCGCCCGACGAACTGATGGAGCGGCAGCTCAACACCAACTTCCGCATCATGGAACAGATCCGCGCCCGCGTGGATGCGATCGTCAAGGATCCGAAGACCGCCGCCGCGCTCAAGCCCTACTACGCCTATGGCTGCAAGCGGCCGACCTTCCATGATGAGTATCTGCCGTCCTTCAACCTGCCGCATGTTCACCTGATCGACACCGCCCCCGTGGGCGTCAGCCGAATCAACGAACGCGGCGTGGTGCATGACGGCGTGGAGTACCCGGTCGACGTGCTGATCTACGCGACCGGCTTCCAGTGGATGGGCGCGGGTTCGTTCAACATGATCGTCGGGCGCGACGGCCGCACGCTGCGCGGGAAATGGGCCGATGAAGGCGTCAAGACCTTCCTGGGCCTGCACAGCCACGGCTTCCCCAACCTGTTCATCATGTCCGGCCCGCAGAGCGGCGGCGGCCAGTTCAACTTCACCCGCACGATGGAAGGCCAGACCGACTACGTGGCCTGGCTGCTGAAGACCTCACGCGACCGTGGCAACAGCATCATCGACGTCGATAAGGACGCCGAGGTCGCCTACGCGGAACATTGCGCCGAAGCCGACATCCGGACCCGGCCGTTCCGCGACTGCCTGTCCTACTACAATGGTGACGGAAACGCGCAGCCAGGCAGCCTCGCCTATTACGGCGGGCCGCAGAAGTGGCACGAGATCCGTATGAAGGCGCAGGAAACCCTGGAACCCTACGTGTTCGAGGAAGCCCGGGCCTAGGACATCCGGCGGCGGCCGGAAGGCCGCCGCCATCCCAACGCAAGAGAATCAGGCCAATGTCCACGGATCACCGCGTCGACTATGCGGTCACGGACCGCGTCGCGGTGATCGCTATGAACCGCGCACCCGTCAACGCCATCGATCACAAGATGATCGACGCCATTCACGCGGCGCTCCGCCAGGCGGACGCCGATACCAACGTGCGCGCCGTGATACTGACCAGCGCCCTGCCCGGCATGTTCTGCGGCGGCATGGACCTGCGCATGGTGGCGCAAGGCGACGCGCAGGACCTGCGGGCCTTCGTGCACAAATTCTACATCGAAACGATGAACATCCAGTACGTCATGAAAAAGCCGACGATCGCCGCGATCAACGGTCCCGCGCGTGGCGCCGGCATGACCCTGTCGATCACCAGCGACATGATCTTCGCCGCCGACGACATCGATCTTGGCTATCCCGAAATCGACGTCGGCGTCATTCCCGCCATCCATTATGTCCATCTGCCGCGGCAGATCAGCCGCCACAAGGCATTCGAGTTGCTCTTCTCCGGCAAGCCGATCGGCGCCCAGGAAGCCGCAACGCTCGGGATTATCAACCGTGCGGTGCCGCGGGACGAACTGATGCCGACCGCCCTCGCCATGGCCCACGAGTTCGCCGCCAAATCACCAACCATCATGGCGCTCGGCCGCCAATCCTTCATGCGTGCGAACGACCTGGACTACCGGCGCAACGTCGAAAACCAGATCGAGACCCTGTGCAACATTTTCAGCACGCCCGACGGTCAGGAAGGGCTGCGCGCCTTCATCGAAAAGCGCAAACCGAATTGGGTCTGACCGGCTGACCCAGCCCCCTTTTCCGCAGCGGAGACGCCCCCATGAAACCCTATCGCACCGATATCGCCTGGAGCTCTCCCGACTCCATCACCGTCTTCGGCCGCAGCCTGCCGGACGAAATCCTGGGTCATCTGAGCTTCGGCGACATGGCGTTCCTGGAGCTGACCGCCCGCACGCCCACCGCCAATGAATCCCGCATGTTCAACGCCATGCTCGTAACGCTGGTGGAACACGGCCTGACCCCCAGCACGATGGTTGCGCGCCTGACCTATCTGGGCGCGCCGGAAGCCATGCAGGCCGCCGTGGCCGCGGGGCTGAGCGGCCTGGGCACGGTCTTCGTCGGCAGCGTCGAGGGCAGCGCGAAAATGCTGTCCGAGGCGATGCCCAAGCCCGATGCCGCCTTGGACATGGACGTGATCGCCCGCGCCATCGTCGCCGACTTCGCCGCCCGCAAGGCGATCATCCCGGGCATCGGCCATCCGTTCCATAAACCGATCGATCCGCGCACGCCGCGCCTGATCCAGATCGCCCAGGAAACCGGGTTCGATGGCCCCTATGTCGCCCTGATCCAGAAGGTCGCGACGGAAGCCGGCCTCGCCCGCAAGCGCGACCTGCCCTGCAACGCCACCGGCATCCTGGGCGCGCTGGCCTGCGAGATGGGCTTCGACTGGCGCATCTGCCGGGGCCTCGGCGTCATGGCCCGCGCGGTCGGAATCGTCGGCCATATCCTGGAGGAAAGCCGCAATCCCATCGCCGCCGACCTCTGGCTGCGGACCGAGGAAGAAGCCACCCGCCACTTCCGCGACCCACAGCCAAAGGACTGATCGCTACGCCGCGGGCAGGTTCGACCGCAGGAACGACCGCACGTGGCGCACCGCGAGCGGCACCAGGTCCTTGGGGTCCTTCCAGGGATACAGCGTGGCCTGTGCGTTCGGCGCCAGGCGCGCTGACTCCATCGCCACGGCATAGGGGTGCGCCGTGACGTCGTCGGGCATGATCAGGACCGGGGTCTGGCAGGCCCGCACGAAATCGCGCGACACCGTGAAGACGAAATCCGGGTTCGCGCGATACATCTTGCTCAGGAACGCATCGATCATCGTCATCGTGACGTCCGGCCGGCGCGCGCACAGCGGCGGCCCCCAGCCCGTGATGTTATTCTGGTAGAACAGGTCCGGCGTCTCCGGCCGGAACCCGCTTGGCTGTGACAGCACACCCGCGACGATACGATCCGGCACGCGTCGCAACAGGTTCCAGATGAAAGGACCGCCGATGCAGAACCCCATCACCATGAACCGGTCGATGCCAAGGTGATCCATGAGGCCGAGCTGGTCATCGGCATAGGAGTCCCAGGGGCGATCGACCTCGACTGGCCCCGACGACTGGCCGCCATTGGCATTCCGCAGATCCATCGAGATGCAGCGGTAGGAATCCTTCAGCTCCTCCATCGGGTTGAACGGCGCGCTGCCGGTGAAGAACCCCATGGTCGCGTTCAATCCCCCGCCCGGCAGGATCAGCAACGGGAAGCCCGAGCCGGCCTCCTGGTAATGGATACGGACGTCGCCCTTTTCGTAAAACGGCATGATCGTTTCTCCTGCCCCGATGCGGTGTCACGCCCACGCGTCTGAATACGCCGCCTGCGCGCCCTGGGTTCCAAGGCGCAACCCTTAGCCCAATTTCGACCGGTGCCAACCCCCGCCACCGAACCCCTGGCCCGTCCGGGCCAACTTGGCTAACGTTGCCGCGATACCAGGGCGTCTCGCCCCAACACGCAAACGACCGCCAGGAGAACAACGCCATGTCCCGACCGCGCGCGCTTGAAAACATCCGCGTCGTGGATTTCAGTTGGGTCCGGGCGGGTCCATGGGCCACGCGCTGGCTGGGGGCGCTGGGCGCCGAGATCATCAAGATCGAATGGCCTGAATCCGAACGCGGCCGGCTGCCGAGTTCCACGACGCCGCAGGGGATGGAGGTCAACCTCAATACCTCGGGCAATTTCAACGACACGAACGTCAACAAGAAGAGCCTCAGCCTGAACGTGCGCAGCCCCAAGGGGCTGGAGATCGTCAAGCGCCTGATCGGCATGTCCGACATCGTGATCGAGAACTTCAGTTCCCGCGTCCTGCAGAAATGGGGCCTGGGTTATCCGGAGCTGTGCAAGATCAAGCCCGACATCGTCTATGTCTCAATGTCTGGCTATGGTCATACCGGTCGTAACCATACCTACACGACCTTCGGCCCGGTCGCGCAGGCGGCGTCCGGCCTGACGCATCTGTCCGGCCTGCCGGGCAAGCCGCCGGCGGGATGGGGCTGGTCCTACATGGACGACACCGGCGGCATGTATGGGGCGATGTGCGCGCTGACCGGCCTCTATCACCGCAACATGACCGGCAAGGGCCAGCATATCGACCAGGCGCAGATGGTCTCCAGCGTGCCGCTGAATGGGCCGTCCCTGCTGGATTTCACCGTGAACGGCCGCGGGTCGCGCCGCCCCGGTTTCCCGCCGGGCAACCGGGCGCATTGGCCTGGCACGCCACTGGTCAACAATTATCGCGGCCCGACCGTCGCCCCGCACAACGCCTATCGCACCCATCCCGGCGGCTACAATGATTGGTGCGTGATCGTCTGCCACGCGGACGAGGAATGGCGGGCGCTGACCCAGGTGATGGGCAGCCCCTCCTGGGCCGCCAACCCGAAATTCGCCACCGTCGCCGGCCGCCTGGAACACCAGGAGGAACTCGACGCGCATATCGAAACCTGGAGCACCACGCTGGGGAAATACGAACTCACGGAACGTTGCCAGGCCGCCGGCGTGCGCGCCCTTCCGGTGCAAAGCGCGGAAGACCGGGTGGACCATGACCCCCAGTTGCGCCACCGCGGCATGTACCAGCCCATGGAACATCCCGCCCTCGGCACGCACAAGGTGCAGAACGCCCCCTTCACGCTGTCGGAAACCCCGGCCTTCAACCACCGGCCAAGCCCCCTCATCGGGGAACACACGCGCGAGATCATTGAAGGACTTCTCGGCTACACCCACGACGACCTGCGCGCCGGTTTCGATGACGGTACGTTCTGGCCGGAGAAGCGTGCGCGGTTTGCCTATCAGGAGGAGATGCTGCGATGACCGATGCGCAAGGGCCATTGGCCGGACTGCGGATTCTGGAACTGACCGATGAAAAGGGCCAGTTCTGCGGCAAGCTGCTGGGCGACCTCGGCGCCGATGTCATCAAGATCGAGCCGCCCGGCGGCGAGCGGAACCGCCATGTCGGCCCGTTCCTGGACGACATGCCCGATCCGAACCGCAGCCTGTCGTTCTGGTACTACAACACATCCAAGCGCGGCATCACGCTGGACCTGACAACCGCCGATGGCGCCGAACTGTTTCGCCGGCTCGCCGCGACGGCGGATGTCGTCCTGGAAACGTTCCGGCCCGGCTACCTGGCGTCGCTCGGCCTTGGCTATGAAACCCTGAGCGCCGACAACCCGGCGCTGATCGTCTGTTCGCTGACACCGTTCGGGCAGACCGGGCCGTGGCGGGATTACCTGTCCTCCGACCTGCTGCACATGGCGGCCGGCGGCGAAATGGCGTCCTGTGGCTATGACGAAGTGGACGCCCCGAACGCCCCGCCCATCGCGCCGGGCGGCGGCAACGCGTGGCACATGGGCTGTCACTACGCCTATATGGCCATCATGGCCGCGCTCGTGTTCCGCACCATGTCGGGACAGGGACAATACATCGACACCTCGATCCACGAGGCCTGCGCATTGACCACGGAATCCGCCATCGCCAACTATGTCTATCGCGGAGAGGTTTTGCAGCGGCAGACCGGACGCCACCATGCGCCGGGGCCCACGCCACGCACACAGTTCCTCGCCAAGGACGGCGTCTATGTGACGGCGCTGATTTCCGGCGGGCTGAACCCCCGGAACGTCAAGAACCTGGCGGAGCTGATGGACAGCTATGGCATGGCCGGCGACCTGAAGGACCCGAAATACCAGGACCCGGCGGTGATCGCGGCGAACACCTCGCACATCATCGACGGCCTGCTCGCCGCCTTCATCGCCGCCGTGCCGGCCGAGGACGTCTACCACGCCGCCCAGGCCCGAGGTTTCACCTGGGGCGCGGTGCGCGCGCCGGAAGCCTTGCTCGAGGACGGTCATCTGCAGGACCGCGGCTTTTGGAAGCAGGTGGAACATCCCGAACTGGGCCGCAGCTTCACCTATCCGGGGGAAGCCGCGATCTACAACGGCACGCCCTGGGGCATTTCCCGCCGAGCGCCGTTGATCGGAGAGCACAACAGGGAAGTGCTGCACGAAGAACTTGGGTTGTCCCTGGGCACCCTTTCCGTCCTCGCGGAGAACCGCGTGATCTGACCCGGGATCGTCTTTTGCAGCCAGCCCCGGCATCGCCTATGGTCGGCAGACGAATTCCAATCCGAAGGAGGAACCAACATGGCTTATTCCCTATATGACACGGCCGTCACCCCTTGCATCCAACAGCTCGGCGCGCTGGTCGGCATCATCGACAAGGCCGCCGCGCATTGCGCCGCCAACAAGATCGACGAATCCGCCCTGCTGCTGGATCGCCTGTATCCGGACATGTTCTGCCTCGCGCGCCAGCTGCGCCAGTCGGCGGATTTCGCCATGAACACCGGCGGCCGCCTGGCCGGTGTCACCCCGCCCGCGATGCCGGCCGTCGATGACACCAGCTTCGCCGATGCCAAGAAGCGCGTGGAGACGGCGCTGGCCTTCGTGAAGTCCCTGACCCCCGCGCAGGTCAATGGCGCCGAGGACAAGATCATCGCCTGGACCGCCGGCGGCAACGACCGGAAAATGAAGGGCAACGATTACCTGCAACAATTCGCCCTGCCGAATTTCTTCTTCTTCGTCACGACGGCCTACGGCATCCTGCGCCATCGCGGCGTGCCGGTCGGCAAGCGTGACTTCCTCGGCCCGGTCAACTGGCTCTGACAAACCGGCCCCGGCGGCGCTTTCCGCGCCGCCGGGATCATCTATTGACGTTTCCAAGTTCGGCGAACCATGCTGGCCCCCGTCCTAATACGAAACGGGAGAAACCGTCATGCGCCGCCGCGACTTACTGAAAACCGCCGCCGCCACCACCGCCCTGACCATCGCCGGCCGCTCCGCCGCCCAGGCCCAGTCCTGGCCGACCAGGCCCGTCCGGTTGATCGTGTCCTTCCCCGCCGGTGGCGCCACTGATCTTGTCGCCCGCCCCTGGGCCGCCGCGCTGAGCAAGGCATTCGGCCAGCAGTTCATCGTCGAAAACCGCAGCGGCGCTTCGGGCATGATCGGCAACGAAGCCGCCTTCCGCGCCGCCCCCGATGGCTACACGTTTCTGTTCACGGGCAATACCGGCACTGTCTCGGTCCCCCTCCTCTACAAGCTGAACTACGACGCGCGCCAGTTCGTGGTGGTCGCCCATCTCGGCACCGGCGTATCCGGCTTTACGGTTCATCCCAGTATCGGCGTGAAGACCTTCGCGGAGTTCCTGGACTACGCCAAGAAGAATCCCGGCAAGCTGAATTTCGGCTCCTCCGGCCTGGGGACGCAGCCGCATCTGCGCTACGAGATGCTGAAGTACAAAACCGGCGTCGACATCGCGCATATTCCCTACAAGGGCGGCGCGGAAAGCCTGCAGGACCTGCTCGCCGGCAATATCCAGATCATGAATGAGGCTTCGACCCTGCCGCACGTCAAGGCCGGCAAGCTGATCATGCTGAACGTCAACACGCCCGTCCGCTTCGTGGAATTCCCCGACATTCCGACGCTGACGGAATGCGGCGTGAAGGATGCCGATATGGGAAGCTGGTTCGGCCTGTACGGCCCCCCGGGCACGCCCAAGGAAATCGTTGCGACCCTGAACGCCAAGATCAACGAAATCTCGGCGACCGACGAATGGAAGGCCGTGATGCAGCGCGTCGCCAACCTGCCGGTGGTCGCGAGCGTGGCCGAAACCCAGAAAATCTGGGACGAGGACTACAAGAACACCGCCGAGGTCATCAAATCGGCCGGCATCAAACTCGAATAGGCACCGCACGCTCAACCGGACGGTTCCACTTGCAAGGGAAAACTCATGGATCTCAAGGGCGCGGTCGCGCTGGTGACCGGCGGCAATGGCGGATTGGGCCAGCGCATCTGTCATGCCTTGGCGGCGGAGGGCGCGCATATCGCGGTTGTGTATGCGCAAAGCCGTGACCAGGCCGAGGGCGTCGCGCGCGACCTGACGTCACGCTATCAGATCAACGCCGCCGCCTTCGGCTGCGACATCACCGATGCCACGGCCGTGGCGGCGCTGGTCGATGACGTGACCCGGCGCTTCGGCCGCCTGGATATCCTGGTCAACGACGCGGCCTACAACAAGGCGATCCGCTTCAACGATCTGGATAACCTGACGCTTGAGGTCTGGGAGAAGATCATGGCGGTCAACCTGACCGGGCCGATGCAGCTCATCAAGGCGGTCGCGCCCGTGATGAAGGCGCAAGGACAGGGGCGGATCGTCAACATCTCCTCGGTCGCGGGCCTGCATCCGACCGGATCATCGATCGCCTATGCGGTGTCGAAGGCGGGGCTGATCCATCTGACGCGCTGCATGGCGGTGGGCCTGGCGCCGGAGACGCTGGTGAACTGCGTGGCGCCCGGGTTGCTGGAGGGCACGCGCGCCACATCCAACCTGCTGCCCGAACATATCGAGCGTTCGGCGGCCGGCTCGGTGCTGAAGAAGGCCGCCGACAAGGATGACTGCGCCGACATGGTGGTGACGATGTGCCGCACGGACACGATGACCGGGCAAACGGTTGTCATTGATTCCGGGCGTGTTTTTCACTGAACCACGGCCGAGTTGAGGTTGGCGCGGGAAGGCGATAACCTTGGCGCCAGCACGCTATAGAGGGTACGAAAAATACTATGTCCGAGACCAAGGAAAAAGCATCACCCGGAAGGGTCCAGAACCCGAACGCCGCCGCGGTGCGCGTGGCGTTCGACCCGCTGCGGCCGACCGACAAGCCGCAGGAATTCTATGAGGATATCAAGCAGAAATTCGCGGAAGCGCGCGATCTGCGGCTCAGCTACCGGCCGGACGGACGGGCGCAATATACCTCGGAACTGACGGGCGATCTGGCGAAGTACGAGGTTGATCCCTGGGTTGAGGAAATCATCCAGCGTGATCCGATCAACGACACGGTCGAATGCCTGTTCATCGGCGGCGGCTTTTCCGCCCTGCTGACGGCGGCGCGCCTGCGTGAAAAGGGTGTCGAGAGCATCCGCATCGTGGAACGCGGCGGCGATGTCGGCGGAACCTGGTACTGGAACCGCTATCCCGGCGCCGCCTGCGACGTGTCGGCCTATGACTACCTGCCGCTGCTGGATGAGCTGAACTACGTCCCCGGCAGCTTCTTCGCCAAGGGGCCGGAAATCTTCGCGCATTGCCAGGCGATCGCGCGCAAGTACAACCTTTACGAGTTGGCGGTGTTCCAGACCACGGTGACCTCCACCGTGTGGGACGAGGCGGCGAAGCTGTGGCGCGTCAGCACCGATCGCGGCGACGTCCTGTCCGCCCGTTTCGTGATCTGCGCCAACGGCACCCTGTCCAAGCCCAAGCTGTCGAAGATCGACGGCATGGAATCGTTCAAGGGCCATTCGTTCCATACCTCGCGCTTCGACTATGCCTATACGGGGTCGGATCTTTCCAACCTCAAGGACGCGGTCGTCGGCATCATCGGCACCGGCGCATCGGCCGTGCAGATCATTCCGCGCCTGGGACGGGCGTCAAAGGAACTGTATGTGTTCCAGCGCACGCCGTCGGCGATCGACATCCGTGACGACATCCCGACCGATCCCAACTGGGCGGCGGCGTTGAAGCCCGGCTGGCAGAAGGAACGGCTGCAACGCCACATGCAGGGTCCGCAACTGACCGAACAGCAGAAGGCCGATCTGGCCGCCCTGCCGCGGGATGTGAAGATCCAGCGCCAGGAAAACCAGAACATCGAGCATCAGATGCGCATCCACGCGCGCGTCGATGAGATCGTGAAGGACAAGGCCACGGCCGAGGCGCTGAAGCCCTGGTACATGCATCGCTGCAAGCGCCCCTGCTACGACGACGAGTACCTCCCGGCGTTCAACCTGCCGAACGTCCACCTGGTGGACACCAACGGCAAGGGCGTGACCGAGATCAACGAGCGCGGCGTCGTGTTCGAGGGGACGGAATATCCCGTCGACGTGCTGATCTATGCCACCGGCTTCGAAGTGCAGGTGACCGGGATCTACAACGACATCCGTGGCGAGAACGGCCTGGAACTGAACGAGAAGTATGCCGATGGCATGCGGACCGTGCTGGGCATCCACTCGGCCGGCTACCCGAACCTGTTCATCATGGGCGGGTATCAGGCGTCGTTCCAGTTCAACCTGACGTTCATGCTGCAGACACAGGGCCAGCACATCGCCGAATGCGTCAAGTATGTCCGTGATCACGGCTTCACGACGATCGACGCCAAGCCGGACACGGAGCAGTGGTGGGTGGATGAAGTGATCCGCCACCGCGGCAAGACGAACCGGAACAAGGAATGCACCCCCGGCTACTATAACTTCGAGGGTGAGTCGAACCGGCGTCAGGACGGCAACTACAACGGCGGCTTCCTGCAGTACTACACGCACATGCAGGCGCTGGAGAAGGAAATGGCACAGCACTTCGTCTTCAGCTGAGCCACTGACGACACCGTCCGGGGGCGATACCGCCCCCGGACGGACGCAGCTATGTATCGACAATGTTGACACGCCGACCAGCTGAGCCCATAAGGGCATGATGAAGGTCGTCGTGAAGAAATGGGGCAACAGTGCCTCGGTCCGTATCCCCGCATCGGTGATGACAGCGGCATCCTTGTCGCTCGATCAGGCCGTCGATGTGCGCGAAGAAGCTGGCCGCATTATCATCGAACCGATACGGGAGGAATCGCCCGATCTCGCGGACCTCATCGCCGGCATTACGGACGAAAACACCCATGCCGCGATCGATTTCGGTGCCCCGGTCGGCCGAGAGACCTGGTGACACGCCCCGCCGCCGTT
Source organism: Asaia bogorensis (assembly GCA_945873195.1). Lineage (GTDB taxonomy): Bacteria > Pseudomonadota > Alphaproteobacteria > Acetobacterales > Acetobacteraceae > Rhodopila > Rhodopila bogorensis_A. The sequence goes on from CAMCDA010000019.1 coordinate 28,274, forward strand.
CCGGATGCGGGGGATGTCGTCTGGCTCCAATTTGATCCTCAGGCCGGCCACGAACAGGCGGGGCACCGTCCCGCCGTTGTCCTCAGCTCCGCGAGCTACAACGGCAAGACCGGGTTGATGGTGTGCTGCCCATTGACCACGCGGATCAAGGGCTACCCGTTTGAAGTGCCGATCGCCGGCACGCCAGCCGCCGTGGTTCTCTCCGATCAGGTCAAGAACCTCGACTGGCGCGCCCACAAGGCGGTCCGAAAGGGGCGGGTATCGGACCTGGAACTTGCCCAGGTCCGCGCGAAGCTACGCGCCCTGATCGGCTGACCCGCGCCCTTCAGTAAGCGGCTTCCAACAACCGCACCGCATCCTCGATCTGATCCGAGGCCGACCGCACGCCGGCATTAGCATTGAAATTCTTCACGGTTTCATTGGCGATATTCCGCAAATCATCACGCGGAATCTGCAATTGCCGCAGCCGCGTCGGCACGCCGATCCGCGCGTACAGCCCTTCCAGCATATCCGCCACCGCCAGCGCGGCTTCCGGCCCGTTCATCCCGTCCCGCCAGACCTCCAGCGCCTCGGCGACCTGCCGCGCGGTGGGGAGGTCCACGGCCTGGGCCAGGCGGATTTTCGGGGCATGCACGACCGACGTCGACTCACCCTGCCCAACATGCGGATAGCGCACATGCAACGCGGTCGAGACGGCATAGTTGCCCGAGAAAACACCGCCGCGAAACCGGCTGATCCCATCATCCTCAGCCCGGTTCTGCAAAAAGGCGGCAATGCAAAGAGCCGTCCGCAATGACGGGTTGTCGAGCTCATCCATCAACCGCGGATACGCGCGATAGGCCAGCCGGAACGCGTGGTTCCGATCGCCCTCGGCCAACGGATTGATATCGATCTGCGCCATCGCGCTGACGACGCTGGCGAACACCGTTGTGGCCGTGGAACGGATCACGTCAGGTGGCGCGCTGAGCAGCGTGTCGTTATCGAGGAAGATCGCCCGCGGCCGGGTCTTCGGATCGAAATACTCCATCCGATGATCAAGGTCCGGGTTCTTCAGCCCCGTGCCGGCGCGGTTCATGGCGCTGGTCGGCGTGGTCGGGATGTTGATGATCGGCGGCTTCGGCGCCATCAGCCGGGGGCTGTAGGCCGGCGCGCCGTCGGGATACTGCGTCATGATCTCGAACGGATCGCCGGGTTCGGCCAGGAAGATCGCCACCGCCCGCGTCGCCACGATCACACTGCCGCCGCCCACCGCGATCAGCAGATCCGCCCCCGCTTCCCGCGCCGCGTCCGTGGCGCCGCGGACCGAGGCATAAGTCGAATCCTTCTCGATCCCGTCATAAACGCCAGCGTAACGGTCACCCAGCGCGGCGGCGATCCGCTGGACGGTATCAGTGCGCCGGTTGACGGAAGGTGAGCAGACGACGAAGCCGCGCTTCGCCCCGGCCCGCGCCACCGCGTCCTTCAGGCTGTCCTCGATGACGCGTGCCCCGCAATGCAGGCGCCAGTCATGGCCGGCGGCGCGGAATGTCTGTTCGCTCATGGTATTCGCCGTTCGTTATGGTTTATAAAATCAGTAGGGGTCGCGCACGAAGATGAAGGTCGTTCCGGTAACGATTGGCGCGCTCGCCCCCACGAACGACACATTCGCATCCTTCACCTGGCGTGACCCCGCTCGGCCTGACGCTTGCAACGCGCCCTCGATGATGTGCCACAACCCGTGGATACGCCCGGTGCCCAGGCTGCCGCCGAAGGTGTTCAACGGCAGTTCGCCATCCAGCTCGATGCGCCCGTCCTGGATGAAGTCCAGCGCCTCCCCTTCCTTGCAGAAGCCATAGGATTCCAGGCCATAGATCACGGATGCGGAGAACCCATCATAGATCTGAGCGACATCAACATCCTTCGGGGTGAACCCGGACCGTTCCCAGGTCAGCTTCGCCGAACTGCTGCCACCTTCCATATAGCTGGAGAGGCTTCCGATGCGGCCGGCCGTTTCAAAGTGCAGCCGCTGGCCATAGCCGGCGATGTAGGCGGGCGTGGGCTTCAGATCGCGCGCCCGATCAGCCGTGGTCAGCACGACGGCGACCGCGCCCTGCACCGGAATGTCGCAATCGAACAGACAGAATGGATACGCAACCATGCGGGAGTCGAAATAGTCTTCCCGCGTCAGCGGCGTGCCGTAGAACCAGGCATGCGGATTGTGCTGCGTGTGCTTGCGCTGAGTCACCGCCAGTGTCGCCATCTTGTCCCGGCTCTGGCCATGCCGTTCCAGCCAGCGTGTATAGGCAACCGCCATGCCCTGCCCCGGCCCGCCAAATCCATAGGGCGCCGTGAACTGGGCCGCGCCGGCCGCCTGCGCGCCGGGCAGGTTCTGATAGGTGCCGCGCGGATTATGCATCGCCCGCCAGACAACCGCGTATTTGCACACGCCCGCCAGCAACGCGTTCACCGCCTGCTGCACCGCGCCGCCGATGTTCGTTGTCCCGACCTGGATGTGCCATGTCAGGTTCGGCAGCTTCAGCATCGCCATCATGCAATTGACGGACACGACCGAAATGCCATCCACCTCCGCATGCCCGGTCGCCGGCAATTCGGGATAGGTGGCCAGGCCGTCGATGTCCGACATTTCCAGCCCCGAATCCGCGACCGCGCCGCGCACCGCTTCCAGCGCATGCGCCGCGAGCGGGATATCGGCCGACCGTGTGACCTTGGAGTAGCCGACGCCGCTGATGGCGATCTTGCAACGGTTTTCCCACATGGGATTTTCCCCCTTAATCGCCAGCGAGCCGAAACTGCGGCAGCGTGATCTCGTCGTTCAGCTTCTCGAAGATGACTTCCACCCGCCGCCCGACCTTGGCCTCGGTGTAGGGAACACCAAGCAGATTCCCTGCCATCAGCGCGCCCGGCGCGTCATCGAGTTCCACGACGATGCTGGCGTAGGGCACGACCGAGGCAAAGCGCTTGTCGCCGGTGTGATACATGATCGTGTAGGCGTAGATCGTTCCGACACCGCGCACGGGCTCGAACTTCAGGTCGATGCCCATGCATTGGACGCAGGTCGGATAGGGCGGGTGCTGGATATTCCCGCACGCCTGACAGCGTTGCAGTTCCAGCGCGCCCTTCCTGGCCGCATCCCAGAACGGCCGGGTCCACTCGTTCGGAACGGGGATCGGCCGGGTCACCTTGCTCCAGTCACTCATTCCATTCGCCTTGTGTGTCCGGTTCGCCAAGAAGTCTAAAGGCCCGCCCCGATCGGGGATAGGCCCTCTCGCGGGCGCCTGTCCCATGTGGGATACTGCGCGCGCGAACGATCAGAACCGAGGCGACGATGAAGATTGGCATCCTTTATACATCCCACCCCGACCCGGCGACGGAGCCGCATCCGTACCACGCCGTGCATTCCCGCACGACGCGGGAAGTGCTGGAGGCAGAGGCGCTGGGCTTCGACAGCATCTGGATCGCCGAACACCATTTCTCCGACAAGTACGGCATCATGCCGGACCCGTTCAGCTATCTGTGCTACCTCGCCGCGCTGACCAAGCGGATCAAGCTGTGCGCCGGCGTGATGGTCGTGCCGCTGCACCATCCGATGCGGATCGTGGAAAACGCCGCCTTCATCGACATCCTCAGCAATGGCCGGTTCCAGCTTGGCCTCGGCTCCGGCTACCGCCCCTATGAGTTCGAGGGGCTGGGCGTCGAGTACGAAACCCGCCGCGACATGCAGGAGGAAGCGATCCCGCTGATCCTGAAGGGCTTCCACGAAAAGCGCATGAAGGCGGAGGGGAAATACTACAATTTCGACATCCCCGCGCCGTATGAGATCTACCCGGTGCCGGTCCAATTGCCGCATCCGCCGATCTTCATGGGCGCCGGCACGGATCGCTCCATGAGCCAGGCGGCCCGCTGGGGCTTTGGCCTGATGCAATCCACCCTGCCCGACCTCGCGACGATCGCCGCGCATATCGAGACCTATCGCTCCCACATGAAGGAAGCGGTCGCGCCGTACAACGCCAACCCGGCCTTCGGGGAAGTGGACGTCACGCGGCTGGTCTATGTCGCGCCCACCGACGCGCAGGCCAAGGCGGAAAGCGCCGAGGGCGTGGTCCGCCATGTCCGCAGCTTCGTCAGCGGCGGCACCGGACGCTATTTCGGGGAAGTCACCGCCGAACGGGACGACAACGCGCTGAACTACGACAACCTGGTCGAGAACACGATCCTGCACGGCTCCCCGGACACCGTGATCCGCAAGATCGAGGAACTGCGGAAGGTCGGCGCCACGTCGATCATGTTGCACTACCCGCCCTATTACGGGCCGGAGCGGACCACGCAGATGCTGCGTCTGTTCGCCCGTGAGGTGCTGCCGCATGTGCAGGCGATGGAAGCGCCGCGGCTCGCCGCGGAATAACGGCAACGATTGTCCAGGCGGCGATAAGCCGCCTGGACGATCGGCCCTACAGCCCCTGGCGGACGCGGGGGAAGACTTCCTTCGCGATCATTTCGATCGTTTCGGTGGCCAGACTTTCCGCCATGCCGGCCCATTCCGTGCTCATGACGATGTGATTGACGCCGAGGCGGCGATGCAGCGCGATCATCTGTTCCGCGACCTCATCGGGGGAGCCGATCAGGAAACGATCCGTGATCAGGCTCTCAAACGATTGCCCCAGGCCGCGGTCATCGGACGGCATGTCCTGACCCCAGGAGTGATAGGCCGCGTATTTCGCCCCAAGATAGGGCGCACATAGCCGGATTGCCTCCGCCCGGTTCTTCGCCACGAAGACCTCTCGCCGCATCGGCAGTTCTGTCGGGAACGGCTTCCCCGCGCTGTCCAGCGCCCGCCGGTAAAGCTCCATCTGCCGCTCCAGCGCGGGGATTTCCACGGCCGGTCCTATGTACCAGCAGTCGCCAAGCCGAGCGGCGCGCTCGATGGCGGGATCGGCGTTGGCGCCGACCCAGATGGGGGGATGCGGCTGCTGCAGAGGCTTGGGCATGCAGGACGCGTCGTCGAGTTCAAAATACGGCGTCTTCATGCGGACCTTTTCCTCGGTCCAAAGCCGCTTGATCGCGATCAGGTTGGCCTCGAAACGACGGGCGCGCTGGGCGCGGGGCACGCCGAAGGCCTTGAACTCGACATCGCGATAGCCGAGGCCGACGCCCAGGATGATCTTGCCGCCTGTGATCACGTCGAGGGTGGCGAATTCCTCGGCCACGTGCAGCGGCGACATCAGCGGCAGCAACAGCACGCCGGCGTTCAGCCGCATGTTCGGCGCCTCGGCCGCGAAGCGCGCCAGCATCGGCACCAGTTGCAGCATCTGGAACGGATGCGCGCTGTAATGCGCGGTCTTGGTCACGGAATCAAAGCCAAGCCGGGCGGCGAGGCGGACGAAAGCCAGGGTTTCCTGAAAGCGGCGGGAAATATCCTCCCCGCCTTCCGCCTGGCCGCGAACCACCAGCCCAAACTGGAATTGCGCCGTCATGGTGTTCCTCCGTTCATGACCGAGGGTAAGCCGCTCGGGTTGCGCCCATAAAGACGGGACAATCCGGCGGGACGTCAACCGGGGTGCCGCTTGACCCGGCCCGCAAACCCGCCACTGTGCGGACATCAAATAAGGGGAAACAGTCCATGCAAAATATCGTCGGAACCTGGCGGCTGGTGCGCGCGGTGGCGCGGGATCCCAACGGCAACGCCCTGCCCGCGCCTTATGACGGCCAGGGCCTCGGCCGCATCGTCTTTAGCGCCGATGGCCGCATGGCCGTGATGATGATTGACGCCCGCAAGGACATCCCGGCCGGCGAGAAGCGCGAATACAGCGGTTATTGCGGCGCCTATACCTATGACGGCACGCAGCTGGTCACCCATGTCGATTGCGCGCCGGACGCCAGCCGCATCGGCTCCGACCAGCCGCGGGGCGTGCGGTTCGAGGATGGGCTGATGATCCTGCGTCCGCCGCCGCGCAACCTGGGCGGAACGATCGAACAGCGCGAACTGACTTGGGAGAAGATCTCCGACGTCTAATCCTGTCCTTGCACGCGGTGGCGGGAACCGACAAGCTCGGGATGATCGGCGACGGAGGATAAAATGTCTGGCAGCACATCCATTGCATCCAAGTGGCACTGGTTTCTGATACTGGGGCTCGTTTCGATCGCGGCGGGTGCTTTCGCGGTCGGGCATCCGTTGATGGTGACCCTGGCCGGCGTCATCTTCATCGGCGCGGCCCTGCTGGTTGGCGGCATCTTCCAGGTCCTGCAATCCTTCATGACCAAGGAATGGACCGGCTTTGCCCTCGGCCTGGCCGGCGGCCTGCTGTCGATCATCGGCGGCCTGCTGATCATGCAGGAACCCGTCACCGGGTCCGCCGTGATCACGCTGTTTCTGCTCGCGGCGTTGGTGGTCGGTGGCGCGACCCGCATCGTGATCGCGCTCCAGCATCGTGACCTGCCGCTGTGGTGGGTGCTGGCGGTCGGCGGCGTGGTCAGCGTCATTGTCGGCGTCGCGCTTTACGCCGCAATGCCGTGGTCGAGCCTTTGGATCCTCGGCACGCTGATCGGTGTGGAACTGATTTTCCAGGGCGTGGGTTGGGCCAGTTTCAGCTTCGATCTTCGCAAACGCCACAACGCGGCCGTTGCGGGCGGCCAGACTCCGCTTGCCGGCGGGGCGGCTTCCGGCGATTAAGCCGGCCGCAAGACGCAGGACCCGTCCATGGACATCATGCCAGGCTTCACGGTCGCGGATATCGAAACCAGCGGCGCGCGCATCCGCCTGCGCCACGGCGGCAGCGGGCCGCCGCTGTTGCTGCTGCATGGCAATCCGCTGACCCATGTCGCCTGGCACGCCGTGGCGCCCCGGCTCGCGGAACGGTTTCATGTCATCGCCGCCGACTTGCGCGGCTATGGCGACAGCTCCGCCCCGACGGAGGAGCCAGACAGTTCCAACTACTCGTTCCGCGCCATGGCGCAGGACCAGGTCGAGGTGATGAAGGCCCTCGGCTATGACCGGTTCTTCGTCGCCGGTCATGATCGCGGCGGGCGGACCACGCATCGCATGTGCCTGGATCATCCCGACAAGGTGATGAAGGCGGCGATCATCGACATCGTGCCGACGCTGGACATGTGGGCGGCAATGGACAAGGAAGGCGCGATCGGCGGCTGGCACTGGCCCTTCATGGCGCAGCCCCAGGGCTTCCCCGAGATGTTCTTCAACGCCGTCGATCCCGACTGGTTCATGCGGAAGAAGCTGCTGAAGCTGACCGACAACCTGAACCACATCCCGCCGGCCATCTGGGCGGAGTATGTCCGCTGCTTCAACGAAAAGACCATCCGCGGGTCCTGCGGCGACTATCGGGCTGCGGCGACGGTTGATTGCGCGCTCGACACAGCGGACCTGGGCCGCAAGCTGGACATGCCGATCCTGGTGCTGTGGGGCGCCAACAGCAGCGTAGGCAAGCGCTTCACCGACCCGGTCGCGATCTGGCGGGAGCGCGCCCACGATGTGCGCGGGGAAGCGCTCCCCGCCGGCCATTATGTCAACGAGGAAGCGCCGGAACAGGTGCTGGACTGGTTCCTGCGCTTCTTCGGCTGACGCCTCGCTGAGCCTTGGTGGGAGTCTACCCCACCAGGGCGCCGGCACCCTCGGTCACCGCATCCCAATCGTCCACGTTGCGATCTTGTGGCGCGATCAGCAGATGGCCGACCCCGACCGCCGCGTAGCTGTCGACCAGCGCCCGCAGCACGCCCCGATCCTTGCCATCCCACTGCACGCGCATCGAGATCTCGAAATCGGCCCCCGGCCTGGCTTCGCGCAGGCGCGCGACGATCGGGGCGGCGGCCTCGGCGGTATGGCCGCTGCCGTGCCAGCCGTCACCGATGCGGATCGTGCGCCGCAACGCCGCCTCCGAGCTGCCACCGAACCAGAGCGGGGGATCGGGCTGGCCGGAAGCGGGGTCATGCTCATGCCCTCGATTACCGCGGGGATATAACGGCTTTGGAACGTCACAGGGTCCTCGGTCCAGACCGCCCGCATCATGGCCAGGCCTTCATCCAGCCGCCGCCCACGTTCGTTGAAGGGCACACCCAAGGCCGCGAATTCGGGCTCAAGCCAGCCGGAGCCGGCGCCGAGGATCAGCCGTCCCTCGGAGAAATGATGCAGCGTCGCCAGTTCCTTGGCCAAGGGCAGCGGATGGCGCATCGGCAGCACCAGGACGCTTGTTCCCAGCCGCACGCGCTTCGTCACCGCCGCCGCCCAGGTCAGGCTGAGCACGGGATCGAAGAACAACGGAGAGCGGGGAAATTTGTCACGCGGAACGATGATGTGTTCGCTGACCCAGAGATCTTCCAGACCCAAATCCTCGGCGCGTTCGGCGTGGCGGCGGATCAGTGCTGGCGTCGCCTGCTCCCCCGCGTGGGGCAAATGGATGCCGTATTTCATGGTTCTCTCCCTGCTGCGGAGGACAGCATAGGAGCCATCGGGCGCGATGCCTATTTCTGGCGACGGATCAGAAGCGGACGGACGCCGCGATTGATCCGAACTGAAACCATCCGTTCGGCTGGCCGTGGAACGACCGGGTCTGCGCGACATGGGTATAGGACAGGCGCACGCCGCGATAGATCACGGCCAAGCCGGCCTCGACCTCTCCGATGAAGACCTCCCGCGACACGTGCGGGCCGGAGCGGAACGGGTTGCCGTCCAGCGTCGCATCCCACGCCACCGCGCGCCCGTTGCCGCCGATGAAGGCATACCAAACGACATCACGCGTGGGCGTATAGGCGTCGAGGACGCTCAACCCCGGACGGATACGCGCGACGCCGAAGTCTGAATCCAACCCCTGCCCGATGCGCAACTGGAACCCGGCCTGGGCAAAATTGCGCAGCGTGCCAACACTGGCGGCGACCGCGGGCAGGACATCGATGTCGATCCCGGTGCCGGGATTGGGAGTCAGGCCGTACCGCCAGGTCCGACCGACCAGGACCTCCACGATCGGCATGTCCTTGATCTGATAGGGCCAGCCGTTGCTGATGTCCTCTCCGATCAGCTCATGCCAGCCGTTCTGAATATCCGACGACCGGGCCGAGGGGCCGAGCACACCGACGCTGAGGCCGATGACGCTGCGGGATGTGGTGGTGTCATGCAGCAGGGAGGCACTGGCGAGCAGCACGCCGGCATACGGGCGGTCCCGCGGGTCGGGGATGAAGGCCGCCGTGTCCTTGGGCGTGAAGATGGCGTTGGAGAAGTCGATCGACAGCCGTTGCCGCCCTTCGCCCCACACCGCGCGACTGAAATCCGTCAGCAGGTTGGGCAAATAGTCGCCGCCCTTCGCGTCCACGCTGGGCGATGTCCAGCCAAGCCTGATTCCCGCCGTATAGTTTCGATCGGTATGAGCGATCCAGTCATTCTCGGTCCTGATCGTCAGGATGTGGGCTGGATCGGCGGGCGGCAATTCCGCGCGAGCCTGTCCTGGCATGATCAGGCAGCCAACCGCGATCAGCAATCCGGCCCAGGCAAGCCGGAGGCCCCACCTGAACATTACAAATTCAGATACAATGGCGGAATAGCCGCGGATGGACAGAGGGATCACTCGTGCGATTTTACCATACTCCAGGCAGGTCACGGCTGTAGCGCCCGGGCATGGGCGGCGCCAGTTTCGGAAAATACTCAGTTCCGTCTACCGTATTAAAACACAGTAAATTCGTAACTCCCAAGCCCCCCACCGTGAGCAAGAAAGGCGCTCGTGGAGGTACGGCGGGGCCAGCGTTATCCGGATAAAGCGAGGATGAGTGAAGCCGGCGTGGTCGAGAGGGCCGTGAGAAGATTCCAACCTTGTTTCCGGGCGGTG
>CAMCDA010000020.1 GCA_945873195.1 Asaia bogorensis
GATCGAGATCACTCTGTCGCGTAAATTCGGATGGGAGTGGAAGAACGCCAAAAGTGCTTCGTCGCTGAGGCTCGCCGTCGCCATGGGTCCGATTCCCTTATCGAGGAGGCGTCAAAGTACTCCCCACAACGTTGAATCGCACCCTTGCCAGCGTCCGTGGTGGACAGCGTCGGCGCGAAACCACCCAGACGAACCTTGCCGGCGTCCGTGGTGGACAGGGTCGGGGCGAAGCCACCCAGGCGAACCTTGCCAGCATCCGTGGTCGACAGCGTCGGAGCGAAGCCGCCGAGGCGAACCTTACCAGCGTCCGTGGTGCTCAGCGTCGGCGCGAAGCCGCCCAGGCGAACCTTGCCAGCGTCCGTGGTGGACAGGGTCGGGGCGAAGCCGCCCAGGCGAACCTTGCCAGCATCCGTGGTCGACAGCGTCGGCGCGAAGCCACCCAGCCGAACCTTACCGGCGTCCGTGGTGGACAGCGTCGGGGCGAAACCGCCGAGGCGAACCTTGCCCGCATCCGTGGTGGACAGGGTCGGGGCGAAACCACCCAGGCGAACTTTGCCAGCGTCCGTGGTGGACAGGGTCGGGGCGAAGCCGCCCAGGCGAACCTTACCGGCGTCCGTGGTGGACAGGGTCGGGGCGAAGCCACCCAGGCGAACCTTGCCAGCGTCCGTGGTCGACAGCGTCGGGGCGAAACCACCCAACCGAACCTTGCCAGCGTCCGTGGTGGACAGGGTCGGGGCGAAACCGCCCAGGCGAACCTTACCAGCATCCGTGGTGCTCAGCGTCGGGGCGAAGCCGCCCAGGCGAACCTTACCAGCGTCCGTGGTCGCTAACGTCGGAGCAAAACCGCCCAAACGAACCTTACCGGCATCGGCGATTTCTTTCGATACGACAGAAGCGGAACGAACGAACATGGTCTAACCCCTTTGCGCCTGTTTTGGAGACCTTGCGTCTTCGTGACGCTGGTCCCTGCGAACTGCATGACAATGAGATTCCCATATTGAGGATTTTTTATCGTTTTTTTAACGTTATCCCCGCGTCAAATCGTTAGCGACTCTGCTTTCATATTCGGTGTATTCGCATTTCGCTATGCATGTTCCAAATCGCTCAATGCTTTCCATTGTGCGAAGCCACTGCATGGGTTCATTCAATTACTGGGGGACGTCTCATGAAAATGGCGGCACCCAGTGCCGCCATGTCCAAAATCCTGAGCCAGTCCACGCTTTCTCAGCGAATCGGTCCAGATGCAACCAATCCGGTTGGTATCAGGTCAGGCCGCCGTGCCGCCAACCGTCAATCCGGCCATCTTTAACGTTGGCTGACCAACCCCGACCGGGACCCCCTGGCCGCTCTTGCCGCACGTGCCAATACCGGGGTCCATGGCCATGTCATTACCGACCATTGTCACGCGCGTTAACGCATCAGGCCCATTTCCGATCAGCGTCGCCCCACGCACCGGCGCCGTAATCTTCCCGTCTTCGATCAGATAGGCCTCACTGGCCGAGAACACGAACTTGCCCGACGTGATATCGACCTGCCCGCCGCCGAAATTCACGGCATACAGACCTTTGCTGACCGACCGGATCATCTCCTCCGGGTCATGCGTGCCACCCAACATCACCGTGTTCGTCATGCGCGGCATCGGGGAGTGGGCATAGGACTGCCGCCGTCCGTTCCCGGTCGCCCGCATCCCCATCAGCCGCGCGTTCAGGCGATCCTGCATGTAGCCAACAAGAATGCCGTCCTCGATCAGGACCGTGCGGCTGGTCGGCGTGCCTTCATCGTCAACCGTCAGGCTGCCGCGCCGATCCGCGATCGTGCCGTCGTCGATGACGGTCACGCCGGGCGATGCAATGCGCTCCCCCAGCAGGCCGGCGAAAGCCGAGGTCTTCTTGCGGTTGAAGTCACCTTCCAGCCCGTGGCCGATCGCCTCATGCAACAGGATGCCAGGCCAGCCGGAGCCGAGCACGACTTCCATCTCCCCGGCGGGGGCCGCTCGGCTGTCAAGATTGACCAGCGCCTGGCGCAAGGCCTCATCCACCGCGCCGCGCCACACCGACTCGGCCATGACGGCGTCATAGGCATGGCGGCCGCCCAGCCCGTGGCTGCCGGTTTCCCGCCGCCCGTCCTTTTCCACGACGACGGACACGTTCAACCGCACCAAGGGGCGCAGGTCCGCGACGCGCGTCCCATCAGCGCGCAAAATCTGCACCGCCTGCCACTCCCCGCCGATCGAGGCCATGACCTGCGTGACCCGGCTGTCCTTGGCGCGCGCATAGGCGTCGATCTCAGCCAACAGGCTGGTGCGGGTGGAGAACGCCATCGCGCGCAGGGGGTTCACGTCGGAATACAGCCGGACATTGGTGGAGCGCGGCGGTTCCGCCGCCTCCCCCGCATGACCCGCCGCCACCGATGCCACGGTCTCAGCCGCTCGGCGCAGCGCCGCTTCCGAGATTTCACCGGCATGGGCATAGCCCGTCGCCTCCCCGGCCACGGCACGCAGGCCGAAACCCAGGCTGGAGTCCGAGGCCGCACTGCGAATGCGTCCATCGTCCAGGCTGATCTGCTCGCTTTCCCGATACTCCAGGAACAACTCGCCATCGTCGCTGCCGGTCAGCGCGGCCTGGACCTGGCGTTCGGCCGCGGCGCGATCGAGTTCAGCGCCCGCGCGCTCGAAAAAGAGCGTGTCGGTGGCGGCCAGCGGTGTCGTGCCCGTGATGGTCATGCTGGGTATCCCTGCAAACAGTTCAGCGTATCAGATGGGGTGTCCGGTCCGACCTGAAACCGGTCATCGCACCAGTCGGCTTGCTGGCAACCGGATCTCGGCCTCGGTGCCGCCGGCTGGGCGGCTGCGAAGCGTCAGCTGGCCATCATGACCGGTGACCATCGCCCGGGCGATGTACAGCCCCAGGCCAGCCCCCGGGTAGCGACGTGACAGCGTGTTGTCGAGTTGGGTGAAGGGTTCAAACACCCGCTCAAGGTCAGCCTCCGGAATGCCGATGCCGGAGTCGCGTACGTATATATATAGATCGCCATCGGAGCCGATCCTGGCGCCGATGGCGACGCTGCCGCCGGCCTCCGTGAACTTGATGGCATTCGAAAGCAATTGGTGCAGGGCCTGCTGCATCCAACGCTCATCCGAGCGTAGCCGCGGCAGATCGGGCGCGATTTCCACCTGAACGGTGATCTCTCCGGCCTGGGCGGTGGTGTGGGATTGCCGGACGACGGCGCGGATCAGGTGGTCCACATCCACCTGTTCGGCGGACAGGTCAAACCGCCCCGCCTCCAGCCGAGCCACGTCCAGGACGATGTTGACGACGGACAGAAGCTGCCGGCCGGCTTCGTTGATTTCCTGCGCGAATTCCGTGACACGGTCGGGGTCCGGTTCCACACCTTCCCGTATCAACGCGTCGGAGAAGCCGATCACCGCGTTCAACGGCGTACGGAGCTCGTGGCTCATGGTCGCGAGGAAACGGGATTTGGCGAGGTTCGCGGCCTCCGCGGCGTCGCGGGATCGCCGCAATTCCTCCTCGATCATCCGCGTTTCGGTGATGTCGGTGTAGGTCGTTACCCAGCCGCCATTCGCGGTCGGGTCCGATCGCATGTCCAGCACGCGGCCGGTCCGCATGGTCACCTGGCGCCGGTATGGAACGCTGTGATCGCGGACATCGATATCACTGGCGATCCAGTCCGGGTCTTCCGTATCGGCCCAGGCCTTGTTGGCCCGCAGGAGCTCGATGACCTCGGCATCCGTCTTCCCTGGCACCAGCACACCCTCGGCCTGGCCCAGCAATTCAGTGGTCACTGCGTTGGTCGCGATCAGGCGGCGATCCGGGCCCCAGAGCAGGATACCGTGGCGGATGCTGGCGACCATGGCCGCCATGTCCTCGGTCCGGCGGGCGCCTTCCGCCTCGGCCGCGACCAGGGGCGTGATGTCGGTGACCACGCTGATATGGCCGCCGTTCGGTAGCGGCGCGGTACGAACGTCGATCGCCGTCCCATCCGGCCGTTGCCGGCGGCGCTGCTGGCCCCGGCTGATATCGAACGCCATCTGCTGGGCGAACACGGTGCCGGGATCGCCTGGGCCGAATTCCCCTGCTTGGGACCGGCGGCGGATGACGTCGACCATGTGATCGCCGACCTGGAGCGGCGCGCCCGCCATCACCTTCGTATAGGTCGGGTTGAACATCAGCACCCGTTGGTCCGGGCCATAGACGCAGATCCCGTGCGGCACGGCGGCCAGGATCGTGTCGAGCAGGCCAGCCCTGCGGCGCGCTTCGTCCTCGGCCAGGGCCAACGGCGTGATGTCGGTGACGGTGATGGTCCAGCCGCCATCCGGCAGCGGGGCGGAGACGACATCAATGACCGCCGCGCCGGCGGTCAGCCGCCGCACGCTGGACGGAACGCCGCGGTTGGCGTTCCGTTGGTCGTTCAGGAACGCGATCCCATCGGCGCCGGAATACTCATCCCGATCCGCCATCAGCGCCAGCAGGGCGGCGAAGGTCGTGCCGGGCGCTACTTTCTCGATCGGCAGGGACAAGAGTTCGGCGAAGCTCGGGTTGGCGAACAGCAGCCTGCCATCGGCCCCGAACGCGCCAAGCCCCGTGCGCAGGGTCGCGAGCGCGGCGGTGGTTTGCCCCATGGCGCGTTCCGCATCGGCGCGCGCGGCCAGCAGGCCTGTCGTTTCGATGGCGCAGACGACGTAACCGCCTGACTCGATGGGCGCGCTGTAGAGGTCGAAACTGCGTCCCAGATAGGTGCGGCGGCGCAGACGGCCGGGCTGGGATCGGTCGGGGGCCATCACCGCCGCGACCTGCGCCTCGGGGTCGCCGGGGCCGTAGACTCCCCGCAGGGCCGACGCGCGCACGGCGTCGATCACCGGCGTACCTGGGGGGTAGGCGTTGTTCGGCAGTCCCAACGACAGCAGGAACGCCGGGTTCATCAGGACGATACGCTGTTCGGAGTCGATGATCGCGACGCCGACCTGCATAGCGTTGATCGCGGCCGCGAGCGGTGCATCGAGCAATCCGGCCGAGGGTGACGTCCGGGCCAGACGCTGGACGGACTGGTCGGTCATTCCGGCCCGCCGCGAGCACGGGGCACGCGGGTTGTATGCAGCAGCACGAGCGCGACCGTCAGAACAAGGACGGCGCCCAACTGGTGCGCGGCGGCCAGACCGACGGGAACCACATGCAACAGCGTTGCGATGCCGAGCAGATATTGGCCGGCGACAAGCGTGGCGAGGAAGACGAGCGGCAACCGGGGCACGGCGTCGGCCGGCGCGCGCAGGCCGATCACGACCGTGACCACCGCACAGACCGCGGTGACCGAGGCGAGCAGGCGATGGTTGAACTGCACGGCCGCGATGTTCTCGGTCAGGTTCAGCACAAACGGCCGCAGGTCGGCGTAGCCCGCCGGGATGAGTTGCCCGTCCATCAGGGGGAAGGTGTTGTAGGTCATGCCGGCATGCAGGCCTGCCACGAACCCTCCGGCCAGGATGGTCAACGCGGTGGCCACGGTGGAAATGCCGGCCCACAGATGGGTACGGTGGGCCAGGCGTGGCGCGCGGGCGGTGCCAAGCACCACTCCGAGGCCGGTCCATAGAAGCGCGCCATACAAAACAATGGCCAACCCGAGGTGGATGACCAACCGATAGACCGAAACCTTCGTGGCGTCGGGGAAGAAGCCAGACGCGACCATGAACCAGCCAATCACACCCTGCATGCCGCCCAGGACCAACAGCAGCAGCAGCCGGGGGATCAAGCGTCGGGCGATGTGTCCCTTGGCCCAGAACCAGACGAGCGGCACCAGGAATGCGAAGCCCAGCAGGCGGCCCCAAAGGCGGTGGAACCATTCGAGCCAGAAGATGCTCTTGAAGTCCGCCAGTTGGAAATCAGCGTTGACCAGGGCGAATTGCGGGATCTGCTTGTAAAGGGCGAACAGGCGCTGCCATTCCGCATCGCTCAGCGGCGGCAGTGTGCCCATGATCGGGGCCCATTCCATGATGGAAAGGCCCGATCCCGTGAGTCGGGTCAGGCCACCAAGGGCGATCATCGCGAGAACCATGGCGGCGACCGTGAACAACCATGTGCCCACGAGCCGGCGGCTGCGCCGACTTGCCGCGCGGTCACTGGCGGACGCGCCGGGGAAATCTGCCACGTCAAAAGGCATGGCCGGGACTATAGGCCGCAAGCGACGCCATGGATACAGGTTGTTGCTGACGCCACCGTCCCAGCGACCGGCAATCCGGCGGCCACTGCCGATTGGCGGGCGGACAACCGACCGTGGCTCTCGCTTTTTGACGGCACCTGACGGCCAGATGAGCCCGCTCTCTGGAAAGACCAGTCAATTTCAACAATTTGTCACTCTCTCCCAGAGAGTGCTTAAGCCTCTTGACTCCGGCCGCTCGGGCACCTAGATCGCTGGCACTCCTTGACCAGGAGTGCCAGCGGTCGTTGAGGCGCCCATTCCGGGGTCACGCGTCGTTGGCAATTCAACTCACTCTGGTTGAGACAAAACCCAGGAGCGATCCGTATGAACTTTCGTCCCCTCCATGACCGGGTCGTGGTCCGGCGGCTGACCGCCGAAGAAAAGACCGCGGGCGGCATCATCATCCCCGACACCGCCCAGGAAAAGCCGATGGAAGGCGAAGTCATCGCCGTCGGCCCCGGCGCGCGCAACGAACAGGGCCAGCTCGTGGCCATGGACGTGAAGGCCGGCGACAAGATCCTGTTCGGCAAGTGGTCCGGCACCGAGGTGAAGCTGGGCGGCGAGGATCTCCTCATCATGAAGGAGTCCGACATCATGGGCATCATCGACGCCCCCGCCGCCGGCAAGAAGAAGTAAGGCCAGACGGCCCACTTTCCGTCCCGGTTTCAATTCACGTAAATACAAGGAATTCCACACATGGCAGCCAAGGACGTTCGGTTTGGCGGTGATGCCCGCGCGCGCATGCTGCGCGGCGTCGACATTCTCGCCGACGCGGTCAAGGTTACGCTCGGCCCCAAGGGTCGCAACGTCGTCCTCGACAAGAGCTTCGGCGCGCCGCGGATCACCAAGGACGGCGTGACCGTCGCCAAGGAGATCGAGCTGGCCGACAAGTTCGAGAACATGGGCGCCCAGATGGTGCGCGAAGTGGCCTCGAAGACCAACGACGTCGCGGGCGACGGCACCACCACCGCCACCGTTCTGGCGCAGGCGATCGTCCGTGAGGGCGCGAAGGCCGTTGCCGCCGGCATGAACCCGATGGACCTGAAGCGCGGCGTCGACAAGGCCGTTGCGGCCGTCGTCGAGGAGCTGAAGAAGCGCTCCAAGAAGATCACCACCCCGGCGGAAACCGCCCAGGTCGGCACGATCTCCGCCAACGGCGAATCCGAGATCGGCAAGATGATCTCCGAAGCCATGCAGAAGGTTGGCAACGAAGGCGTCATCACGGTTGAGGAAGCCAAGGGCATCCAGACCGAACTCGACGTCGTCGAGGGCATGCAGTTCGACCGTGGCTACGTCTCCCCGTATTTCATCACGAATGCGGAGAAGATGGTCGCCGATATGGATCAGCCCTACATCCTGATCCACGAGAAGAAGCTTTCCGGCCTGCAGCCGATGCTGCCGCTGCTGGAAAGCATCGTGCAGTCCGGCCGTCCGCTGGTGATCATCGCCGAGGACGTCGAAGGCGAAGCCCTCGCGACCCTGGTCGTGAACAAGCTGCGCGGCGGCCTGAAGGTCGTTGCCGTGAAGGCGCCTGGCTTCGGTGATCGCCGCAAGGCGATGCTGGAAGACATCGCGATCCTGACCGGTGGCACCGTGATCAGCGAAGACCTTGGCATCAAGCTCGAGAACGTGAAGCTCGCGGACCTCGGCAAGGCCAAGAAGATCCTGATCGAGAAGGAAAACACGACGATCGTCGAAGGCGCTGGCAAGAAGGCCGACATTCAGGGCCGTTGCAGCCAGCTCCGCGCGCAGATCGAGGAGACCACCTCGGACTACGACCGTGAGAAGCTGCAGGAGCGTCTCGCGAAGCTGGCCGGTGGCGTCGCCGTCATCCGCGTCGGCGGCTCGACCGAGATCGAAGTGAAGGAGCGCAAGGACCGCGTCGACGACGCGCTGCATGCGACCCGCGCGGCGGTCGAGGAAGGCATCGTTCCGGGCGGCGGTGTTGCCCTGGCGCGTGCGTCCCTGATCCTGTCCAAGCTGAAGGCCGACAACGACGACCAGCGCACCGGTATCGACATCGTCCGCAAGGCGATCCAGGCCCCGCTGCGTCAGATCGCCGAGAACGCCGGTGAAGACGGCGCGGTGATCGCCGGCAAGACGCTGGAGAAGGACGAGTACAACTACGGCTATGACGCGCAGAGCGGCGAGTTCAAGGACCTCGTCAAGTTCGGCATCATCGACCCGACCAAGGTCGTGCGCACGGCCCTGCAGGACGCGGCGTCCGTCTCCGGCCTGCTGATCACCACCGAAGCCATGGTGGCCGAGAAGCCGGAGAAGAAGATGCCCGCGATGCCCGGCGGCGACGGCGGCATGGGCGGCATGGGCGGCATGGACTTCTGATCCCGCGCGCGGGGGTTCCACCCCTCGCACACGAGATCGACGACGGAAGAGCGGGCCCTCGGGTCCGCTCTTTTTCGTTTGCGGCGCGACATTTTTGTGACCACAGCGCACGACGTCGCGGATATTCCAGAAGGACGGAAAATACCCGGCTTCGTCCTAAAGTGGACAAGAATACATCGCCCTTGTCTTGGGCTTAAGGCGCGGCCACGATTGACAGGTTCGGCCATTTCTGGGCCAACTTGGCAGCGCAATCGTATTTTGGCTAGCCTTGCTGCGCCTCCGTCTGTCGGGTGCTCTCAAGACCTCCAAAGGCCCGGTTGACTAAACCGTCCGGCGATGGCGCCGGACGCACTGGACGGAGAAGGACGCGACAATGTCTACGGGGACAGTCAAGTGGTTTAATACCACAAAGGGCTACGGGTTCATCATGCCGCAGGAAGGCGGCAAGGATGTGTTCGTGCATATCACCGCGGTGCAGGCCGCCGGGCTTCGTGGCCTGAACGAAGGACAGAAGGTCAGCTATGACGTGGTGATGGAGCGTGGCAAGGCCGCCGCGACGAACCTGAAGCCGCTCTGACCCCAATATCAGACCCAGCCATCGCGGCTGGACAGCGGCGGGAGACCCAATCACGATGCCCACCGCCCTGTCCAGGCGCATGACCCTGCTGCGCCGACGTCCCAGTGTTCCACCGCAAGCGTTCGGGGCTCATTGGGCCGGGCCACACGCGGAGATTGCCCGCGTATATCCCGGCTTGGTGAAATACACGCAGAACCACGTGGAGCAGCGGATAGACCCCGCCCCGACCGACGCCTTTGAGTGCGACGGCATGGCCGAACTCTGGTTTCCCGGCCAGTCCGCCATGCGGGCGGCCCTGACCTCTCCCGTGACAAATGCCCTGATCGAAGACGAGCAACGGTTCCTGGACGGGGTGACCGGGATGCTGCTGGATGAGGCCGACCTGGATGACGGGCGGGGCGGGGTCAAGATCATCGTCCTCGGCCGGACCCGCGCCGGCGCGACGGTTGACGCAACCGCCCCGACCCAGGCAACGCACGGATCGACGGCGCGCGTGGTGTCAACCTGGAGCCGACCTGCGCTCTGGTCCATCCCCGAGCCACCCGACACCGTCCTCGTCGCCCGATTTGCCGATGCGCCAGCCGCCCATGCCGCGCTCAATCCCACCGCGTGGCCCGCGCTTGGCGCCCTGGCCATGTGGCACGCCTACCGAGTGCGCGAGGTCCACGTCGTCTGAGCCCGGGATCGCGTCCGTCCCACCCGGATGCCTCTGCCTTGAGGACCAACCCCTTTGCCGCCAGACTGCCGGCCCAACGACCGAGCGTCCAGGAAGCCATGACCATGAGGCGGATTGAGGCAAGGCGCGCCATCTTCGGGGGCGGCCGAGGTGGCCCGTGGCCTCGAGAGCCCGGCCTGAAGACCCCATCAGCGCGCACATGACCCCCGCACGTATGTCCTTCTCCGACCTGCTGCCAGGGCTGGTGGCGGCGGTGTCTTTCAGCATCGCGGATATCCTGCTGAAGGTCGTGTTTGCCAGCGGGATGAACGTGCTCTCCCTGGCCTCACTCCGCGGCGTCCTCGTGGTCGCGTTCTTCGCCGTCTGGCTCCGCCTGGCCCCCGCGCCCCGCCAGCACACCAGCCGGGAGCGGCTGATCGCGCTGGGTATCGGCCTGGGGTTCTCGGTCACGATGTTCGGGCTGCTGCAATCCGTGGCCCTGCTGCCGGTCTCGATCGCCATCCTGGCCTATTTCATCTACCCGCTGCTGACCGGCCTGGCGGGCGCGGCGACGGGGGTGGACCGGGTGGGATGGCGCGCCCTGCTCGCCGCGCTGGTCGCCTTCGTCGGCCTCGGCCTCATGCTCGGGTTTCATCTGGAGGACCTGGCGCCGCTGGGCCTCGCCTGCGCCTTCATCGCCGCGATCGCCCGCGTCATCACCCTCCTTCTCACCCGCGCCTACCTGTTCGGCGCCGACGCTCGGCTGACCACCTGGTATTCGATGGTGCCGTCCACCGCCGTCTACCTGATCGCCCTGAGCAGCGTGGGCACCTGGCACCAGCCCGAGACAACGGCCGGATGGCTGGCCTTTGTCGGGGTCAGCATCACGACGACCCTTTCGACCCTGATGATCTATATCTCGACCAACCGGATCGGCCCCTTCCGCACCGCCCTGATCATGAACCTGGAGCCTCTGCTGACCACCCTGTTCAGCATGGCCCTGTTGGGAGAGACCCTGTCCCCCATCCAGGGCGTCGGCGCCGGCCTGATGATCATGTCCCTGGTTGCGTTCCAGATGCTGCGGGTGCGGTAGAGGCGGGACAACCGGCACGGCCGCGGCCGTGCCGTCCCCGGTTGCGCCGAACCGAGCGCCCCGGCCAGGATAGCAGATGGAAAACATCCCCCTGCTCGTCTTCGCCGGACTGCTCGCCGGCGCCATGAACGCGATTGCGGGCGGCGGGTCCTTTGTCACCTTCCCGACCCTGGTCCTGCTGGGCCTCCCCCCCGTCGCCGCCAACGCGACCAGCACGGTCGCCCTGTTTCCAGGCAGGATCGCCAGTACCTGGGCCTATCGGGACGGGTTGACCGGGGTCGCGGGAGTCAGCCTGCGCCTGCTGATGCCCATCAGCATCCTGGGCGGGCTGGTCGGTGCCCTGCTGCTGCTGTTCGCCCCGGCCTCCACCTTCGATGCCGTCGTGCCCTGGCTTTTGCTGCTGGCGACCCTGACCTTTGCCGGCGGGCGGGAAGTCGGGCTCGCCCTCAGCCGCCGCCTTCGTATCGGGACCGGCACGATGCTGGTCTGCCAGTTCCTGATTTCGATCTATGGCGGCTACTTCGGCGGGGCGGTCGGCCTGATGATGCTGGCGGTCTGGAGCCTGCTGGACACCACCGAACTCAAGGCCATGGCCCCGGCGCGGACCCTGCTGGTCAGCGGCGCCAACGGGGCGGCGGTGGTGTGCTTCGTCATCGCCGGCGCGGTCCGGTGGCCCGAGATGCTGGCGATGCTGACCTCGGCCATCATCGGAGGGTACGGCGCCGCCCGGATCGCAAAATGGCTGCCACCCTGGCTGATCCGCATCGTGGTCCTGGTCCTCAGCGCCACGGTCACCGCCTGGTTCTTTTTGCGGCGCGGCTGATCCGGCGGGACAGCGCGGGCGGTTGGGCGCATGATCGGCGCATGGCAGACACGCCGCCTTCCCCCGACAACGTCACCGACCGGACCAATGCCGGTTCGGTGGCGGCCTATGTCGATGCCGCGGTGCTGGTCGCCGGCCTGGACGAAACCGCCGGCGCCGTCCGGGACAGGCTGGTGGGGCACCGGTTTTCCGCCGTCGATCCCGTGTTCGTGCTGGGCGAGGGCCGGACGCTCTTGGGCGCCATCCGATTCACCCTTCTGATGGCAGCATCCGCCTCGACCCCGCTGGCGACACTGCTGGATCGGGATTGGCCCCATGTCGGGGCCGCCGCGTCACGGGAAACCGCGGCAAGTCTCGCGATCCGCCATGATGTGCCAGCCTTGGCCGTACTTGACCACGGCGGGGCCTTCCTGGGCGCGCTTTCGGCGACGGCCGTCATGGCGATCCTGCGCGATGAACATCTGGAAGACCTGCACCACATGGTCGGCATCCTGGGCCGCAGTGAGCAGGCCAAGAGCGCCCTGACAGCCGCGCCGCACCGCCGAGCGTTGTACCGGCTGCCATGGTTGGTGGTCGGGCTGGTGGGGTCGGCGGCGGCGACCGCCCTGATGGCCCACGCCGAGGCCGAGTTGTCGTCCCATATCGCGGTCACGTTCTTTGTTCCGGCAATCGTCTACCTCGCCGACGCCATCGGGACGCAATCCGAGGCGGTGTCGGTGCGAGGCCTGTCGCTCAGCAATGGAGGCCCCTGGCGCCTGTTGTATGGAGAAATCGGCACGGGCGCGCTGCTCGGCGTGGCCCTCGCGCTGGTTGCGTTCGTCGGGGTCTGGGGTGCTTTCGGCGACTCAGCGCTGGCGCTCACGGTTTCGTTGTCGATCGCCGTGGCCGGGACGATCGCGGCAAGCGTTGGATTTGCCTTGCCGTGGCTGTTTCAGAGCTGGGGTCTGGATCCTGCCCTGGGGTCGGGTCCGGTCGCCACGGTGATCCAGGATGTCCTGTCACTGGCGGTGTATCTGGGGTTGGTCCGCGTGCTGATGATCTGACACCAGACGCCCGACACCCTATCGACGAGTCAATCGTTCGGGTACTTGGGAAGATGCGGAAGGGCGGACGGGGATGCCCCGCCCGCCCCGATCCGCGTGCGGTCTGCTTACAGGACGCCGAGGATGGTTTCGGCCTTGCTCGCCTCAAACCCACCAGGGGCTTCGAGGCCGAGATGCGTCACCTTGCCGTCCTTGGCGACCAGCGCGTAACGCTGGCTGCGCATGCCCATGCCACGGCCCATCAGGTCGAGTTCCAGGCCCAGCGACTTGGCGAAGGCGGCGGAGCCGTCGGCCAGCATCGAAACCTTGTCGCCCGTGCCCTGGTCCTTGCCCCACGCGCCCATGACGAACGCGTCGTTCACGGAAATGCACGCGATGGTGTCAACGCCCTTGCCCTTGATGGCGTCGGCGTTCTGCACGAAGCCCGGCAGGTGCTTGGCGCTGCAGGTGGGGGTGAAGGCACCCGGCACCGCGAACAGCACCACGGTCTTGCCCTTGAAAATGTCGTCCGTGGAAACTTCCTTCGGCCCGTCCGCCGTGGCCATCATCAGTTTCATCGACGGAATGCTATCACCGACCTTGATCGTCATGGAACTCGTGCTCCCCGAAAAATGACCCTGCCCCGACACACCATTTGGCCGGGACCGGCCTGTTTGCGACTCCTAGCCTTCCTTGCGGCGGCCGACAATGTCCGATTACACAGGTGGGGTATCAGGCGGCATCCTCAAGGATCATCGCGGCCGCCTTCTCCCCGATCATGATCGAGGGCGCGTTGGTGTTCCCCGCCACGACCGATGGCATGATGGAGGCATCGGCGACCCGCAGCCCCTCAATCCCATGCACCCGCAGGCGCGGATCGACGACGGTGTTTGTCCCTGTTCCCATCGCGCAACTGCTGGTCGGGTGATGGTTGGTCACACCCGTGTCGCGCACGAATTGTTCCAGATCGGCATCGCTGGCGGCGTTAAGACCCGGCACCAGTTCATTCACCACATAGGGCTTCATCGCCGGCTGTTCGGCGATCTTCCGGGCGAGCTTCACACCCTCAACCATCGCACGCATGTCATATTCGGACCCGAGAAAGCCGAAGGTAATGGCCGGCTGGGCCAGCGGATCGGGGCTGCCGAGGCGCACCGTGCCGCGCCCGTCCGGCGACAGATGCACCGGGCCGAGGGTGAAGCCGGGGAAGGGATGCGGGATGACCTTGTCCTTGGAACGTTCGAGCGTGCTCCATTCCAGCAGGTTGATCTGCATGTCCGGCCGCTCCAGCCGAGCGTCGGTGCGGGTGAAGATGCCGGCGCGGATGCCGTTCACCGCCATCGGGCCATCGCGGAACAGGCCGTAGCGGATGCCGGCCATGATCTTGCGGGGCCAGCTGTTCTCCAAGTCGTTCATCGTGATCGCCTTGGCGCATTTCCACATCAGGTAGATGCCGAAATGGTCATGCAGGTTCGATCCGACGGCGGGCATGTCGCGGATCACCTCGATCCCCATGTCGCGCAGATGTTCCGCCGGCCCAAGGCCCGAGAGTTGCAACAACTGCGGCGATCCGTAGGCACCACCCGAAACCACGACCTCTCGGTTTGCCCGCGCCGTCTGCCGGCCGGCGGGTGATTGGTATTCGACGCCGACCGCGCGCCCGTTCTCGATCAGCACGCGCGTGGCCTGGCAGCCCGTGCGGACCACCAGGTTGGGACGCGCCTTCGCCGGTTCAAGATAAGCCTTCGCGGTGCTCCAGCGCCGGCTTCGGGCGGTCGTGGTCTGGTAATACCCAGCGCCTTCCTGCACCGCGCCGTTGAAGTCCGTCGTCCTGGGAATCCCCACCTGTTCAGCCGCCGCGATCATCGCGTCGGCCAGTTCCGAGGTCGAGGCCGCGTCCGAGACGTTCAGCGGGCCGCCGGTGCCGTGGAACTCCGACGCGCCACGCTGCTGGTTCTGGGCCTTCTTGAAATACGGCAGGACCGAGTCCCAGTCCCAGCCGACACAACCCCTCTGGCGCCAGTCGTCATAGTCACGGTGGTTGCCCCGCATATACACCATGCCATTGATCGAGCTCGTGCCGCCGAGCGTGCGCCCGCGGGGGACATAGAGCTTGCGGCCGTTGAACTGGGGCTGGGGCGCGCTCTCGAACTTCCAGTTCACCTTGGCATCGACATAGGTCTTGGCGAAGCCCAGCGGAATATGGATCCAGGGGTTCGTGTCGGGCGGGCCGGCTTCCAGCAGCAGAACGCGGTGGCGGGCGTTCTCCGACAGCCGAGCCGCGACGGCGGCGCCGGCCGAACCGGCCCCGGTGACGATGAAGTCGAAGGTATCAGCGGTGTCGGACATATTTCCCTTGTTCCTGCTCTGCGGAGGTCTGGATGTGGATACCAGGGTGGGCCGGGTTCGTCATGGGGTTGGGAGCGGGCTTGACCCGGCGGTTACGCGTCCCCCTATTTCCCCCATGGACAAGACCATGACCGGCGGCGACGCCCAGACGATCGACCTCGCGATCGGCGGCATGACCTGCGCCGCCTGCGTGGGCCGAGTGGAGAAGGTTCTCGGCCGGGTCCCCGGCGTCACCGAGGTCAGCGTCAACCTGGCCAGCGAGCGGGCGCATATCCTGACCGCCGCGGCCCCCGACATCGCCGCCCTGATCCGCGCCGTCGAGAAGGCCGGTTACGAAGCCACCCAGGTGGTCGAGACCGCGCCGCCCCCCGATACCGCGCCCGAGGACCGGGTCGAGCTGATCCATCTCCTGGCCGGCGTCGCCCTGTCCGCGCCCCTGCTGATCGGGATGATCGTGCCCGCGCTGATGCTTCCGGCCTGGGCGCAGTTCGCGCTCGCCACACCGGTGCAGGTCTGGCTTGGCTGGCGCTTCTACGTCGCCGGCTGGCGCGCCGCCCGGGCGCTGTCGGGCAACATGGACCTGCTGGTTGCCCTTGGCACCTCGGCCGCCTGGGGCCTGTCCACCTGGAACTGGCTGGTCAGCGGCCACCATCACGATCTGTATTTCGAGTCCTCCGCCGTCCTCATCACCTTCATCCTCTTCGGCAAATGGCTGGAACGCCGGGCTCGGCGGCAGACGGCCTCGGCGATCAGGGCGCTGATGCGGCTGCGCCCCGACACCGCCCGCCTGTTGCGGGACGGTATCGAAACCGACGTCCCCATCGACCAGGTTCGCCCCGGCGACCAAGTGGTCGTCCGCCCCGGCGAACGCATCCCCGTGGACGGCCGGATCATCGAGGGCAACGCCGCCATCGACGCCTCGATGCTGACCGGCGAGAGCCTGCCGGTCGACACCGGCCCCGGTGCCCGGGTCGCCGCCGGGGCCATCGATACCGACGGCCGGCTGGTGATCGAGACCCTGGCCGTCGGGGCCGAAACGATGCTGGCCCGCATCGTCCGGATGATCGACGCGGCCCAGGCCTCCAAGGCCCCGGTTCAACGGCTGGCCGACCAGGTCAGCGCGGTCTTCGTGCCCGTCGTCCTGGTCCTCGCGCTGGTCACCATGGGCGGCTGGCTGCTGGCCGGGGCCGAGGGTGGGCAGGCCCTGCTGCATGCCGTCGCGGTCCTGGTCATCGCCTGCCCCTGCGCCCTGGGCCTGGCCACCCCCACCGCGATCATGGTCGGGACCGGCGTCGCCGCCCGCCGGGGCATCCTGATCCGCGACGCCGCCGCGCTGGAGCGGGCCCACGCGGTGCAGGTCGTTGCCTTTGACAAGACCGGAACCCTGACGGTCGGCAAGCCCGCCGTCACTGATATCGTTGGCACCGATCCCGACGCCACCCTGCGGATCGCCGCATCATTGCAGACCGGCAGCGAACACAGCCTGGCCGAGGCCGTCCGCGTCCGGGCGGCCGAGGCTGGCATAACCTCCAACCCCGTCGAGGGCTTCCGCGCCGTGCCCGGCCGCGGCGTGATCGGCTCGGTCGCCGGCGTGGCGCATGGGCTGGGCAACCGCCGGCTGATGGCCGAACTCGGGGTCCCGACCGAGACCCTTGAAGCCCAGGCCGCGACCCTGGAAGGCACGGGCCACACCGTGTCCTGGCTCGCGGCGGTTGGCGGTGCGCCGTTGGGCCTGATCGCCTTCGCCGACACGGTAAAGCCGACCGCCCGGGACGCCGTGGCCGCCCTGCATCAGGCCGGGATCCGCACGGTCATGCTGACCGGAGACAGCAAGGGTGCCGCGGCCGGGATCGCCGCCGCCCTGTGCATCGACACCGTCCTGGCCGAGGTCCTGCCCGCCGACAAGGCCCAGGCCGTGGCCGATTTGCGCCGGGATGGCACGGTCGTCGCCATGGTCGGCGACGGGATCAACGACGCCCCGGCCCTGGCCGCGGCCGATATCGGCATCGCCATGTCCACCGGCACCGATGTGGCGATGGAGGCCGCCGGGATCACCCTGATGCGCGGCGACCCGGCCCTGGTTGCCCAGGCCATTGATATCTCTCGGCGCACCACCGCCAAAATCCGGCAGGGGCTGTTCTGGGCCTTTGCCTATAACGTCCTGGGCATCCCGCTGGCGGCCCTTGGTTATCTGTCTCCCCTTCTGGCGGGGGCGGCGATGGCGTTGTCCTCGGTCAGTGTCGTGGCGAACGCGCTGCTGTTGCGGCGGTAACCTGCTGTTTTGGTTACCGGCATCCTGCCCGCTGGCGGGCGCCGGCGATCGAATCGCGCAGTTCGGCGCGGGGCTGCGGGAACTCCGCCTGCAAGCGGCCGATCGTGTCGCAGGCAGCCTTCTTTTCATTGATGGCGGTCAGCGCATTCGCCAGTCCCAGCAACGCATCCTGGGCATAGGCACCCTTGCGCGACCGGTTATACGTATCGTCATACGCGATCGCCGCCTGCGGGAACTGCCGCTGCCCCGCCAATGACTGGGCAAGCAGGAACTGCGCGTCATAGGCGCGGGGGGAGGTGCGGTTCGTCATGACCTCCCGCGCGGATTGTTCGGCCACCACGTAATCCCGGCGCGCGAGGGCGGCATTGCCATCCTGCAAAGCGCGTTCGGGCGTGCGCGGCGTCGGGCCGGCCGCGACCGGAGGCGCCGATGGCGTGGGCGCCGCGACCGGGGGGGCAAACGGAGCTGGCGCCGAGGGACGCGGCGCCGGGGCACCGGTCGCGGGCGCGCCGCCGGATGACATCTGGAACGACAGATCGTCAATCTTCTTTGCCAGATCAGCGTTCTGGCGCTGCATCTGGTTCTGGTTTTCGTCGACGCGGCCGCGCAACTGGCGGACCTGGTCCTCCATTGTCTCCACGCGGCTCAGCAATTGGGCGACCATGTCATTGCCACCGGACGAACCGCCACGCACGGGCGCGCCGCCGCCACCACGCGCGACCTGGTCGCGCAACATCTGCACTTCCTGGCGAAGCTGGTAGATCTGGTTCTGCAGGGCGATGGCTTCACGGCTATCGACCTGCGCCTGCGCCATCGGAACCAGGCTTGTCGCGAACAGCACGGTGCCTGCCAGCATGGCGGGCCATCTTGGCGATAGACGCACCCTGTCTCTCCTCCGTTAGGCGTATCGGCTCGTGAATCATCGGGCTTGAAGGCCGCCGTAAGGCAAAAAACCGGCGGCCGTATGGCCACCGGTTTCCGAGCCTGACCTTCAGGACCCAAGCATGGTGTTGGGATCAGCGAACCGAGGTGATCGCGTTCCGGTTCTGCGCCCAGGCTTGCTCATCCGAGCCCAGGGCGGTCGGGCGATCCTTGCCGAAGCTGATCGTCATCATGCGGGCGGACGCAACGCCCTTGGCACGCAGGTAGTTCTGCGCGGCGTTCGCGCGGCGCTGGCCGAGCGCGAGGTTGTATTCGGTCGTCCCACGCTCATCCGTGTTGCCGGCGATCTGGACGTTCACGTTCGGGAATTGCGCGAGCCAGGCAGCCTGACGATCCAGGGTCGGACGGCCATCGGCGCGAACCGCGGACTTGTCGAAATCAAACAGGATGCGGTCGCCCACATTGGCCACCAGGTCTTCCTGGCTGCCCGGCACGGGGCCGGCGCTGACGCCGCCACCGGTTGCCACGGCTTCTTCCTGCTTTGCACACGCCGCCAACAGGGCGACGGCGGCGAGGGCGCCCAAAATCTTGCTATTCATGTTATTGTCGTCCCTAGTCGAGGGTGTAAACGAAGACTAAACGACGGACGACGACGGCAGGCCCGCACGTTCCGCCTGCGTGAGCGATTAGCTTGATCGGACGATCCCGGTCAAGCATTTGGTGCCCTCGGTTGTGTCATGTCAGATGTCAAAACGCCATGCCGCGCCGCGGGAATCAGCCAAATGCGGTCCTCGCGGGCCGGCCAGGGGCGGGTGGTCGATCCTGGCCCGGAATGATCTCTCGGCGTCCTCCGGCGGGGTGGTTCGGCATGGGCCGATTTCCGGCGGTGGGATCACGCGGGCGCCCCGGCCCAGGACCCAGGCGGGCCACGCGCTGATGCCCCAGGGATCGCCGGGCGGCGGCAGGCTCCAGGGCGCGAAATGCAGGGCCGGCGGGATCACGATCGGGGGCCTGGCGCGGCGCTTTTTCACGGTGCATGGGGTGTTGCCGAGGCGCGAAAGGCGGCGGTCGCGGGCTGCTATCTCGGACTTTGGGTCGATCCGGAAATCCTCGGGGCGGAGCCTTGGGCCGGTTCTCACGGTGCTTGGGGTGTTATCGGGGGTGTTTTCCTCCGGGGTCGGAGCGGTCTTGGGTTTCGGCTGGGCGGCCTGCCATCGGGATTGGATGCCGTCGCACCAGTGTTCGATCCGCTGGCGCAGGGTGTCGGGGTAGTCGGGATGGATGGGCAAGGGGGGCAGCCGGGCGAAGGCGGCCTCCCACTCCGGCCAGGGGACTTCGAGGCTGGCGAGTTGGAGCATCAGATCCCCGCGTAGGAGGATCAGCTTGGCGATGTGCTCCATCGGGTCGGGCGTGCGCCTCGCGTGGAAGCCGTGCGTGGTGTTTGCGTCACGGATGCGCTGGCGGCCGGCTTCCGAGCGCGGGCCGGTGGCGGCGCCGCCATGCATGCGGCAGCGGCCATTGGTCATGGCGGGGGATCGGCAGGGGAGGCCCATGCGGGTGCGGCAGGCGGCGTTGCAGCGGGGGGCGCTGTTGGGGTTGCCGCGTGGGTTGCCGTTGCGGAGGGGGCCTGGGGTGGAATTGTTCATTGTTTGTTCTTAAGCGATGATGGGGGTTTGAGGCAAGGAGGTTTGGGGGGATTTGCTGTGCGGGCCAAAAGGACTTGGCGGTGAGCCGCGCGGTCTCCACCTCGTCATGCTGGGCGAAGGCCCGGCACCCACGATTTTCCCACGTTCTGGGAAGGAGCGTCATGCACGGTGACCCGGCGTCTGTCCCGAGGCCTGCTTTGGGCATATCAACCGTATTGTTTTCTAAATATATTTTAGCGCTCTGACTTGGTCTACGATTTTCACATCAGAATTTTATTCTCGCATAGACGGTATTCTATCCGAGGGCCGAATTTTCTTGCCTTTTATTCGAAGACAACCCTTAGCCGACACTGCGCAATCCCGGTGGCGCTCGTCGATGCAATGCAGGAACGTTAAAAGCAGACAGCGGATATACTCAGCTCTATGCCACCCAATCCACGCGCCGATCCGTCTTGACGGCGTCAAACCCGGGCCTCTCCCGCCACGCTCACCCGACCTTGCGTCATCCCGCGCGCCGGCGTCACCACGATAGTGACGTCCTGCGCCAACAGCGTCAGGAACAACATCAGACGATCCGTCGAAAACCCTACCAACTGGCCTCGCAGCAACCGCGACACCTTCGGCTGATCTATCCCCAACAGGGCCGCCGTCTTCGCCTGCGTCAACCGCTTTGCCCGGATCGTTCCCGCGATCCGCATGGCCAAATCCGCTTTGGTCAGGCGCTCGGCCGCATCCGGCAGACCCATGGCAGCAAACACGTTGTCGCCGCCTTCCTCAAACACCAGTCCCTCAGTCATAACCTCTGCCTTTCCCGTCAGCCTCAACCGCCACGTCAGCAACAAGCTCGCGACGCCGGGCTGACGCCTACCCCACCACCCGCTCCTCCTCATCCATCCCGACGCTCCGCGCCACGGGCAGCATCGCGAAGTACCGCCGCGAAACCCGATCCGACAGCTCCCCGACCGCCGCCTCCAGCTCCCGCAGCCGAGACGGCAGATACGCCGCCGCCACGTTCTGATCCCGCGCCGTCAGCACATCGGTGATGATCGCCGAAGCCTCCCGCGACAGGGGATCGACCGCCACCACCAGGCTGTCACCTTCCTCCGACAGCCCGCGCAACAGGTCGCGGATCGCGCTCAACTGGAACGCGAGGCCGCGCGGATTGCCGTCATCCGCCAGGATCAGATCCAACGCCGGCGCCGGTTGCAGCACCGCCAGATACCGGGCGCGGTAGGTGATCACCGAGTCCCGCAACTCCAGC
The DNA here is from genome assembly GCA_945873195.1 of Asaia bogorensis. Lineage (GTDB taxonomy): Bacteria > Pseudomonadota > Alphaproteobacteria > Acetobacterales > Acetobacteraceae > Rhodopila > Rhodopila bogorensis_A. The sequence continues at coordinate 21,131 of CAMCDA010000020.1, forward strand.
GCCAGCCGCAATGCGACCTCGATCCGTCCGGCCTGGGTCGCGGCGTGCGGCTGGTCCAGCACCTCCGCCAACTGAGACAGGATCGCCTGCGCGCGCTCGATCCGGCGGCCGAAATCCATGAACAGCCGGCCACCGCCGCGCACCATGTTCTCGGCCGCCAGCCCGGCGACCGCGGCCGCGAATTCCAGCACCCGGCTGGTCAGCAGCGACGCCTGTTCCAGCGCCCGCGGGTCGGTGTCGGGCGGCAGCAGCCGCATCGCCTCCCCCAATTCCCGCCGATAGCGGGACAGGACGGCGTGAACCTCCCCGGTCAGGCGATCGCGCAGCTGGTCCACCTGGCCGGACACGCGGCCCATCAGCGCCCGCATCCCGCCCTGCCCCGCCGTGGGCGTGCGGAAGGCGCGCATCACCGCGCTCGCGACCATGCTGGCGCTCAGGACCGTCGCGTCCTCCCGCTCCATCATGCCGGCCGCGCTCAGGCAGTCGGACAGAAGCTGCATCTCGGCCAGTTCGCGGGGCGAGGGCGAAGGCCGCAGCAGCCGCGTGATCATCGCGCGTTGCAGCCGAGCGGCTTCCTCCATCCGCTCCAGGTAGCGTCCAAACCAGTAGAAATTATCCGCAACCCTGCTCGGCAAATCCCCGGCCGCGCGGCGGATCGCCAGGGTGGGCGTGGCCAGGCCGAGACCGGATTGCATCGGCACCGCCTCATCGGCGATCACCCAGACGTCCTTGGAAACAGCGTCGCGCGGCAGGCGGGCGGCGAGGGCGTCCTCCTCCGACAGCACGCGGGCGAGGCCGCCGGGCAGCGCGCGCCATTCGGTTCCGTCGAACGCCAGGAACATCCGTAGCGCGACCGGCCGCGGTTCCAGCCCATCGGGGCCGAGGCAGGGCGCGACGGAGGGCGTCGGCGCGACGGTGGCGGCATAGCGCGTCGGGTTGGCGGCCATGCGGGCGGCGAGCGCGGAACGGTCGTGGACGGAAAGAAGCGTGGGGCGCACCGGGGCGACGGAGCCGTCATTGGCCGGGCGGATAATCCAGCCCTCCAGGTCACGCAGCACGGTGCGGACGACGGCGCCTTCCCCCAGCCAGACGGTGGCCTGGGACGGGAGGCGCAGATCCTCCCGCAGCAGACGGCGGGCGAGGGTGGGCAGGAAGGCGGCGATGCCCGGGGCCTCCACCAGCGCGGAGCCGACGTCGTTGACGACGCGGACGGTGCCGGCGCGGATCGCTTCCAGCAGGCCGGGGGTGCCGCCGTGGCCGTTCAGCTCCAACGGGTCGGTCTGATCGCCGCGCGTCCGGCGGAACAGCACACCGATGCGTTGCAGGCCGCGCAGAGTCTTGAGAAAGACGTGGCCGCCGCGAATGGTCAGGTCGCCGCCTTCCAGCAGGCCGATCGAAAGCTCCCGCGACAGCAGCACATGCTCGAACCAGAGCGGGTCCTGGTGCCCCTGGGTCAGCAGCGCCACGCCGGTGTTGTCGGCCGGGGAGAGCGCCTGGAGACTGTCGGCGCATTGCTCCAGGAAGGGGCGGAGTGGCTGGATCTTCTGGGACTGAAACAGCTCGGGGATCACACGGGACAGGATGCGGCGGTTTTCGAGCGCATAGCCGATGCCGGAGGACTGGTCGGTGTGGTCGGCGAGGACTCGCCACAGCCCGTCCGGGCCGCGCAGCAGGTCGGCCGCGTAGAAATGCAGGCGGCGATCCTGCCGGCGGCTGTCGTTGGCGCAGCACGCGCGCAGGAAGTGCGGATTGCCGAACACGAGGTCGGTGGGCAGCAGCCCCTCGGACAGCAGGTCCTGGGGGCCATATAGATCGGCAAGTACCGCTTCCAGCAGGCGCGCGCGCTGGCCGAGGCCGGATTCCAGGCCAGCGAATTCGGCGGAGGACAGCGGCAGGGGCACGGGATCGCAGCGCCAGTTGGTCGGCTGGTCGCCGGGGAGCATGGCGGTGATGCCTTCCTCCGCGAAGGCGCGTTCGAGCATGGCGGCGCGGGTGGCCAGCGCCTCCCGCCCCATCCCGAACATGGCGCCCATGATGCCCCGCCAATGCGGCTTGGCATTGCCACGGCCGTCGGCCATTTCGTCGAGGGGTTCGTCGTCGCTCATGGGTTGATGGCGGCCGAACCAACGCCCCCTCCCCCCTTGCGGGGGAGGGTTGGGGTGGGGGGTCGATGTCCCCCGGTCGGTGCCGCCACGCCCCCCCTCCCCTTGAGGGAGGGGGATGGGGGGAGGGGTCGATGCCCCTGGGTCGGTGCCGCGAGCCCCCCCACCCCGGCCCTCCCCCTCAAGGGGGGAGGGGGAAGAGGGGTCAGCCTCTCCCCCCGCACGAGGGGAAGATGGGTCAAGACCAGCCGAACCTGGATCTCAGCTCGCATTCTTTCCGCCATAGCGGCGGACGCGGAGATCGGCCTGTTCCTTGTGGCCGGCGAAGTTCTCGATGGCACACAGACGAGAGCAATATTCCCCGATCATGGCGGTGGCTTCGGGGCTGACCCACTGATAGGTCACGGTCTTCAGGAATTTCCCCACCCACAATCCACCGGTGTAGCGCGCCGCCCGCTTGGTCGGCAGCGTGTGGTTGGTGCCGATCACCTTGTCCCCATAGGCGACGTTCGTCTCCTTCCCCAGGAACAGCGCGCCGTAGTTCACCATCCGGTCCAGGAACCATTGCGGGTCGCGGGTCAGGACCTGCACGTGCTCCGACGCGATGCGGTTGGCCTCGGACAGCAACTCCTCATCCGTGTCACACAGGATCACCTGGCCATAGTCGCGCCAGGCCATGCCGGCGATCTCTCCGGTCGCCAGGATCGCGAGTTGGCGGTCGATCTCCGCCTGGATTTCCCCCGCGATCTTGGCCGAGGTCGTCAGCAGCACGGCGGGGGACGTCGGCCCGTGCTCCGCCTGGCCCAGCAGGTCGGTGGCGCACATCTCGGCATCGGCGGTGTCGTCGGCGATGATCAGGGTTTCCGTCGGGCCGGCCAGCAGGTCGATGCCGACGCGGCCGAACAACTGGCGCTTGGCCTCGGCCACGAAGGCGTTGCCCGGGCCGACCAGCATATCCACCTGCGGGATCGTCGCGGTGCCGAGGCCCATCGCCGCCACGGCCTGGATGCCGCCCAGCAGATAGATCTCATCCGCGCCGCCCAGGGACATCGCCGCGATCGTGGCGGCGGGAGGCACCCCGTTCAGCGGCGGCGTGCAGGCGGCGACCCGGCGCACGCCCGCGACCTTGGCAGTCAGCACCGACATGTGGGCCGAGGCCACCATCGGATACCGCCCACCGGGCACATAGCAACCCACGCTGTCGACGGGGATATTCTTGTGGCCCAGGCGGATGCCGGGCAGCGTCTCGATCTCCACGTCGCGCAGAGCGGATTTCTGCGCCTCGGCGAAGCGACGGATCTGGGCCTGGGCGAACTTGATGTCCTCGATCACCTGGGTCGGCAGGGTGTTCATCAGGGACGTGATCTCATCGGGGCGCAGGCGGAATGACGGCGGGTCCCATTTGTCGAACTTGATCGACAATTCGCGCACGGCCGTGTCGCCGCGGGCCTGGATATCCTCCAGGATCGCCTCGACCGTGTGGCGGGTCTGGCGATCCGCTTCCGTCTTCGTCTCTTCTGTCGCGCCTTGCTTGATGATCCGGATCATCGTCCTACTCCGCCGTCCAGCCGCCATCGACCACAAGCGCGGTGCCGGTGACAAGCGCCGCCGCGTCGGATGCGAGATAAAGAACCGCGCCCATCAGATCCTCTACCTGCCCCAGCCGCCCCAGCTTGATCCGGCGCAGCACGTCGTCGCGGAAAGCGTTGTCCTGGAAGAACGGCCGGGTCAGCGGCGTATCGATGAAGGTCGGGCCGATCGAGTTCACCCGGATACCCAGTGGCGCCAGGTCGACGGCCATGGCCTTGGTCAGTCCCTCGATCCCATGCTTGGTCATGCAATAGACCGTCCGGCGTTCCCCGCCGACGTGGCCCATCTGCGATGACATATGGATGATCGAGCCGGCGATCTTCGCCTCTACCATGCGCCGAGCGACGGCCTGGGCCACGAAAAACGCGGCCCGTTGATTGAGGGTGGTGATCGCGTCGTACGCGTCCTCGGTCACGTCCAGGAATTTCTGCGGGCGGTTGGTGCCGGCATTGTTGACGAGGATATGAAACGGATCGGCGGCCGCGATCGCCGCGCGCACCGCCGGCAGGTCGGTGACATCCAGCACCAGGGGTTCCGCGCTGCCGCCCTCGGCGCGGATTTCCGCCGCCAGGGCGGCGATTTCCGGTTCCGTGCGCGCAACAAGCACGACATGCGCGCCGGCCTGTGCCAACGCCGCGGCGGCGGCCAGGCCGATCCCGCGGCCGGCGCCGGTCACAAGCGCGCGCCGTCCGTCCAGGCGCAGAGAGGGGGTGCGAGGCAGGGTCATGGCGTCTCCTTTGCGCGGTCTTGGCGCGCGCGGGCGGATATCAGGGGAAAGCAGGCCGAGCCGCAAGGCGGTGACGCGTCGCGCATCTGGCCCTACATCTGCGCACCCGCGTACCGAGTGTCCCCCGCCGTCCAGGCGTCCAAGGAACCATAATCGTATGACGTCCGCCCTTCGGCGCCAGGCCTATGTGATCGTCTGCACGCTCGCGACCGCCTATGTCGCCAGCCATTTCTTCCGGGCGTCCAACGTCACCATCGGGCTGGACCTGATGCGCGACCTGAACATCGGACCCGAGGCCCTGGGCGCCCTGACCGGCGCGTTCTTCTTCGGCTTCTCGGCCATGCAGATCCCCTGCGGGTTCCTGTTCGACCGCTACGGGCCCCGCCTGACCGTCTTCGGCATGCTGCTGCTGGCGACCGTGGGCGGCATCGTGTTCACCGCCGCGCCCGACTGGCCGCTGCTGCTGGCCGGCCGGGTCCTGATGGGCGCGGGGTTCGGCGTCATGCTGATCGGCAGCATGGTCGTCATCACCCGCTGGTTCACACCCGACAAATTCTCCACCCTGTCCGGCCTCGTGATGTCGATCGGCCTGCTCGGCAATCTGGCGGCAACGACACCCTTGGCCTGGGGCGCGGAGCAATACGGCTGGCGCACCGTATTCGCCGGCGTCGTCGCCTTCACCTTCCTGGGCGCCATCGCCGTATTCCTGGTCGTGCGCGACGCCCCGCCCGGCCATCCGTTCCTGGCACGCAAGACCGAATCCCCCCGGCAGATGCTCGCCGGCCTGGTGGAGGTTCTGAAGAACCGCCGCCTGCATTTCATCCTGGTGCTGAACTTCTGCAACTACGCCTGCACCTTCACCGTGCAGGGCCTGTGGGGTGGCCCTTACCTCCGAGAGGTCCACGGCCTTTCAAAAATCGACTCCGGCAACGTGCTGCTGGCCGCGGTGCTGTCCTACCAGCTTGGGGTGCTGGTCTTCGCGCCGATGGACCGTCTGCTGGACACCCGAAAATGGATCGCCTTCGGCGGCACGGTCGCCGTGGCCGCAATCCTGGCGACCATGGCGATCTGGGTGCATCCGCCGGTCTGGGTGCCGATCGCGGGGATCATGGCGATCGGCTTCGTCAGCGCCTCGAGCACGATGGTCATGGCGCATGGGCGCGGCGTGCTACCCGACCGGCTGATCGGCCGAGGCATGGCGACGATCAACACGTCTGTCATGTTCGGCGTCGCCTGCATGCAGACCTTGTCGGGCATCATTGTCGGCGCGTTCGAACCGATGGCGGACGGCACGCGCTCGGAACTCGCCTATCGCGCGCTGTTCGGCTTCATGAGCGTGGTGCTGATCATCGCCGTCTCGATCTACAGCCGGACGAAGGATGTAAAGCCGAGCGATGAGTTGAAGGCGCGGGGGTTGTAGGACTGGGACGGATTTCGGCCGCCCCTCCGGCTTGTCATGGCGCTCGCCGCGCTCCGTCAGACATCGGTGATCGCCTTCAGACGCCCCTCTCGGACCGCCTTGATGAAGGCCCGGTAGTCCCGCTGGTTCTGATCGGCGTACTCGACCGCGAATTCCTTGATCGCGTCATCGAAGGCGGAACTTGTGCCCATATAGCCCGCGATCATGGCCGCATCCCCGGACCGCGCATGCGCCTTTGCCAGCGCCCAGGCGCATAGCTTGCCGTACTCCCGCAGCAGTTCGGCGTCCCAGTCCTCGATGATGGCCGAGACTTTCACATCGCGCAGTTGGCGCAAATAGGCGTCGCGGCCATGTTTTCCCCTGGTCCACCCCAGGAAGATATCGCTCGCGGATTGCATCAGGCGTTGCCCGTTCACGACGCGTTGGCCGTGGTTCTCGAAAACGCTCTTGCCGGCATAGGGTTCCAGCACCGAGGCCCGGGCTTCCTTGACCTGGAGAAACAGCGGGTCATTTTCGCTGGCGATGAACAGCCCCACGAGGCACGACATGCCCACGCTCCCGATGCCGACGACCTTGACCGCGACGTCGCATAGGCGATAGCGGTCGAACAGCACGCGCACATGGTCCGGCAGCGACGCGCGATAGGCCTCCAGGGGCTCGCGGAATCCGGTTGTCACACCGGGCGCCATTTCGGCGGTGGGGTGGAAGATCAAGGGCGGATCGTCCCGGAACCGCGGCTCCGCGCCCCGGTGCTCGACCAGCTTCGGAAACACCGCCTCGGGGGAACTTCTTTCCTGCGCCTTTTCAACGCGCTCCCTGACTTCCTGACGCTTGCGCTCGTCCAATACCGACAGTACGTCATCAAGGCCGATGGTGTCATACCAAACTTCCATCGCCCGCATGGCCGCGTAGTCGACCATATGCTCCCGATAGGATCGCGCGGTTGCCTCGGCCGCCCGGGCCGACTGCGTCTCGCTCAGGCGGAGGTGTTGTCCAGCAATCACCACGCTGGCGGCCAGCCGCTTGAGGTCCCACTCCCAAGGTGCCGGCAGGGTCTCATCAAGGTCATTGATATCGAAAACGATCTGGCGTTCCGGCGTGGCGAAGCCACCGAAGTTCAGCAGATGCGCGTCGCCGCACGCCTGCACCCGAAGGCCCGACTGGGCGGTTGTCGCGAGATCGGCCGCCATGATGCTCGCTGACCCGCGATAGAATGTGAACGGCGACTGCATCATCCGGCCGAAGCGGATCGGGATCAGGTCCGGCATGCGGCCTTCATTGGAGTCCTGGAGTACCTCGATCGGATCGCGCCGATCCGGCCGAGCCTTCCAGCCCGCGTGTGCCTCCCGGGGGACGATATCCCGTAGCGCCTTGCCCTGGGCGCGGCGATCACTCGGCGCCGGCGCGTCTGCTGGTTGGCCATCGGTGGCCGCCACGCCTTGAGACATCAGGCCGACCTTGGCCGCGGCCTTCTTTTCGTCGCGGCGATCCTTGTTCTTTTCGCCTCGCTTGCCTTTTTTGTCGTCACTCTTGGCCATGGCTGAAGTCCCCAGTCGCTCGACATCAGGAATTTTGAATATCGTTCGTTTTCAACCCCTGACGCCGAACAGTCATTGATCTGCGTCATTTATGCAATGATGGCGGCGATCAGGTGACGGGCCGGGTAAACTTCATGCGGCCGGTTGGGCGGGTTTGAAATCAACCACCGCCGGTCACCGATAGCGACTGAAACCGGATGATGAGGGGGCCATCGTTGCACCCCGATCCCATGATGTGGCTGGTAGTGCTGCCAGCTTCGGTTGCCACGGTCCCTTCCAGTGTGCCGGACAACCCGCCCCGATCGACCGGTGTCAGGGTAATGCTGAAACGGCGAACGCCATCGATCGTGCCGGAGAGCTTGCTCAACCGGGTGGCACCGTCACTGGCGGCCGTGCCGGTACCGCCTGATCCCGAGGGCGCGCACGCGCCAGGACGGTTCCCATGATCACGGACTAAACAAAAGGCCATTTGAGCGATCTTATACGATTTGCTCTTATTTTTGAACTGCTTTCCGTCACTCAATCGCATTTGTACCGTGCGCCCGCAGGGTTCGTTTGACAACATTGGCGGGAACCATGCCGCCGGTGATTATCGTCACATCCGATCCATGGACCCGGTTTCGTCCCCGGTGGTATGGACGGCTGGGACTATATGCCAAGGAAAGCATCATGACGGATTGGTTCGGATATCCCCGGCGCCGCTGGTGCCCCGCCGCCGCCGGATGGCTGGCGCTCTCCCTGATGCTCTCGGCATGCGGCACGCCCGTCAGCGTTGAGCACGTCGATGCGCGGACCGTGCAGACCGAACTGACCAGCAACGCGCTGACGACCGGAAAACTCAGCGGTCCGACCCAGATCGTGCTCCGCAGGCTCGACCTGCTGAGCGTGTATGGCGAAAAGCCCGACGTCGCGATCCAGGCGCTCACGCAGATCGTGGCCTCGGGCGCCGGCTATCCCGATCAACTGTTCGCCCTGGCCGAAATGGCCTTCCTGGAAGCCGAACGGACCAATTCCCAACCCTATTTCATGGCCAGCGTGATCTATGCCTATGCCTTCCTGTTCCCAGACAAGCCCGAGAACCGGCCCAGCCCGTTCGACCCAAGGCTTCGGACGGCGGCCGACCTGTACAATCGCGCCCTGACCCGCGGCCTGGCCACGGCGGATGGGCTGCATGTCGACCTGCGCGCGGGGGAGTTCCCCCTGCCCTTCGGCACCCTGTCCGTCAGCTTCGATCAGGAAAGCATGCAATGGGCCGGGCGGCGGCTGACCGGGTTTGTCTCGGCGGCGGAGATGCGGATCAAGGGATTGCAGAACCGCTACCGCGAAACGGGCCTCGGCGCCCCGCTCGCGGCTGAACTGGCGCCCGTGACCGATCAATCCGGCATCCTGATCGCGCGGGCCTACAAGGTGCCGGTCACGGTCCTGCTGCGCCTGGACATCACGCCGGACGCCATCGCCAGCGGGCGCTTTACCGGGCGGTTGGTGCTGTTCCCCGGCAATGAGGAACGCAAGGTCGAGATCGGCGGCCAGCAGGTCCCGCTGGAGATCGAGCCGAGCGCGTCGCTGGCCTATGGGCTGAGCAATCCGGCGATCTGGAAGAGTGAGATCGCGGGCTTCCTGCGCGGAGACTACTTCAAGGACCTGCCAAGCCAGTTGGTCGGGCTGGACGTGTATCGTCCCGGCCGCATTCCCGTCGTGCTGGTGCATGGCACGGCGTCCAGCGCCGGACGCTGGGCCGACCTGATCAACGACCTGCAGAACGATCCTGCCATCCGGGAGAAGTTCCAGTTCTGGCTGTTCACCTACAGCACCGGCAATCCCATTGCCCTCTCCGCCCTCGAGCTCCGCGAGCAAATCGCAAGCGCCGTCGCTCGGCTGGACCCAAGCGGGCGCGATCCGGCGCTGCACAACATGGTCGTGATCGGACATAGCCAGGGCGGGCTGCTGACCAAAAGCCTGGTGGTGGACGCGGGCAACCGGCTGTACGACGAATACAGCACCAGGCCCTTCTCCGAACTCAACCTGTCCGCGGAAACCCGCGATCTGCTCGGCCGGGCGCTGTTCATCAAGCCGATGCCGGATGTGGGGCGGGTGATCTTCATGGCGACGCCGCACCGGGGCAGCTTTGTTGCCAGCTTCTCCATCGTCCATCTGATCGGGCGGCTGGTGACGCTGCCGCTGAGCATCACGAAAGTGGCGGCCGAGGTGTTCACCGGCAACAGCGACGCGATGCGGTTCGAGCCGGAGGGGATGCGCCTTGGCAGCATCTACGGGATGACTCCCGGCAGCCCGTATATCACCGCGCTGTCCTCCTTGCCTGTCACGCCGAAGGTCGCGGCCCATTCGATCATCGCGGTGGATGGCGACGGCCCGATCGAGACCGGCGATGACGGTGTTGTCGCGTATCGCAGCGCGCATATCGAGGAAGCGGTGTCCGAGCTGGTCGTGCGATCCGGGCATTCCGTGCAGTCCAATCCCCGGGCCGTGGCCGAGGTCCGGCGCATCCTGCTGCTGCATTGGGCGCAGGTGTGCGGCACGGGGTGCCCGAACGGCACCCTCCCCGCCATCGCCGCCAACGACGCGGGGCCGCGCGCCACGCTCCGTCGTTCCGCCACGGCGCGTCGCTAGGCCATGACACTCGCGCGATGGATCGGCCGCGCCGTTCTTGCCCTGGTGATGCTGGGCGTGGGGCTTTGGGGCGCGATGGCGCTGTGGTTTCAGCTTACCGAGACCCCGATCGCGCAGGCGGTTCTGGTGGGCGGGCTGCTGGCGGTGACGCTCGCCGCGGTGGTCTGCGTGCCGCTGCGGCGGTGGCCCGTGGTGGGCGTCTATGGCGTTTGCGTGCTGGCGCTGTTCGGCTGGTGGGCGATGCTGACGCCCTTGAACGATCGGGTCTGGTCGGCCGATGTGGCACGCGCCACGACCGGCACGATCGAGGGCGACCGGCTGACCGTTCACAACGTGCGGAACTTCGTCTGGCGGAGCGACACGGATTTCGATGAGCGTTGGGAGACTCGCACCTACGACCTGGCCAGCCTGACCGGCGTCGACCTGGTCATGTCGTATTGGGCCGGCGAGTCCATTGCCCATGCCATCATGAGCTTTGGTTTCGCGGATGGGCAGAAACTGGCGTTCTCGATCGAAATCCGGAAGGAACGGACCGAGGCCTATTCAGCGCTCGCGGGGTTCTTCCGCAAATATGAACTCTCCTTCGTCGCCGCCGATGAGCGCGATGTGCTCGGCGTGCGGACGAATGTGCGCGGAGAGGACGTGCGGCTGTATCGGATGCGCCTGGCCCCCGAGCCGGCGCGCGCGCTGCTGCTGGCCTATATCACCGAGGCCAATGACCTGGCGGCCACGCCGCGATTCTACAACTCGCTGACGGCGAACTGCACGACGCAGATTTTCCGCATGGCACGGGCGTTGGATCCGAGCTTGCCGCTGGATTACCGGCTGCTGCTGGCGGGATACGTGCCGGACTACGTCTATGACCGGGGCGGGCTGGACACGTCCGTCCCGTTCGAGCGGCTGCGCGAACAATCCCACATCAAGGGCCGGGCCGAGAGCACCGACCCGGATTTCTCCCGCAAGATCAGGATCGTCGGCGCGCCCTGACTACATCCCCAGCGCGCGACGGTAGACGTCGAGCATGGTTTCCAGCTCCTCGACCTCGGCCGCTTCCTGCTTGCGGATGCGAATGAGCTGGCGCAGCACCTTGGGGTCGAATCCCGCCGATTTCGCCTCGGCGTAGATGTCCTTGATGTCACTGCCGAGCGCCTTGCGTTCTTCCTCGAGACGCTCGATGCGGTCGACAAGGCTGCGCAAACGATCGACGGCGAGGCCACCCGTCTGCAGTTCGTCTTCGGAAATCGGCTTGGCCGCCATCAAACATTCTCCGGTCACAAACGAGGCGGGCGGGGATAGCTCCCCGCCCGGTTGGGGTCAATGACCTGGGTTCGCCTTGGCGAAAGCGGCCTTCTGTTCGGCGGTCGCTTCCTTTTGGTATTTCGCCTGCCATTCCTTGTACGGCATGCCGTAGACGATTTCCCGCGCGTCCGGATCGGCCATGCCGATGCCCTGGGTTTCGGCGGCTTCGCGGTACCAGCGGCTGAGGCAATTCCGGCAGAACCCGGCCAGATTCATCATGTCGATGTTCTGCACGTCGGTGCGTTCACGCAGGTGATCCACCAGCCGGCGGAAGGCGGCGGCTTCGAGTTCCGTGCGGGTGGCGGCGTCGATTTCGGGTGCGGCCATGGGGGGTCCTCCTTTTTCCAACCGATAGATGGCGTGGGCGGTGCCTCTTCGCCATACTGCCAGGGGAGCCAGGAAGAAGGAAATCGCCGATGGCGGCACGGGAACAGTGGGACGATGCGCGCGCCAGGGCGGCGTTGCGGACACTGTTCGATACGGCCGTGGCTGCGGCGGACCCTCGGAAGGTTCTGGCCGAACATTTGCCACCGAAGCCGACTCGGGGTCGCTGCATCGTGGTGGGCGGCGGGAAATCGGCCGCCGTGATGGCCGCCGCGCTGGAAGACGCCTGGCCCGATGTGGCGCTGGAGGGGACCGTCGTCACCCGTTACGGTCACGCGGTGCCGACTCGGCGGATCGAGGTCATTGAGGCATCCCACCCCGTTCCCGATGCCAACAGCGAGCGCGGCGCCCGAGTGCTGCTGGACCGGGTGCGCGGGCTGGGGCGGGATGACCTGGTGATCGCGCTGATGTCGGGCGGTGCCTCGGCGCTGCTGGCGGCACCGGCGCCTGGCCTGACGCTGGCCGACAAGCAGGCGATCAACCGGGCGCTGCTGGCCTGCGGGGCGAACATCGCGGAGATGAACGCCGTCCGGAAGCACCTGTCCGCCATCAAGGGCGGGCGGCTGGCCGCGGCGGCGGCGCCGGCCCGGGTGGTGACGCTGGCGATCAGCGACGTGCCGGGCGATGACCCGGCGGTGATCGGCTCGGGGCCGACGGTGCCCGACCCCACGACCTTTGCCGATGCCCGGGCGCTGCTCGCGCGCTATGGGATCACGCCGCCGCCGGCCGTGGCCGAACGCCTGCGGCAGGACACCGATGAGACGCCCAAGCCGGGCAGCCTTCCCCATACCGACTTCCGCATGATCGCGACTCCGGTCATGGCGCTGGAAGCGGCAGCACAGGCGGCGCGCGCCATGGGCCTGACGCCCCTGATCCTGGGTGACGCGCTGGAAGGGGAAGCGCGGGAGGTCGGCACCATCATGGCCGGCATCGCCCGCGGCATCCGCGCCCACGGGCATCCGATCAGGGCCCCCGCGCTGCTGCTCTCGGGCGGGGAGACGACCGTCACCCTGGGCAGCGGTCCGGTGGGCCGGGGCGGGCGCAACACCGAATTCCTGCTGGGCCTGACGATCGCGCTGGATGGTTCGGCTGGCATCTGGGGCGTCGCGGGGGATACCGACGGCGTCGATGGGATCGAGGAAGTGGCTGGCGCCATCGCCACCCCCGACACGCTGGCGCGTGCGCGGGCAAAGGGTCTCGATCCACGCGCCATGCTGGCCGGCCACGACAGCCACACCCTGTTCGGCGCCATCGGGGACCAGATCGTCACCGGCCCGACCCTGACCAACGTCAACGATTTCCGAGCGATCCTGGTCGCCTGAAGGAGCAACGCCTCATGGCATCCCGCCCCAAACTGCGCCGCCGCCGGCGTACGAAGATCATCGCGACCCTGGGTCCGGCCTCAGCCACCATGGAGGTCCTGACCCGGCTGTTTCAGGCCGGCGCGGACGTGTTCCGGCTGAATTTCTCCCACGGGTCGCATGAGGATCATGCCATGCGCTTCGCCATGATCCGGGAGCTGGAGGCAAAGTTCGACCGCCCGATCGGCATCCTGGCCGACGTGCAGGGGCCGAAGCTGCGGGTGGGGCGGTTCTCGGCCGGGCGGGTGCATCTGCAAACCGGGCAGTCGTTCCGCCTCGACCTGAACGCCACCCCCGGCAGTGCCCAGCGGGTGAACCTGCCGCACCCCGAGATCATCGAGGCCGCGTCGATCGGTTCCAACCTGCTGCTGGATGACGGCAAGCTGCGCCTGCGCGTGGTGCGCAAGCTGGCCGATGCGCTGGAAACCGAGGTGGTGGTGGGCGGCCCGCTGTCCGACCGCAAGGGCGTGAATGTCCCCGATGTCGTGCTGCCGATCCCGGCGCTGACCGCCAAGGACAGGGAGGATCTGGAATTCGCTGTCTCCCACGGCGCCAGCTATATCGGGCTGTCCTTTGTGCAGCGCGCCGAGGATGTGATCGAGGCCAAGCGACTGATCGACGGCCGCTGCTGGGTGATGGTGAAGCTGGAAAAGCCCCAGGCGCTGGACAATCTGGATGCCATCCTGGCCGAAACCGACGCCGTGATGGTCGCGCGTGGCGACCTGGGCGTGGAACTGCCGCCCGAGGAAGTGCCGCTCGCGCAGAAGCGCATCGTCCGGCTGTCCCGGCAGTTGGGCAAACCGGTCGTCGTCGCCACACAGATGCTGGAGAGCATGATCTCGGCCCCCGCGCCGACCCGCGCCGAGGCCTCGGACGTCGCGACCGCCGTGTTCGATGGGGCCGATGCCGTGATGCTGTCGGGTGAAACCGCCGCCGGTCAGTACCCGTATGAGGCGGTGAACATCATGGACCGTATCGTCGCCCGGGTGGAGCAGGACCAGGGCTGGCGGGCGATGATCGACTCGTCACGGCCGCCGCCGGAGCCGAATGCGTCCGGTGCCATCGCCGCCGCGGCCGGGCAGGTCTGCCATACGATCGGGGCGAAGGCGATCGTGGCGTTCACCGCATCCGGCAGCACGGCGCTGCGGGTGGCGCGGGAACGGCCGGACGCGCCGGTGATCGGGCTGACCGCCCATATCGAGATCGCGCGCCGGCTAGCGGTGGTCTGGGGCGTGCACGCGATCGTATCGCCCGAGGTGCATTCGATGACCGAGGCCGTGAACCGGGCCAGCCGCACCGCCGTGACCGAGGGGTTCGCGGTGGCCGGGGAGGAGATCGTGGTGACCGCCGGCGTGCCGTTCGGCCAGGCGGGCACGACCAACGCGCTGCGGGTCGCGACCACGCGATAAAGTGCGAGAGACGCCATGGCCGAGAGGATCAACCGCGCCGCGGAGCTGCTGTCGCAGGGCCAGGCCTTTGTGCGGGCGCATCAAGGCGGAACGATGCCGGTTTGATCGCGGCATTGCGGGAGCGGGCGGGGGTTGATATCGACGCGTCGGCGCGTGGGAGTTAATTTCGGCTCCGTTCCATGTGCGCCCGAAGGACCAATGTCATGCACCCGACTCGCCGCGGCTTACTGATCGGCTCCGTCGTCACGGGGGTGTTGGCGTTCGGCGCCCCGGCCATGGCCGGGGTTTCCGCCCGCAAGCTGACCACCGACTCGAAGCGTGCGCTGGGGGCCTTGTTCGGGGTGCAGCCGCGGGCGCGGGAGGTATCGCGGCGGGCGAAGGCGGCGCTGGTGTTCCCGCGCATCGTAAAGGCCGGATTGCTGATTGGCGGGCAAACCGGCGACGGCGCGCTGCTTCAGCAGGGCCAGGCGGTGGGGTTCTTCAACCTGTCGGCTGCGTCATTCGGATTGCAGGCGGGCGTCGAGCGCTTCAGCTACGCGCTGTTCCTGATGAATGACAGGGCGCTGGCCTATCTGGAGGAGAGCGATGGCTGGGCGATTGGCTCATCGCCCAACATCGTCGTCGCGGACAAGGGGTTTGGCAGGGCGGCGAACACGACGACCTTGCGGGAGGATGTCTATGCCTTCCCGTTCGGGTTCAACGGGCTGATGGCGGGCGTGGGCTTGGAAGGCTCAAAGATCACGCGGATCACGCCGGATCCTTGATCTAGACCCAGCGCTTTACCAGGCCGCGCAGCCCGAACATCACCCGGGCGAGCGGGCGCACCGAGAGCAACGGCAGCATAAGCATCAGTGGGAGGCGCAGTCGGCGCCGCAGATGGCCGATGATGAATTGGACATCGCGGAATGCCATCGCGGATTCCTCGGGCGTGCCGTAATTGATGGCCTTGCGATATTCGGCCGCCATCTGCGCGAGAAAGCGCGGCGCGATGATATGGCTGGAATGGTATTGCGCCAGCCGCAGGTTGTCTGGGAATTGCCGCAGCAGTTTCTCGGCGTAGATACGGCGGCTTTTGGCCATGCGCGGGGAATAGGACGCGCTGGACGGAAAGATGCGCCAGCGGGACAAGGCCTCATCAAGGTAGACGTTGTCGTATCCGGCGCGGAACAAGCGGAGGAAGAGGTCGTCGTCCTCATATCCCGAAAGGGCTTCGTCGAAGCCGCCAACGGCGAGGAATGCCTTGCGGTCGATCAGGGCCGCGGATGGGAGGATGTACATGTCCTGGCCCAGGCAATCGAGCAACGAAGTCTTGGGATGCGCGGTGCCGAGGTCGGAGAGAAAGGAACGGAACTGCATCGACCCGTCCTGGTCGACCCGGTCCAGGTTGCTGTAGGTCCAGCCGAGGTCGGTTGGGCGCGATCCGGCGAACGGCTCCAT
>CAMCDA010000021.1 GCA_945873195.1 Asaia bogorensis
CATGGGGCGACCTCCAGTGATATTGCAGTGCAACATGGCGGGTGTGACCGGATCAAGCCCCCAAGGCCGAGGAACTCGGCGAACATGCGCTTGAATCGCGCACTTGTCCGGTTTACTGTCATCGAACCTTCATAAAATTGAAACATAGCCGTCTCCGGTCGTGCATAGGTTCCGCCTCGCAATCAGACCCGAATCCCGAAGGCGAACATAATGCTTTTCAAAACCACCGCGCTCACCGTCACCCTGGCCAGCCTTGCCTTTGCGGCCCAGGCCCAGCAGATCACCGGTGCTGGCGCGACATTTCCCGCACCGATCTATGCGAAGTGGGGAGAGGCCGCGAAGGCCGCGATCGGCCTTGAGCTGAACTACCAGGCCATTGGCTCGGGCGGCGGTCAGACCCAGATCGTCAATCGCACGGTCGATTTCGGCGCGTCCGACGCGCCCATGACTGCCGATCGGATGGAGAAGGCCAACCTCCACCAGTTCCCCTCCGTGATGGGTGCGGTCGTGGTGATCGTGAACCTTCCGGGCGTCGAAACCAACCAGCTCAGGCTGGACGGACCGATGGTGGCCGAGATCTACCAGGGCAAGATCACCAAGTGGAATGATCCGCGCATCCAGGAGATGAACAAGGGCGTCGCCCTGCCGAACCGCGCGATCGCGCCGGTCTATCGCGCCGATGGCTCCGGCACGACCTACGTGTTCGCGTCCTACCTGTCCGCCATCGACCCGACCTGGAAGTCCAAGGTTGGCGCCGCGACCTCGGTCAAGTGGCCGACCGGCCAGGGCGCGCGCGGCAATGACGGCGTCGCGGCGACGGTCCAGAACACGCCGGGCGGCTTCGGCTATGTCGAGTTCACCTATGCCAAGCAGAACAAGCTCGCGACCGCGGCGCTCCGCAACAAGGCCGGCAGCTTCGTCATCCCGTCGATGGAGACGTTCACGGCCGCCGCGTCGAACGCGGATTGGGCGAGCGCCAAGCATTTCGCCGTCGACCTGATCGACCAGCCGGGCGAAAAGAGCTGGCCGATCGTGTCCGCGACCTTCATCCTGCTGCCGGAGGACCCCAAGGACACGGTACGTAGCGCCAACGTGATGAAGTTCTTCGACTGGGCCTACAACAGCGGTGACAGCCTGGCCATCAGCCTCGACTACGTGCCGCTGCCGAACGCCGTGAAGGCCGCCGTGCGCAGCTCCTGGACCGCCCAGATCAAGGGGCCGGACGGCAAGCCGATCCGCTAAGACGGACCGCCCCAGCCATGAAGGCCGCGCCCGTCATGCCGAACTCATTTTCGTCATGCGGGCGCCTCCTCGTGATGCTGGGCCTGTTCTTATGATGCCGGGCCTGTTCTTATAACGCGGGGGCCCTGATCTTCATGTCGGGTCCCTCATCGTCATGCCGGGCGAAGGCCCGGCACCCACGATTTCCCTGTGTTCTCAACAGGACTTCGTGGACAGCCGCCCGGAGCCTTTCCCCGGGCGATAGCGCGGCACGATCACGGGACACCGCCAGCCCAGGTGTCCAACCGCCTACACTCCACCGTTACCGCCGACCCCAGCGACAGGAAGTAAGCCTTGCAACAAGCAGCGGTTCTCGCCGGTAAACGGCACGCCAATCTGGGGGATCGGCTCTTCGCCGGTCTTGCCACGGCGTCGGGTGTGTTCGTCCTCGTGCTTCTCGGGGCGATCATCATCGGGCTGGCAATGGGCGGCGCCTCCGCCTTCCACGCCTTCGGGCCCTATTTCATCATCGATACCGAATGGGACCCGGTGCAGGAGCTGTTCGGCGCATTGGTGCCCGTCTACGGCACCATCGTCACCTCGATCCTGGCGCTGGTCATCGCCGTCCCGCTGGCCTTCGGCATCGCCTTCTACCTGACCGAGCTCGCGCCCGCCTGGCTGCGCCGCCCGGTCGGAACAGCGGTGGAGCTTCTGGCCGCGGTGCCATCCATCATCTACGGCATGTGGGGCTTCTTCGTGATCGTGCCGATCATGGCAAAGGTCGTGCAGCCCTGGGCGATCGAGACCATCGGTGAAGTGCCGCTGATCGGCTTCCTGTTCGCGGGCCCGCCCTTCGGCACCGGCATCCTCACGGCCTCGCTGATCCTGGCCGTCATGATCATCCCCTTCATCGCCGCCACGATGCGCGACGTGTTTGAAACCGTCCCCCCCGTCTACAAGGAGTCCGCCTACGGGCTGGGCTGCACGACGTGGGAGGTCATGCGCTCGATCGTCATCCCCTACACCCGCGCGTCGGTCGTCGGCGGCATCATGCTGGGGCTGGGCCGAGCGCTGGGGGAGACGATGGCGGTGACGTTCGTGATCGGGAATACGAACCGGATCACGACATCTTTGTTCGGACCGGGCAACACCATCGCGTCCATCGTCGCGCTGGAATTCCCGGAGAGTGAGTCTGACAGTCTGAAAATGTCATCACTGCTGGCGCTTGGGTTCATCCTGTTCGTGATCTCCTTCATCGTGCTGGCGATTTCCCGAATGCTGCTGCGGCCGAGGACCAAGGCATGAGCGCGACCACCGCAAACGCCCCGGGGGGATTGCCCGGGGGAATGACCGATGGGGCAATTCCTGGTCCGGCCAAGGACCTACGCGTATCCCAGGCACTGGGGCGCAGCCGCCACCGCCGCAATATGATCGTGAAGATCCTGTGCCTCGCGGCAACGGCGATCGGGCTGCTGTTCCTGGCCTCGATCCTGGCCACGCTGCTGTGGCGCGGCACGGCGGGGCTGAGCCTGACGGTCTTCACGACCTCCACCCTTCCCCCCGGATCCAACGGCGGTCTGCTGAATGCGATCCTGGGCAGCATCATCCAGACATTGATCGGGGCCGCCATCGGCACGCCGATCGGCCTGATGGTCGGCACCTACCTCGCCGAATATGCCCGTGACTCCACGCTTGGCAATTCGGTCCGCTTCGTCTCCGACGTCCTGCTGTCCGCGCCGTCGATCCTGATCGGGTTGTTCGTCTACCAGTTGGTCGTCAACCCCTTTGGCGGATTTTCCGCCATCGCCGGCTGCCTGGCACTGGCCGTGATCGTCATCCCCATCGTCGTCCGCACGACCGAGGATATGCTGCGGCTGATCCCGGCGACCTTGCGAGAGGCCGTGATCGGCCTCGGCGCGCCGAGGTGGAAGATGATCACCCTGGTCTGCTACCGCGCGGCGCGGGAAGGGATCATGACCGGCGTGCTGCTGGCGATCGCCCGTGTCGCCGGTGAAACGGCCCCGCTGCTGTTCACCAGCCTTGGCAACCTCAACATGTCGACGGACCTGACCGCGCCGATGGCGAGCCTGCCCGTTACCATCTACCAGTATGCCGGATCGGCCTTTCAGGACTGGATTGATCTCGCCTGGGCCGGCGCGCTGCTGATCACTCTTGGCGTCCTGGCCATCAACATCATCGCGCGCCTTGTACTGCGCCGGGGAGTATAGGTTCATGAGCGTGACAACCCAGACACCCCAGGGCCTTGCCGGGCTGAAGACCAGCCCCACCGAGGCACTGAACACCGCGAAGATCGCCGCCCGCGGGCTGGATTTCTACTACGGTGACAACAAGGCGCTGAAGGGGATCGACCTCGATTTCCCGAACCGCCAGGTCACCGGGCTGATCGGCCCGTCCGGCTGCGGCAAGTCGACGCTGCTGCGGGTGCTGAACCGGATGTACGACCTGTATCCGGGCCAGCGCGCGACCGGAGAGGCGATGATGGACGGCATCAACCTGATCGGGCCGGAGGTCGATCTGAACGCCCTGCGCGCCCGCGTCGGCATGGTGTTCCAAAAGCCGACGCCGTTCCCGATGACGATCTACGAGAACATCGCATTCGGCGTGAAACTGCACGAGAAACTGTCCAAGGCCGAAATGGATGAGCGCATCGAATGGTGCCTGACCCGTTCGGCCCTGTGGGGAGAGGTGAAGGACCGCCTGCATACCTCCGCCATGGGCCTGTCCGGCGGACAGCAGCAGCGCCTGTGCATCGCCCGCACCATCGCCGTGCGGCCCGAGGTCATCCTCCTCGATGAACCGACCAGCGCGCTTGATCCCATCAGCACGCTGAAGATCGAGGAACTGATCGACGAGCTGAAATCGGATTTCACCATCGCGATCGTGACCCACAACATGCAGCAGGCCGCCCGCTGCGCCGACCAGGTCGCGTTCTTCTACCTCGGGGAAATGGTCGAATGCGCGCCCGCCGCGCAGTTGTTCACCGCGCCGCGCGAAAAGCGCACACAGGAATACGTCACCGGCCGCTTCGGCTGATCCGCGAGGAAACAGAAACATGAGCGACCAACCGGACCACCTTGTCCGCAGCTTCGACGCTGAACTCAATCGCCTGCGCGCCATGATCACCGAGATGGGTGGCATGGTGGAAACCCAGGTCGCCCTGGCCACCCAGGCGATCCTGCAACGCGATCCCGCCGCCGCTACCCGCGCGGTGGAGGACGACATGAAGGTCGATGCGCTGGAGCGCACGATCGAACAGCTCGTCATCCAGTTGCTGGCGCTGCGCCAGCCGATGGCGGCCGACCTGCGCCACATCGTCGCCGCGCTCAAGATGACCGGCGACCTGGAACGTATCGGCGACTACGCCGCCAACGCCGCCAAGCGCAGCATCGTGCTGTCGCAGTACCCGATGGGGTATTCCTTCAGCGGGCTGGCGCACATGCTGCAACTCGTGCAGGCGCAGTTGAAGGCGATCATCGACGCCATCGGCAACGCCGACGCCGAACAGGCGATCGCGGTGTGGAAGGGCGACGCGCGCATCGACGACGTCTACAACACCGTGTTCCGCGAACTGATCACCTACATGATGGAAGACCCGCGCAACATCACGTCCTGCGCGCATCTGCTGTTCATCGCCAAGAACCTGGAACGGATCGGCGACCACACGACCAACATCGCCGAGACGGTTCACTATGCCGTCACCGGCCAGGTGCTGATGGATGCCCGTCCGAAGTCAGACAACTCGGCCTATGCGGTTGTCCACCCGCCAGCATGACGTTTCGATTGATACAGTAAAAAGGACGCTCCATGCCTGATGGTGGAACAGACACATCGAAGCCCCTGATCCTGATCGTCGAGGATGAACCCGCGGTTGCGACCATGCTGCGCTACAACCTCGAAAAGCAGGGCTTCCGTGTCGATGAGGCCGGCGACGGTGGGGAGGCGCTGAGCCGCATCACCGAATCCCGGCCCGACCTGGTGCTGCTGGACTGGATGCTGCCGATCATGTCCGGCATCGAGGTGTGCCGCCAGGTGCGCCGCAATCCCAGCACCAGCGACCTGCCGGTGATCATGCTGACCGCACGCGCCGACGACCAGGACGCCGTGCGCGGCCTGAACACCGGCGCCGACGACTACATCACCAAGCCGTTCAATATCGAGGCCCTGCTCGCCCGCATCCGCGCCATCCTCCGCCGCTCGGGCGGGTCGTCGGAAAAGGGGCAGATCAGCTTTCACGACATCGAGATCGACCTCTCCGAACATCGCGTGACCCGCAACGGGCGGCGCGTGCACCTGGGTCCGACCGAGTTCCGCCTGCTCGCGTGGTTCATGCGCCATCCGCGGCGCGTGTTTTCCCGCGAGGATCTGCTGGATGCCGTCTGGGGCCGGGATATCCATGTCGAACCCAGGACGGTGGACGTGCATATCAGGCGGCTGCGGAAGGCGATCAACGGCGAGGGCGAACTCGACATCGTGCGCACCGTCCGCGCCGCGGGCTATGCGCTCGATACCGATCCGGTCTGATAGGGGCTAGGCAACCCGCCCCACGATGAAGAGCCGGCGGAATGGCAGCAGCGTCGAGCCATCCGCCCGCCGCGGGTAATGCGGGGCCAGCGCGGCCGAGTAGGCGGCGCGATAGTCCTCCCGCAACCCCGACGGCAGCTTGTCGAGGAACGGGCGCAGGCTGCTCCCCGCCGCCCATTCCGTGACCGCGTCCGGCCCCTGCAGGACGTGCAGGTAGATCGTTTCCCACATGTCCAGTTCGGCGAAGCGCGGGCGGAGCATGTCGTAGTACTCCCCGACCGGCAGCAGGCCGCGCGCGAACCCGGCCTCGGCCAACAGCGGTGCCCAGGGGCCTTTCGCCGCGACCTCATTCTGCAAGGCCCGCAAGGGTTCGTTGTGCATCGCCGGCATCTGCACGGCCAGCACGCCGCCGGGGGCCAGCAGCGAAACCAGGCGGGGGAACAGCGTCTCGTGATCGCCGGACCAGTGCAAGGCGGCGTTGGAGTAGATCAGGTCGGGCGGCGTCGCGGGCGTCCAGGTGCCGAAATCCGCTGTCTCGAACCGCGCGCCAGGCACGCTGGTCCGCGCCTTGGCCAGCATGTCGTCGGACCCGTCGACGCCCAGCACGTCAGCCTCGGCATAGCGCTGGCGCAGGATGGCGGTGACGTTGCCCGTGCCGCAGCCCAGATCGACAACACGCGCCGCGTTCTCCAACGGCACACGGCCCAGAAGGTCGATGGCGGGGCGCAAACGCTCACCGGCGAAGCGGAGATATTGCGCGGGGTCCCAGCTTGCGGCGGTGATGGCCATGACGGTGCCTCCGGGTGATGACGGGACCTCGGCTATAGGACGGGGCGGGGTGCGGGGGAAGGGATGGGGCTCCACCCCAAACCCCGCTCAGGGGCTTTGCCCCCTAGACCCCCACCAAAGGCCTCGGGCCTTTGGAAACCATTGGTTGGGGGGAATGCGGGAGGGGCCTACTCGGACCTTGATGGGTCCAGGTTGGCCCCTCCCGCATTCCCCCCAATGAGCGGTTCCAGGGGCTGTGCCCTTGGCAGGGTCCAGGGACAGCATCCCTGGTCGGGGCCTGGGGTGAAACCCCAGCCTTCACCCCAGCATTCCCAGCCACCGCACCAGCATCCGCGTCCGATCCGTAAACAGTTTCGCCCCGAAATAGGCCCCGACCGCCCGTTTCCCGATCTCCGCCCGTGTTGGATAGGGTACGATCATCCCCGCCAGCGCCGACAGTTTCACCTTTTGGGAGATCGCCAGCGTCCAGGTCCCGATCATCTCCCCCGCGTTTGTGCCCAGGATGCCGGCCCCGACCACCCGGCCTTTCGCGACCACGATCTTGACCAGACCCGCCGTGTCCCGTTCGGTGATCGCGCGATCATTCTCCGCCAGCGGCCAGCACAGAACCGTGACATCCATGCCAGCCGCCCGCGCCTCCGCCTCGGTCATGCCCACCTGCGCAAGTTCCGGCTCCGTGTAGGTCACCCGCGGCAGCGCCGAGTAGTCGATCCGCGCCGGCAGCCGGAAAAGCGCCCGCCGGATCACGATCCCCGCATGGTAGCTCCCGACATGGGTGAACGCGCGCGGCCCGATGCCGACCGGATCGGCGATGTCTCCCACCGCGAAGACCCGCCGGTTCGACACGCTGCGCAGCCCGGCATCCGTCCTGATCCCCGCCCGCGTCGCCGTAACGCCCCCTTTTTCGAGGTCCAGCCCCTCCAGATTCGGCTGCCGTCCGGTCGCGACCAGCAAATGGCTGCCGCCGATCCGCCGCCCGTCCGCCAGCACCAGCACGGGGCCGGGCTCCACCGCCGTCACGTCCACGCCTTCTTCAATGGTCACGCCACGCGCCAGCAGCGCCGTCCGCAGGACGTCCACCAGCTCCGGGTCCTCCCGGTTGGCGATCCGCGACGATTGCACCACCGTCACCCGCGCCCCAAGGCCGACGAAGGCGTCCGCCATCTCCAGCCCGATCGGCCCGCCGCCCAGGATCAGCAGATGATCCGGCCGCGTCGCCAGCCCGAAGATCGAGGCATTCGTCAGATACCCCGCCGTCTCCAACCCCGGTACACTCGGCACCGCCGCTCGGCTGCCCGCCGCGACAACGATCCGGCGGGCCGAGAGCACGCGCCCGTCGACCGCCACCGAATCCGGCCCGACAAACCGCGCCTCCCCCCGGATGACGGTGGCGCCCAGGCCGCGGAACCGTTCCTCCGAGTCCATGGGCGCGATGGCATCGATCACGCCCTGGACATGCGCGTTCACGGCCCCCCAATCAATGCTGGGCGCGGGGAAGCGGATGCCGAACCGAGCCGCCTCCGCCCCCGCGCGGACGGCGTGGGCGGCCGCCAGCATCGCCTTGCTGGGCACGCAGCCGGTGTTGAGGCAGTCCCCGCCCATCCGTTCCCGCTCGATCAGCGCCACCCGCACGCCAAGCTGGGCCGCGCCGGCGGCGACCGACAGGCCCGCGGCGCCTGCCCCGATCACGATCAGGTCGAAGCGGTCCACGTCAGACGGGGCCATCGGATTTTCTCCAGTAGCGCCAGGCGACCGGCAGCAGCGACAGCAGCGCGAGCGCGATCAACGGCCCCAGCACCGGCAGCGACACGATGATGGACAGATCCGGCCGCCCGCCCCCGGCCAGCACGCTGCCGATCCCGGCGCCGATCGAGGCAAACACGAAAGTTCCCGGCGCGATGCCGATCACCGTGGCCAGGACATAGGGCAGCAGCCGCATGCCGCCGAGGGCCGCGGCGAGATTGACGAGCCAGAAGGGAAATACGGGGATCAGCCGGATCGCCAGCAGATAGTTGAAGCCATCGCGCTGCAGACCGGCCCGGACCGTCTGCACGAAGGTCCCGCCGCGCGCCGCCAGCGAATCGCCGAACGCGGTGCGGGCGAGCAGGAACAGGATCACCGCCCCCAGGCTCGCGCCCAGCACGGCCAGGGCGCCGCCCAACAGGGTGCCGAACAGCAGCCCGCCCGTGATCGTGACCACCACCGCCTGCGGCAGGGACAGCGCGACGAACACCGCATAGCCCGCCACGTAGGCCACCGGCGCCAGCACCGGCCAGGCCGCGACCGTTGTCAGTAAGCTGGCCTGGTGGCGGGCCAGCGACTCCCACCCCAGATAGTCCGTCAGCCCGCTGAACCAGACCGCCAAGGCGAGTCCCGCCAGCGCCAAAAAGGGGATGACACGCTTCATGCCGGATCACCGGTACGCGTTCGGAAGCCGGGTAATCCGGCGGTTTTGCGGGACATGGGGCTGCTCATGATGGGGTCCGGTGTTAGACATGCCACATCGGTGGGCGTTACGCGTTGACGTTTATGGCCCTCCCCCCTATAAGCCGCCCCCTGCGACGGGCCGCCCGCAAGGGCGCGCCCGCCCCGTGCTGTTACGGGTTCGCAGAAATCTCGGAGAGAAGTCGTGAAGCGCACCTATCAACCGTCGAAGCTGGTCCGCAAGCGCCGGCATGGCTTCCGCGCCCGCATGGCCACCGTCGGCGGCCGCAAGGTGCTGGCAAACCGCCGCGCCAAGGGCCGCAAGCGCCTTTCGGCCTGAGCGCTGCCCAGGGCTGGTATGATCCCATGCCAGCAATCCCGGATCGCGAATCAATGCCAGCCGCTCCGCCCGGCCGCCTGAAAAAGCGGGCGGAGTTTCTGCGCGTGGCGGCCAAGGGCAAGAAGGCACCCCTGCCCGGCCTGGTGCTGCAAGCCATGCCACGGCAAGATGACCAACCCGCGCGTCTGGGGTTCACGGTCACCAAGAAGGTCGGCAATGCCGTGGTGCGCAATCGCACCCGCCGCCGCCTCAAGGAAGCCGCTCGGCTGCTGCTGCGGGAACAACCGGTGACCGGCGTCGATCTGGTGTTGATCGGCCGCGACGGAACCCGGGCCCGTCCGTTCGAGGCGCTGCGCCAGGACCTGGTCAAGGCCCTGAAACGCACGGGCGTGACATGACACCGGCCGCCCATCTCGCTGTCGGCCTGGTCCGCACCTATCAATGGACCATCCGGCCCATGATCGGTGCGAATTGCCGATTCTGGCCAAGTTGCAGCGAATACGCGATCGAGGCCTTCCGCATCCACGGCGCGCTGCGCGGCGGCGGGCTGACCACGCGGCGCATCCTGCGCTGCAATCCCTGGCATCCTGGCGGAGTCGATCTCGTGCCGGATGGCGGCGTCAAGAATCGGCCGGTGCCGGATCGCGGAACCACATTCGACCCAGCGCCGGGTCGCGACAGTCAAACGGGGCATTGATGGACCAGAAGCGGCTCTTCCTGGCGATCGCGATTTCGCTCGCCATCATGATCGGCTTCCAGACGCTGATCTCGCCCCAGGTGCCACCGCCCTCGGCGAAGCAGGCCACGACCGAGGCCGCCAAGACCGCTGCCGGCGGGTCCGGCGCGGTGCCAACGCCTGGCGCACCCGCCGCCGCGGCCGTGGCCACGGTGCCCAGGGACGTGCCCCGCGTGCAGATTGACGCTCGCCGCGTCCGGGGCTCCATCAGCCTTCTCGGCGGCCGGATCGACGACCTTGTGCTGACCGACTACCGGGAGACGATCGACCCCACCTCCCCGTTCGTGCGGCTGCTGGAGCCTCGGTCCGAGCGCAAGCCCTTCTACGCCCAGTACGGCTGGACCGCCCCGGCCGGGGAAACCACCAAGGTCCCGGACAACGACACCATCTGGACCAGCTCGGGCGACACCCTGTCCGAGAAGAACCCGATCACCCTGTCATGGGACAACGGCGCCGGCCTGACGTTTGAAATCGCGCTGACCATTGATGAAAACTACCTGTTCAGCGTGAACCAGTCGGTGAAGAACACGACCGGCGCGCCGGTGCGGCTGTTCCCCTGGTCCCGCATCCGCCGCGACTACAAGCCGGATGTCCTTGGCTACTATATCCTGTTCGAGGGGCTGCTCGGCGTCGTCGACGGCAAGCTCCAGGAAGTCACCTACGATGCCGCGAAAAGCGATGCGCCAAAGAAGAAGGGCATCGCCTTCGAGTCGCCGGCCGTGGGCGGATGGGCGGGAATCACCGACAAATACTGGCTCGCCGCCCTGATCCCCGATCAGCAGATGCCCTCCAAGATCTTCTTCCGCTACCTCGGCGACAACGGCGACCACTTCCAGGTCGACACCATCACCCAGGACCCGAAGGTCATCCCCGCGGGCGAGACAAGCACGCTCGCGTCGCATCTGTTTGCGGGCGCCAAGCAGGTCCACCTGCTCGACCTGTACCAGGAACAGCTGAACCTGCCGAACTTCGACAAGGCTGTGGATTTCGGCTGGTTCTACTTCCTGACCAAGCCGATCTTCACGGCCATCCACTACCTGAACAACCTGCTGGGAAATTTCGGCCTCGCGATCATGGTGTTCACCGTGGCCGTCAAGCTCGTGTTCTTCCCGCTCGCCAACTACTCCTACCGCTCCATGAGCAAGATGAAGCTGCTCGCGCCGAAAATGCAGGAGATGCGGGAGCGCCTGAAGGACAACCCGCAGGAAATGCAGCGGGAAATGATGGCGATGTATCGGGCGGAAAAGGTCAACCCGGCCTCGGGCTGCCTGCCCATCCTGGTGCAGATTCCGGTCTTCTTCGCGCTCTATAAAGTGCTGTTCGTCACCATCGAAATGCGCCAGGCGCCGTTCTTCGGCTGGATCAGGGACCTTTCGCAGGTCGATCCGACGAACGTGTTCAACCTGTTTGGCCTGCTCCCCTTCGATCCGACCGTGGTGCCGCTGTTCGGGCCGTTCCTGCACATGGGCGCCTGGCCGTTGATCATGGGCGTCACCATGTTCCTGCAGCAGAAGCTGAACCCGCCGCCGCCCGACCCCGTTCAGGCCAAGCTGTTCCAGTTCATGCCCATCGTCTTCACCTTCATGCTGGCGGGCTTCCCGGCGGGGCTCGTCATCTATTGGAGCTGGAACAACCTTCTCTCGATCGGACAACAATGGCTGATCATGCGCCAGACCACCTTGACGAAGCCGAAGAATGGCTGACCGAGGAAGCGCTGGAAACCGGCCGCAAGATGTTTGCGGCCGAGTGCCAGTTCTTCTTCGGCGCCCAGAAGCTGGAACAGATCCCGCCCTCCACCCGGGCGGAGATCGCCTTCGCCGGCCGCTCCAACGTCGGTAAATCGTCCCTGCTCAATGCCCTGACCGGGCGGCGGGCGCTGGCGCGGGCGTCGTCCGAGCCAGGCCGGACCAAGCAGCTGAACTTCTTCGACCTCGGCGAACGGCTGATCCTGGTGGACATGCCGGGCTATGGCTACGCGCGCGCCGCGAAAGAGGTGAAGGCCGACTGGCAGGGGATGATGTTCGAGTACCTGCGCGGCCGCCCCTGCCTGCGCCGCGTCCTGCTGCTGCTGGACTCGCGGGTCGAGATCAAGGCGTCCGACACCGCGGTGATGGACTTGCTGGACCGTGCCGCCGTCACCTATCAGCTCGTGCTGACCAAGGCTGATGCCCTGAAGCCGCCGGCCCTGGAACGCAAGATCCACGAGATCGAGCAGCTTGCCCGCGCCCATCCGGCCGCCCATCCGCGCATCGTCGTCACCAGCGCCGAGAATTTCCAGGGCATCCCCGAATTGCGCGCGGAATTGGCGACCCTTGCCGATTGATCCAGGGGGCATCAGCCGGCCCTTAGCCAGCCGCGGCGGTTCCGGCTAACCTTACACCACCCGTCACCCGGAATCGCCTTCGGCGCAGGAGCCAGATCATGGGAAAACCCCCGCGTACCCCGCGTCCCGACAAGACGAACGAGGCGCTGCTCGACCTGGCGGAAACCCTGCTGGACGAGATGTTCATCGATCCTGACAACCAGGACGCCTACGAAAAAGCCCGGCGGGCTCGGCGTGGGGCGCCGCGCAAGATCGTAGAATGGGAAATGTCGGATGACGGCGTGGTGCGGATTTTCGCGCAACCGGGAACGCCCGTCCTCTCGATCCATTTGCAGCACGACAAGTTCCAGGCCGAAGTCAGCGCCCAATATGAAATCGAAACCGCGATAATCTCCGAGGCCCAGGTCGTCGCCTTCACCGGTGACCGCAGGAAGGCCGCCAAGGTCGCGGATCAGTGGTTCGACGAACAAGCTGATCTCGATTTGGACGACGACATGACCGAGGAACTGATGAAGCTCATGCTCGGCGATGCGGCGGACGGGTTCGAGAGTGACGGCGACAACGACGACGACTCGGAAGACCCCGGGGAACCACCCCCGCCCACCGCGGAGGACGCGGCCGTGGTCAAGAAGCTCGCGACCAAGCTCGCCCGCCTGATGAAACGGCGCGATCCCGACATGATGGAGATCGCCGACGACATGATGCAGTTGGAGGAACGGCCGCAGGCGCTGTGGCCGATCCTGGATGCGCTGGTTGATGCCTGCGCGGCGAAGAAGCGCGACTCGGCGATGGTCGATGCCTGGCGCTTCCTGTTCGCGTCACACCTCACCATGATCCGCTATCGGATCGACCGCGGCTGGCCCTGGGCCGCCCGCATGGCGGAGCAATGCCAGGCGCGCCTGATCGAAATCGGTGAGGAAGGCCGGATCCCGTCCGAGGATTTCACCGCCCTGATCGGCGCCTTTGGCGAGGCACGCATCGACATGACCGCCGATACCAAGGCGGCGCTGGCCAACGCGGGGATGGACCTGGGGGAGGAGGTAACCGAGGACGACCTCCGCGATGTGATGACCCGCGTGCTGAGCCAGATGGCGGAAACCGTGTCCGACCCGTTCGATGTGTGCGAGGGGCTGGGCGACGCGGTACGTGCGATGCCGGCGGAAGTCCGCAGTTTCATGGCGCATGAATTCGCCCTGTCGCCGCATATGGTGCTGCGTGACGCGGTGCCGTTGCTGCTGCTGGCGGAGGACCAGGAGGTGCGACGCTCTGCTGTCGCCGCGCTGGAACAGATCGCCGTCCCCGACACCATGTCGCCCGAGACGCTGCGGCGCATGATCGCGATCCGCAACTGGATCCCTCTCGCGGATCGCGCGCCGCTCGATCAGGCCATCCGCAAGGCTCGGCTGAAAGGCGTGGCCTGCGCGCAATGGCCGCAGCCCATTGAACTGGCCATCTCCGCCTCGACCATCGATGGCGCCGGCGCATGCAGCATCGTTGTCAGCAGCCGCGGCACCGGCAAGGGCGTGATCGCCGGCATGCTGCTCAAGCTCGCGTCCGGCGTCGTCGATAGCTGGTGCCATGTCGACATGCCCCGGCGTGAGATCAATCGCATGCTGGAGCGGGTGCGCGAGGCGACCGAGGCCAGCGAGGTCGGACGCCATTTCCTGGACCTGATGGTGCAGCACGTGATCGCCGCGGGAACGGCGGCCGGGCAGCCTCCCAGTGTCGTCCTGCTGCGGATCGCGGAGCTTGCCGGCGGATCGGACTGGCAGGATCGGCGGGTCGATATCGCGGCCGAGGCGGAAGCGTTGGTGCACGCCCTGCCCGGCCCCAAGCGCACGCCCTCCGCGATCGAGGCCTCTCTGAAGCGTTCGGGGGGATGGATCGGCAAGCCTGGATTCTCCGAATCCTGGTTCCTCGACGATGCCGACACACGTGCCGAACTGGCTGACGCCCGCAAGAACAAGGACCCCGACCCGGGCGGGCGGCTGCTGGCCAACGTGATGCCGAAGCATCGGGCGCAATGGGCGGAACGCTTCCTGCTGCTGGCGGTGCGGGCGGCGTCGGCGAAGGACAAGACGCAGCACGACGCGGCCGGGGACTACGCGATCCTGGCGCATGTACTGTGCGGCGACCGTGCGCTGGAGACCATTCCGATCATGCGCGCGATCGTCGATCACACGACGCTGATTGGACGGCTGAGCCGGCGCGGCTGAGGTTTCTCCGCCGGTCTGATTTCCCGCCTCTGATTTCCCGCCTCTGGTTTCCCGCCTCTGGTTTCCCGCCTCTGGTTTCCCGCCTCTGGTTTCCTGGCCCTGGTTTCCTGGCCACGCCGAATTCTTGCGCGGGCTGGAGTCTGGCCCTTGCCAGACGGGGCAATCCGACCGATGTAGCGGCTATACCCGACCGGACCGTGGTGGTCCGGTTTCATCCCAACCGCGCAGGCTCCGCCATGTTCATCGAAACCGAAGGCACGCCGAACCCCGCGACGCTGAAGTTCCTGCCTGGACAGGACGTCATGGGCCTGACCACGGCGGACTTCGCCTCCGCCGCCTCGGCCGAACGCAGCCCCCTGGCCACCGCTCTGTTCACCCTGCCGGGCGTCGCCCGGGTGTTCCTGGGCGGTGACTTCGTCACGGTCACCAAGTCCGACCAGACCACCTGGGCCGATCTCAAGCCCTTGGTCCTCGGCGCGATCATGGAGCATTTCGTCACCGGCCGCCCGGTAATGAATGCCGACGCCTATGAGGAAATGTTCGAGGAAGACGT
Organism: Asaia bogorensis; assembly: GCA_945873195.1. Taxonomy (GTDB): domain Bacteria; phylum Pseudomonadota; class Alphaproteobacteria; order Acetobacterales; family Acetobacteraceae; genus Rhodopila; species Rhodopila bogorensis_A. Next base: position 15,145 of record CAMCDA010000021.1, read on the forward strand.
CGATCCCGCCGACCGGGAGATCGTCGACCAGATCAAGGAACTGCTGGAAACGCGCGTGCGCCCGGCAGTGGCCGGCGATGGCGGCGACATCGTCTTCCGCGGCTACCGCGAAGGCATCGTGCGGCTGACGATGATGGGATCCTGCTCGGGTTGCCCGTCGTCTCGCGCCACGCTGAAGCATGGTGTCGAGAACATGCTGCGCCATTATGTCCCCGAGGTCGTGGCGGTCGAGCAGGTCGAATACTGATCCCCACCGGTTGACGCGCGGTGCGGCAAGCTTACGCTGCACCGCACCATTTTCTGTGAATCGGAGATCGCAATGGCTCTCGACGCCGCCGGCCTCGACCTGATTTTTCGTGAAGCCCGCAGCCACAACGCGTGGCTGGACAAGCCGATCCCCAACGAGACCCTGCGGGAGCTGTTCGATCTGGTGAAGTGGGGGCCGACCTCGGCCAACTGCGCGCCCGCGCGGTTCGTGTTCATCCGCACGAAGGACGGCAAGGAACGGCTGGCGCCCGCGCTGTCGTCGGGCAACATGGCCAAGACGATGTCGGCGCCGGTGACGGTGATCGTGGCCTATGACCCGAAATTCCATGAGAAGCTGCCGAAGCTGTTTCCGCACAACCCGGACGCCGCAAGCTGGTTCACCAGCAACGAGTCACTGGCCGCGACCACGGCGTTCCGCAACGGCACGCTGCAGGGTGCCTACCTGATGCTGGCCGCCCGCTCGCTCGGGCTTGATTCGGGCGGCATGTCGGGCTTCGACAATGCCAAGGTGGATCAGGAATTCCTGGCCGATCGCGGCTGGCGTTCCAACTTCCTGGTCAACCTCGGCTATGGCGATCCGGCCGCGCTGTTTGGCCGTCACCCGCGCCTCGACTTTGATGAGGCATGCGTCCTCCTCTGACCCCACCGAACCCCGGGCGGCGATCGGCCGATGCGTATTCTAGCGCTTGATTCCGCGCTCGCGCGCTGCTCCGCGGCCCTGGTCATCGACCAGGTGCTGATCGCGGAGCGGCACGTCGATACCGCGCGGGGCCAGGCCTCGGCTTTGCCGGTGATGGCACGAGACATCCTGGCCGAGGCCGGTGTCGACCCGCTCAGCCTGGATGCCATCGCGGCGACGGTTGGGCCGGGTAGCTTCACCGGTATTCGCGCCTGCCTCGCGCTGGCCCATGGCCTGGCGCTGGGCGCCGGCATTCCAGTGGTCGCGGTGACGGTGCCCGAGGCGATGGCGAGTTCACTGCCCCATCTGGGCCATCGCCGACTTTGGACGGCGATCGACAGCCGACGCGGCCGCGTATTCCTGGATCGCGGCGCGGGGCCGGTTCCCTGCAATCTGGACGATCTGCCCCGGCCGGACGGGCCGGTCGCGGTGGCCGGCGACGCGGCGATCGCGGTGATGGGATACCTCGCCGCGCGCGGGGTGAATGTCATGCTGACCGATGCGCGCTATCCGGCCGGCCGCCACATCGCTGTGGTGGCCGAACAGCGGCTGGCTGGCCAGATCGCCCCGCTCGCGGCCCAGCCGTTGTATGTCGATCCGCCGGAAGCGCGCCCACCGGCGGGTGGGCTGCGACCGCCTCCGATTGGGTGAGCAGGATCGCGTGAGCACGATCGCACCGGTTGACCGAGAATCGGCGCGCGCGCTGGCGCTGCTGCACGCCAGCAGCTTCGCCCCGGATGAGTGCTGGAGCGCCAATGTGATCGCCCTGCAACTGGGCGCGCCGGGTGGCTTCGGCTTCCTCGACTCGCGCGGCGGCATGATCCTGGGCCGAGCGGTGGCGGATGAGGCGGAAGTGCTGACGTTGGCGGTGGAGCCGGAGTTGCGTCGGATGGGAATCGGGGCCGGCCTGCTGCGCGCCGCGCTGGCGCGGGCGGCGACCATGGGCGCGCAGCGGATGTTCCTGGAAGTCGCGGTGACCAACGACCCGGCGATTCGGCTGTATCGCGCGGTCGGATTCGAGCCGGTCGGGGAACGACGCCGTTATTACGCGGACGGGACGGATGCGCTGCTCATGCGGGCGCGCTTGGCCGCCCCCCCGACCGAATCCTAGCCGCCCCGGCGCAGCAGCAGCCGCGTCACGCCATCGTCGTCGGTTTCCAGGCTGAGCACTTCGTGCCCTTGTTCCTTTGCCGTCCTGGGAACATTGCGCAGGGGTTCCTCGCCCTTGAGCCGCACGAGGAGTGTCTGACCGGGCGCCATGCGATCCAGCGCGAGACGTGTCCTGACGAAGGTCATCGGACAAACTTCTCGTGTAATATCCAGTTCGCGGTCGGCGGATTGCAAATATGTCATGAAGCTATTGCTCTCCGATGTTCAAATAACCATTGCAAGATATCCGACTCCATCTATACTAGCTAAGTCTCCGGATAGAAAGGGAAACCGATGGCCGATACAGCGGGTAGCAACACTGTTCTCAGCTTGACCGCGCAAATCGTCTCGGCCCATGTCTCCAACAACGCCGTCGCGTCTGACGCGCTGCCGTCGCTCATTCAGGATGTCTTCCGGACCCTGAGCGGAATCGGCACGGAAGTTGTCGAGGCAGAACGGCCGCAGCCGGCAGTGCCCATCAATCGGTCGGTGTTCCCCGACCACATCATCTGTCTGGAAGACGGCAAGAAGCTGAAGATGTTGAAGCGCCATCTCAAGACAGCCTACAACATGACTCCCGAACAATACCGCGAACGCTGGGGCCTGCCGTCGGAATACCCCATGGTCGCGCCGAACTACGCCGAACGGCGTTCGGTCCTGGCCAAGGAAATTGGCCTCGGCACCAAGGGGCGCGCGGGGCGCTAGGGCCTGACGGTGGGCAGCCTGTCGTCCACCGAACGACCTCTGGGGCCACTCGCCCGCCATGGCCAATCTCTGTTGGACAGGTTCCCCCTGATCAACTAGGCGAGGGCCACCATATACCAGCGACCGGCCGGCCAGAAGCCGAACCGGGCGTCGCAACAATCGGGTGCTTGGCAAGGGAACCGATGGAATCGCGCATTGAGCGTCTGTGCATCGACCGCGGGGTCAAGATGACCGGGCAGCGCCGAGTCGTCGCTCTCGTCCTGTCCGAGGCCGAGGATCACCCCGACGTCGAGGAACTCTACCGCCGAGCGGCCGTGCTGGACCCGCGCATTTCAATCGCGACCGTGTACAGGACCGTTCGCCTGTTTGAGGAAAAAGGCATCCTCGAACGCCGCGACTTCGGCGGCGGACGCGCCCGCTACGAACCCACCGAGGATAGCGGCGCCCATTACCATCTGATCGACATCGAAACCGGCAAGGTCGTCGAATTTCAGGATGAACGGCATGAACGCCTGATGCGCGATATTGCCGCCAGCCTCGGCTTCGACCTCGTGTCCCTGCGCCTGGAACTCTATGCCAAGCGCCGCGACACCGCAGTTCCCCCACGCGACAGCGCGGGCCACCATGATGGCCTGGGCGGGCCGTCCACCGGGGTCGTCGTTAGCGGGCACTGCTGATGTCAGAATCCGCCCCCGCCGACCGGGATCTGCCCTTCCCCGAGGTTCGGGCCGGCAATCTGGGGGTTCGCATCGCGCGCGCCGCGGACGAAATCGATGCCGTCCAGGCGCTACGCTACCGCATCTTCTACCAGGAAATGGGTGCCAAACCCGACGCCGAGGCGACCGCCACATCCCGCGACAAGGATCGCTACGACGCCGTCGCCGACCACCTTCTGGTCATCGATCACACCCTGGGCAGCGGTGCGGAGGGCATCGTCGGCACCTACCGTCTGATCCGACGCGCCGCCGCCGACCGCATCGGGCAGTTCTACTCGGAAGACGAATACGACATCGGCCCCATCCTCGCGCAGGAAGGCCAGATACTGGAGCTCGGCCGGTCCTGCGTCGCCGCCGACTACCGCGGCAAGATGGCGATGCAGTTGCTGTGGCGCGGTATCTCCCACTATGTGTTCCATCATAAGATCGATCTGATGTTCGGGTGCGCGAGCCTGCCCGGCATCGATGCCGACGCGATCGGCGCCGAACTCAGCTATCTTTACTATAACCACCTCGCGCCGCGCTTGGTCCGCCCGCGCGCCTTGCCGCATCGCTATATCGAGATGCGGCGCGTGGACCGCGATACGCTGGACGCGCGCCGGTCGCTTGCGAAGCTGCCGCCGCTGATCAAGGGCTATCTCCGCCTCGGCGGGTTCGTCGGTGATGGCGCGGTCATCGACCCGCAGTTCAACACCACCGATGTCGCCGTCGTGGTGAAGACCGACCTGATCACCGACAAATACATCCGCCACTATGAGCGGCAGTCCCGCGACGAGCCGGAGACGCCCTGATCCCGATGACGGAGGCGATCCGCCACCGCTGGCGCGCCTGCCTGGGCAACGCGCGGGGTGTGCGTGCCGATGGAATGGCGCTGGGCCTGGGTATGCTCGCGGCGTTGGCTTTGCCGCCCCTGCACCTGATCCCCTTCCTCGTGGTCGCCTTCCTGGGGCTGCTGACACTGATGGACGCGGCCGCGACGCCGGTTGAGGCCGGACGCCGCGGCTGGTGGTTCGGCTTCGGCCTGAACCTGATCGGTCTCTACTGGGTAACCGAGGCGATCCTGTTCGAGGCCGCCCGGTATTGGTGGCTGGTGCCTCTGGCGGTGCCGGCGCTGTCCGTGGTCATGGCCGTGTTCATCGGCATCCCGGTCTGGATCGCCCGCCACGCGCCGGCGGGGCTGCCCCGCGTGCTGGCGCTGATCGGCGCCTGGACGCTGTTCGACATGGCGCGCCAATTCGTGGCGACGGGCTTCCCCTGGAACCCGCTGGGCAGCGTCTGGGCGATCCCGGGCCTGGCCGGCGACGTCATGATCCAACCGGCCGCCTGGGTGGGCGTGCATGGTCTGACGCTGCTGACGATCCTGCTGGTCTGCCTGCCGCGTCTTGGCCGATCGGGGTGCATCGCCGGCCTGGCCGGCCTTGCACTCTGGGCCGGGCTGGGCACTTATCGCCTGAGTGCCCCCCTGCCCGAAGCCCCCAACCTCGCCGTCGTCCTGGCGCAGGGCAATATCCCCCAGGGCGAGAAATGGAGCCGGGACCGGGCAATCGGCATCTTCGAGCGGTACCTGGCGTTGTCGGCAGCGGGACTGCGCGAGGCTGGCGACCGTCCCGCCGTCGTCGTGTGGCCTGAAACCGCGTCTCCGTTCATGCTCGAAACCGACACCGCCGCGCGGGAAGCGATTGCCACAGCCATCGAGGGCCAGACCGCGCTGGTCGGATCGGTGCGGTTCGGGCCGGATGGCCGTCCGCGCAACGCGTTGTTCGCACTACTTGCGGGTGGTGTTACCGCCGCCATCTATGACAAATGGCATTTGGTTCCTTTTGGCGAGTATCAGCCGACGTGGCTGCCCTTGGGCATACAACTGGTGCCTGGCGGCGGCTTCGGCGCGGGCCCTGGGCCACGGACGCTGCACGTTCCGGGCCTGCCTCCGCTGGGTGTACTGATCTGCTACGAAACGATCTTTCCCGGTCAGGTGGTGGATCCAGATGATCGCCCTGCCTGGCTGGTCAACATCACGAATGATGCGTGGTTTGGCAACTCTAGCGGGCCGCGACAACATCTGTCGTCTTCTCGCTTGCGTTCTGTCGAGGAGGGACTACCATTGGTACGCGTCGCGAACACAGGCATCTCTGTGGCATTCGACGCGCGTGGACACGAATTGGGGCGTGTCGGCCTGAACGCGACAGGGACCCTTACAGTCTCGCTCCCCGCCGCCCTGCCTCCGCCCCTTTTTGCTCGGCTGGGACTTTGGGTGCCTTTATTCGTTTCGGTTTCTGTTCTATCAGGCGCGTTCGCCGCAAGGGCACGCGGGCGGAATTAACGATAGATTACTGTCAGACGTATCAATTCATGACCAATGTTTCATGTGACGTGATTTATCGGCGCGCTGTCACCGGGATATTGACAATTCAGGGTTGTCTCGTTAAATGTTTGCTAACGGCGCCGGTGAAGGCGTTGGAACAGAAACGGCTCCGGTAGGCCATTTTATGAACGGGCTGAAGGCGCCATAGATCGAGTGAGAGGGGGCAGACCGCATGGCTGGTCCGAACCAAGCCGTTGGATCTGAGCGCGAGAGCAGACCGAGCCCGATCGACGTGCATGTCGGCACGCGTATCCGCCTGCGTCGTGCTCTCATGGGTATGTCACAAGAGCGGCTCGGCGAAGCCCTCGGCCTGACATTTCAACAGGTTCAGAAGTATGAGCGCGGCGTGAACCGCGTTGGTGCGTCTCGCCTGTTCGATCTGTCCCGCGTTCTCGACGTTCCCATCAGCTTCTTCTTCGACGACATGCCGGACAGCCTGACATCGTCGTTGGGTGGTCCCGGTGGCCGCCGCACCACCAGCCTGTCCGAGTCCCCGGATCCGTTCGGCGATGAGACTCTGAACCGCCGGGAAACCCTGGAACTCGTGCGCGCCTATTACCGGATCACCGATCCGTCCGTGCGCAAGCGCGTGTTCGACCTGATCAAGTCGATGGGGCCGGCCGACGCCTGATTGAAACCGGGCCTCGACCGGAACTGGGTCGGCCCGTCAGTCGCGCAATTGAGGGTTGTCGAACCGTGGGTTGCGCTGGGCGTCGACAGCCGAGCGTAGGGCTGTAGCGAGGGAACGCTTTTCATCCTCCCCCAGGACGGTGGCAATTTCGACCCGCCTGGAGCGATTGCTCAACCATAGGCGCGGCACGCGGTTGGCGTTTTCGTCCAGTTCCACGGTCAGCCAGGCGGTGGAAATCGCGGTTTCCCGCCTGACACCCGTAGGGGTCGTGCGGACAATTTGCGCCTTATCCTCATAGAGCGTGACCAGTTCAACCGCCCGGGCCGACCGGTGATTGAGCCATAGCAGAACGCCGGCCAGCACCACCTCGGCCACGGTGAATGCGATCACCGGCCAGGCGCCCAGAAGCCAGAACCGGAATGCGACCACCCCGGCCAGAACCGCGATCGCCGCGAGCAGCCAGCGCAACCCGTTCGGCGACAGGCTGCGATGCGGCGTTATGACGGCGTTGAACAGCGCGGCGTCGTCCGCCACCGTGTTGGGACCATTCATCCCGGCATATTAACCCGGATTGGCTGATCTCGAAATGCTCTCGTGCGAGGCCTCTTGTCGGGAGCGGGGCCGAGCCGCAGAGTCGCGCGATGCCCAGCCCCCCTGCCCCCGCCCGCAAGCGCGCCCGCAAGACGCCCACGATGTCGGCCGCCGATGCCCGTTCATTCATCGAGGCGCTGGCCGCCGCCAACCCCGCCCCGGAAACCGAGCTGTCCTTCGCCGACCCGTTCACCTTGCTGGTGGCCGTGGTGCTCTCGGCGCAGGCGACCGACGTTTCGGTGAACAAGGCGACCGCGACGCTGTACCAGGAAGCGGCGACGCCCGCCGCCATGGTCGCCCTTGGCGTGGAGGGTGTGGCTCGGCATATCCGATCAATCGGGTTGTGGCAGGGCAAGGCGCGGAATGTGGTCGCCCTGTCGGAACGGCTGATCGAGGCGTATGGCGGCGAGGTCCCGCGCGACCGGGCGGCGCTGGAGGCTTTGCCCGGCGTTGGCCGCAAGACCGCGAACGTGGTCCTGAACGTGGCGTTTGGTGAGAGCACGATGGCGGTGGATACCCACATCTTCCGCATCGGCAACCGGACCGGGATCGCGCCCGGCAAGACGACCCGCGCGGTGGAGGATGGGCTGGTGAAGCGCATCCCCACGGAATTGCTGCGCGATTCGCACCATTGGCTGATCCTGCATGGGCGCTATGTCTGCAAGGCGCGCCAGCCGGAATGCTGGCGCTGCGTCGCGGCCACTTGGTGCAAGTTTCCGGACAAGGCGACGCCTCCAGTCGCCAAGCCGCCGAAAAAGATCGTGGTCAGGCCGCGCGTTGTCGGGCGGGCGCCAGCCGACTGAGGCTGAACACGCCGACCAACTGCCGCAGGTTGCCTTCGACGAGATGCGCCTCCTCGGCCGTGATGTCGTCCAGCGCCAGCTCGACCCTCATCCGGTCGGCCGACCGGCGGACGCTGACATGATCGGGGATCAGGCCGCGGCGCGCGAAAGGTTGCAGCAGGCGCGGCAAAAGGCAGGGGGTGGGATCGGCTTCCAACACGAAACAGGCGGCGTATTCGGATTGGGATTGCGGGCGGGATGAGGCCTGCATGGCGGCATACTCCAGACATACGAATCAGCAAGGGACGAACCGGCCGTCAGGTGGCCGGGGTGCTAATTCGTGTGCTCTGAACTGAATGGCGCATGCGGGAAACCTAGGCACGCGCGTCGGCGGAAGCAAGAATTTCGGCCTGATGCGCCATGCGTGGCCCGGGTGTCAGCCACCCGCCGCGTCGGCCCAGGCGGCTGGCATCGCGGGCAGCAGGTCCTCCACAACCATGCCCCTGCCCGCATGCACCGCGGCCCGCCCGTGCAGCCAAGCGGCGGCGCAGGCGGCATCCCAGTCGGTCATACCCTGGGCCAGCAGGCCGGCGATCATCCCGGCCAGCACGTCGCCCGCCCCGGCGGTGGCCAGCCACGGCGGAGCCTGGTCGTTGATCGCGGCCCGTCCGTCCGGGGCGGCGATGATCGTGTCCGGTCCTTTCAGCAGTACGACCGCGCCGGTCCGTCTGGCAGCCGCGCGCGCGGCCGAAAGGCGGTCGGTGGGGGTACCGAAGACCCGCGCGAACTCCCCGGCATGCGGCGTCAGGACGGAGGCCCCGCGCAGCCCGTCGGGATTGCCGGCGCAGGCCGAGAACACATCCGCGTCCCCGACGATCCGCCGGCCCGAGGCCAGCAGCACCGGCAAGGCGGCGCGCGCGGTGGCCTCTCCCAGGCCCGGGCCGCAGACCCAGACCGTGCGGCGGGGATCGGCCAGCAGGTGTGCGATGGGGGCTTCCGTCACCAGGGCGCCCGGTGCCCCCATGCGGTAGATGTCGGCGCGCCCCTCGGCCGCGATGGTCACGAGGCCGGCGCCGATCCGACGGGCGGCCTCGGCGGTGAGGCGCGCGGCCCCGGTCATCTCCGCCCCGCCCAGGATGGTGACATGGCCGCGGGTGTATTTATGGGCCTCGGTCGGCAGGGCCGGCAGGGTCCAGAGGCCGGGGGCGTTCAGGAACGTGTCGGGCGCGATCGCGGGCAGGACGGCGGCGGGCATGCCGATATCCGCCAGTACGCAATCCCCGCAGAGGGTGCGGCAGGGCAGTAGCAGATGGCCGGGCTTGAGGCGGAAGAAGGTCACGGTCAGGTCGGCCTGGGGGGCGTATCCACGGACCAGGCCCGTTGCGCCGTCGAGGCCGCTCGGGACATCGACGGCGACGATGCGGCGCGCGGCGCGCAGGGTCTCCGCCACGATCCCACCGACATCGCGGGCCAGGCCGGCTCCGAACACCGCATCGATGACGAGTTCGGCGCGGGCGGCTTCCTCCGGCGTGAAGGCGGCCGAGGGTCCGGTCCAGCGTGCGGCCGCCAACGCGGCGTCGGAGCCGGCCCTGGGTGGCGCGAGGGCGGCCAGGGTTACCGGCCAACCGGCCTGGGCGAGCAGGCGCGCGGCGACATACCCGTCGCCGCCGTTGTTTCCCGGCCCGGCCAGCACCAGCGTCCGACACGGGCGAAACCGTTGCACCACCGCGCGCGCGACCGCCCGGCCCGCCGCGTCCATCAGGACGGGTCCAGGGACGCCGAACCCGGGCGCGGCGGCGTCGGCCTGCGCCATCTGGTCGGGGGTGAGGAGTTCGAGGGGGCGGGCGTGCGGGCTGGTCATCGTCCCCGTCCCCCGTCATCCCAGGCCTTGTGCCGGGGACCAATCGCGGCACGGTGCTGGGGTTGATCCCCGGCACAAGGCCGGGGATGACGAGGGGGAGATACGCTCACACCCTCCCCTCCACTCCCGGTCACCCCCTCAAACCCGTCCCTGGATAAGATCCGCCACCCGCTCCCCGATCATGATGGACGGCAGGTTCGTGTTCGTCCGCGTCACCCGCGGCATGATCGAGGCATCGGCGATGTGCAGGTTCCGCACCCCGATCACCGCGGCACGCGGATCGGTCACCGCCAGCGGGTCGGACGCATCCCCCATCCGGCAAGTACAGGACGGGTGCCAGGCGCTGCGGACGGCGGAGCAGACATATTCCTCGGTCGCCTTCGGATCAGCCATCAGCTTGGCCAGTTTCGGGGCCTCGCTGATGATCTTCTCGATCAGGAATTTCCGCACGGGCGCCGCCGAATCCAGCATCGCCGCCGCGACATTGGTCAGGATCAGGTTCAGCCCGGTCGGCTTGCTGATCGCCGCCACCCGCTCCGAGAAGCTCGAAGGAAACGGATCGAGCGCATAGGTCTTCACAGGCTCGGTCGTGAACATCCCGGCCATCCGCAGGAACGCCTTCACCAGGCGCTTGCGGTCACGCTCATCCTCCAGCCAGTTGAAGTCGATCACCGGCTGCACATCCGGATCGGCAGACCCCAGCCGCACCGTCCCGCGCGAGTATGGCAGCGAGATATAGGTCGACAGCGTACCGATCCGTTCGCCCACCGCGTGCCACATCGACTGGCAGACGGCCATCATGATCATGTCCGCCGGCTCACAGCCTTCCACCTCGGACGAGTAGCGCAGATACGAATAGTTCCGGCGGATCACATGCTTTTCCCGCGCGATCGGCGGCAGGTAGGCGGACACCGAGATCAACGGATGGTCCTGCAGGTTGGCGCCGACGCCGCGCCGGTCGGCCACGACCTCGATCCCGAACTGGCGCAGATGATCGGCCGGCCCGACGCCCGACAGCATCAGCAGCTTGGGCGAATGGAAGGCGCCGGCGCTGATGATGGTCGTGTCGCCCTCGATCCGGATTGTCCGGCCGGCGCGCACGACCTCCACCCCGATGGCGCGATTGCCCTCGAACAGGATGCGGCGGACCTTGGTTTCCGGCATCAGGCGGAGGTTGGGGCGACGGCGCACCTCATCGGACAGATGCGAGTTCGACGTTGACCGGCGTTCCTTGCCGTCGTTCGAGGTCGGCAGCGGGGAATATCCCTCCTGGAATTCCCCGTTCATGTCCGGCACCAGTTCGTGGCCCTGCGAGTCCCAGGACCTGGCGACGGCGTTGGTGAAGTCATCCCACTGGTTGCGGGGGATGCGGCGGATCGTGATCGGGCCGGTGGACCCGTGATACTGGTCGGTGTAGTCGGTGTCGGTTTCCAGTTTGCGGAAATAGGGCAGCACGCCGTTCCAGTCCCAGCCCTTGGCGCCCGCCTCGGCCCAGCCGTCGAAATCACCCGGCGATCCGCGCAGCGCCACCTGGCCATTGACGGTCGAGCCGCCGCCCATCACTCGGCCCTGGTAGAAGAAATACGGCTTCCGCCCGGCCGGCGGGATATGCGCGTGGCTACCGCGGGAGACCTGCAGCGCCGGCCAGAAATAGGTCGAATTCGTCATCGCGCGGTGCGCGTACGTGTCGGTCAGATCATCGGGGATATTGGCGGTGCCGTAGTCGGGACCAGCCTCGATCAGCAGGACCTTGTTCGCGGGGTTCTCAGACAGACGAGCCGCCAGAGCACAACCACCCGAGCCGCCGCCGGCGACGATATGGGTTGGGCGGTCGGTTGTTTCGGACATGGCGGTTTCCCCCTGGCGTTGCTGCCGGGGATGGTGGCCCGGTTCAAGGGGGATGGAAAGGGTCGACCCAGGGGGCGCGAGGCCCCCTGGTGGGTTGTCAGCGTCCCGGCCAGATCGGCTTGCGCTTCTCATTGAACGCCCGCAGCCCTTCCTCGGCGTCCTCGGTCAGGGCCAGCGTGCCGATGTGTCCTTCCATGAACACCGCGGCCTGGTCGAAGTTCAGTTGCTCCGTCACCCGCATCGCATACTTGCCCTTGCGGATCGCGGTCGGGCTTTTGTCCATCAGCCGCGACAGCAGCCATTCGACCTTGGCATCGAGTTCGGCGGCCGGCACGACATAGTTCAGCAGCCCCAGTTCCAGGGCCTCCCGCGCGTCGATCGGCTCTCCGGTCAGCGCCATTTCATAGCATTTGCGCGACGGGATCAGCCGTTGCAGCACCGCCATGATCTGCATCGGGAAGACGCCGACCTTCACCTCCGGCATGCCGAAGATCGCGTGATCGGCGGCGATTGCCATGTCGCACATGCCGAGCAGCCCCATGCCGCCCGCCATCGCATGCCCGTTGACGCGCGCGATCAGCGGCACGGTCAGGTCGCGCGCCTGCTTCATCACTTTCACAAACGGCAGTCCGACGCGGGAGTAGTCATATTTGAACGACCCCGCGCTGGCTGACAGGTCGGCCCCGGCGCAGAACGCCTTGGAGCCAGCCCCGGTCAGCACCACCGCCCGCACCGAGGGATCGTTGCTCGCCTGGGTTAACCCGGCCGAGATGCCCGACGTCACCGCGTCGTTCATAGCGTTGCGGCGTTCTTCCCGGTTGATGATGATCCACAGCGCCGGTCCGCGCTGTTCGAGCAGGACCTCGCTCATGCGTGGCCTCCCTTGCGGAACTTCGACAGGCTGCCGCCATGCATGATCTTGCCCGGCAGTTGGTGGCCAACGATGTCCTCGGCCATGCGGGCGCATTCGATCAGGGCGTCGAGGTTGATGCCCGTCTCGATCCCCATCTCCTCACACATGAAGACCAGGTCTTCGGTGCAGATGTTCCCCGCCGCGCCCTTGTGGCCGGCAAACGGGCAACCGCCGAGGCCAGCGCAGGAGCTGTCGAAGCTCTCGATCCCCATCTGCAAACCCATCAGCGCGTTCGCCATGCCGGTGCCGCGCGTGTCGTGCAGATGCAGGCCGAGGCGCAGATCGGGCCATTTTTCCCGCACCATGCCCACGACGCGCTGCACCTGCGCGGGGCTCGCCCAGCCCACAGTGTCGGCGAGGCGCACGCGGTCGAGCTTCACGCCGAACTCATCGGCGATCGTCAGAAGATCACCCACGCAGTCACGCACGGTTTCCGGCGCGATGCTGCCCTCGAAGTTGCAGCCGAACGCGGTCATCACGATCGCGGATTCAACCGGGATGCCACGCTCCCGGAAGAACGCCATCTGGCGCCGCTGCTCGTGCAGGGTCTGGGCGTTGTCCTTGTTGGTGTTGTGCATCGAGAACGTGTTCGACGCGCTCATTTGAATGCCGCCGGTGATGTGCAGCGGCGATTCCACCGCGCGCTCGTAGCCGCGCAGGTTGAGCGCGATGGCGGTGTAGTGCACGTCGGGGCGCCGGCGGATCCCCTGCGCGACTTCCATCGCGTCCGCCATGCCCGGCACGCGGCGCACGTCGACGAAGGACACGCATTGCACCTCGTGCAGGCCGGTATCGGCCAGAGCCTCGCAGAAACGGACCTTGTCCGCGGTGCTGATCGGACCAGCCTCGATCTGGAAGCCCTCGCGCGGGCCTTCCTCGTGAATGTCCACCCGTTTCGGCAGATCGCTCATGGTTCCCTCCAATGCCTCGCGCCGAGCATGGGCGCCCGAGGAGTGTCTATCGCGGCGGGTCGGCGGAGGCGAGTCTGACGCCGGATGGGCCGGATATGTTTGACATACCAACCTTTGACGTCGAACGGGCGGCGCCGATCAGGCACCGCCCGCCGATGGTCCCTACACCACCCCGAAGTTGATCAGGTTCCGCACCGGCGCCCCTGATTTCAGCATATCGAAGCCTTCATTGATCTCATCGAGTTTGATATGGCCCGAGATCAGCGTGTCCAGCTTCAACCGCCCCTGCCGCCACAGTTCCAGCAGCCGCGGCATGTCGACACGGAAACGATTGCCGCCCATTGACGTGCCCTGGATCTTCCGGTCGCGCAGGAAGTCCGCGCCATGCAGTTCGATCTTCGTGCCGAAGGGGATCATGCCGATGATTGTCGCCACGCCACCCGGGGCCAGCATCGCGAAGCATTGTTCGGCGGTCTTCTTCAAGCCGATCGCCTCGAACGAGTAAGGCACGCCGCGTCCGCCGGTCAGGTCCTTAACAGCTTCGACCGGATCGACGTTGGAAGCGTTGATGATGTCGGTCGCCCCCATTTCGCGGGCCTTTTCCAGCTTCGACGGATTGGTATCAATCGCAATGATCCGCGAGGCGCCGGCAAGCGCGGCACCGTTCACCGCCGACAGCCCGATTCCGCCGCAACCGACGACCGCGACCGTCGAACCGGGCTCCACCTTCGCCGCATTGAACACGGCGCCGACGCCGGTCATGACGCCGCAGCCCACCAGGGCGGCGCGGTCCAGCGGGATGGATTTGTCGATCTTCACGATCGCGTGTTCATGGACCAGCATGTTCTCGGCGAAGACCGAGAGGTTGAAGGCCTGGTGCAGCGTCTGCCCCTTCCACTTCAACCGGCGAGCGACGCCGGGCATCAGCTTGACCTCGGTGTTGTCGCACAGATTGGTGTGGCCGGTGGTGCAGTAATGGCATTCACCGCAGAAGACCGACAGGCAGGTGATGACGTGGTCACCCGGCTTCACATAGGTCACGTCCTCGCCCACCGCCTCCACCACGGCCGCGCCTTCATGGCCCAGGATCGCGGGCACCGGATAGGGATAGAGGCCTTCCATGAAATGAAGGTCCGAATGGCACAGCCCAGCAAAGGCCGTGCGCAGCAGCACTTCGCGCCGCTTCGGCTTTTCGATCTCGACCGTTTCGATCGTTAGGGGCTGGTGCGGGGCGTGGAAAATGGCGGCCTTCATTGTTTCCTCCTGGGCAGATGCCCGGAGTTTACCGCCCGCCCGACGGCCGGGGCAATCACCCTTGCCCCAGCCTTTCCGGAAGGTTCAGCCGATGCCTTCGAACAGCACCGACGTGATGTAGCGTTCGGCGAAGGACGGGATGATCGCCACGATCCGCTTGCCCGCCATTTCCGGACGGGCACCGACGACCAGGGCGGCGTGCAGGGCGGCACCGGAGGAAATGCCGGCCGGAATGCCTTCGGTCGTCGCCAGACGGCGGGAGGCGGCGATGGCATCGGGCGGGGCGACCTGCACGATCTCATCGATCGCGGAGGTATCCAACACGGGCGGAATGAAACCAGCGCCGATGCCCTGGATCGGATGCGGCGCGGGGCTGCCACCGGACAGGACGGGGCTCAGCGTCGGCTCCACCGCGATCATCTTCAGGCCAGGACGACGGGGCTTCAGCGCCTGGGCGAGGCCGGTCAGCGTGCCGCCGGTGCCGACGCCCGAGATGATGGCGTCCACCTCTCCGGCCGTGTCGTACCAAATTTCCTCGGCCGTCGTCTTGCGGTGGATTTCGGGGTTGGCCGGGTTCTCGAACTGGCCGGCGATGACCGAACCCGGGATTTCGGCGGCGAGTTCCTTGGCGCGCGCGATGGCCCCGTTCATGCCCTTTTCGCGCGGGGTCAGGTCCAGCTTGGCGCCGAGGAAGGCGAGCATCTTCCGCCGCTCGATCGACATCGATTCCGGCATGGTCAGAATCAGCGTGTAGCCCCGCGCGGCGCACATGAACGCCAGGCCGATGCCCGTGTTGCCCGATGTCGGTTCGATGATCGTGGCACCCGGGGCGAGCTTGCCCTGCGCTTCCAGGTCGAGGATCATGTTGACACCGATACGGTCCTTGACGGACGAAATCGGATTGAAGAACTCCAGCTTCAGGCAGATATCGGCCTTGATGCCGTCCTGCGCCGTGATGCGCGGAATGCGCACGAGCGGCGTGTTGCCGATGGTCTCGGCGATGCTGTCGTAGATCCGCCCGCGCAGGGGGCGATCGAATACGAGCGGTTTCAGGGCATTGGGCATGGCCGGTCTCCTACTTTCAAACGACGTTCGGCGCAGAGAGACGGATTTTCTGCGCGGAGGCAAGGTGGGGGGTGTCGGCTGCCGATTTCGTCCCCGGAATGGCGCACACACATAAAATTATCGTTCCCGGCCGACCCACGGGAGGTGAACTGCCCATGGGCCCCGATCATCAGCGTCAACGGGCCGCGGGCCTGAATACCGGCGCGTGGCAATTATCACAGTGCCCGCAGCACGCGACGATTACGAACAAGACATGGTTCGACATCATCCATTCGGACCGGTCACGCCGACGGGAGATCAACCATGCTGAACAGTCGAACCTTCAACCCAGCCAAATCACCGACAAACCCTGCCTGACTCCGCGACCGCACTGAACAACGCCGAGCGATCGTCGACCATGCGGGGATTCCACGCCACGGTGATCGGGACAGCCGCATCAAACAATCCGTCTAAACAACGAAAAATCATACGGAGAGAACACACCATGCCTCGCTCAACAATCGCCTTGACCGCGGGCCTCATACTCGGTCTGACCAGTGGTATCGCGAACGCGGTGCCTGTGGCGCTTACGAACGCCGGCTTCGAGGATCCGGTAACGTCAGGCATCGTCATCCAGAACACAATCCTCACGCCCGTCACGGCAAATGGCTGGGAGTGGATTGGAAGCACGGGAATCCTCAACGGTACCGATTTCAATATATTCGACTCGTTTCGAGTGGGGGCGATCCCCAACCTCGTCGGTGAGAATCATGCGTACCTGCAAAACGGAGGCTCCCTGATCCGCCAAAACTTCACGCTCACCTCGGCGGGAACGGTCACCATTTCCTGGAGAGACGCCGGCCGCTCCGCATTCGGGGGCTTTGACGGGGAAACAGACTACACCGTCACAGCGGGCAGCCTGTCCACGACGGGATCGACCACGAGCTCCTCGGACTTCACCACAAGGTTCTTATCGGGCTTTCTCGCCGCCGGAGCCTACACGCTGAGCTTCAACAACACATCAGGAGACGGCGACCACTCGATGTATCTCGACAACGTCAACATCGACGTGCCCGAACCCCGCGCGCTCGGCATGCTCGGCCTGGGCCTGATCGGGCTGGCGGGATTCCGGTTCATGGGCCGGAACAAACCCCAGCAGACCGCCGCCGCGGCCTGACCACGCAGCAACCTCCCTGGCGGGCGACAGGTTCGCCCGCCATCGGCTTTGGCACGAAACCATCGCTTTACGATCGACGCGCGACGACACTACGGTTCCCCGAACCAGCCGGAATCGCACACCATGCAACCGTCCTTTCTGCCACTTCACGAACTCATCCCCGCGCTCGCAAGCCGTCGCCTGTCACCGGTTGATCTGGTGGACGAATGCCTGTCCCGCATCGACCGGCTGGAACCGCAACTGCAAGCCTTCGTCTCGGTCGATCGCGCCGGTGCCCGCCTGGCGGCCGAGGCCGCCGACAAGGCGATCCGCGCCGGTCATCAGGTCGGCCCGCTGCATGGCATCCCCATCGCGGTGAAGGATCTGGTGGAGATCGAGGGACAGGTCGCCACCGGCGGCACCGCGGCCTGGCGCAACCGGATCGCCCAGACCACCGCAACGTTGCAAAAGAAACTGACCGCGGCCGGCATGATCACCATCGGCAAGACCCACACGGTGGAGTTTGCCTATGGCGGCTGGGGCACGAACCAGCATCTCGGCACCCCGCGCAACCCGTGGGACGCAACGACGCATCGCGCGCCGGGCGGATCGTCCAGCGGATCGGGCGTCGCGGTGGGCGCTCGACTGGCCCCGGTCGCGATCGGCACGGATACCGGCGGCTCGGTCCGCGTGCCGGCGGCCTGGAACGGGATTACCGGCCTGAAGACCACGATCGGGCGGATCAGCACACATGGCGTCTTGCCGCTCAGCCCCACGCTGGACACGCCCGGCCCGATCACGCGATCGGTCGAGGACGCGGCCATCATGCTGGAATTGCTGCAAGGTTTCGACCCGCTCGATCCCCTTACCCGAGGGCGGGAGGCTTCGCGGCCGATGCCGATGCTGCGGCGCGGGGTGAAGGGTCTGCGACTGGCCCGCATGCCGGCCTCGGAACGTTCCGGCGTCGATCCTGCGGTTCTGGCGGCATTCGACGCGTCCGTCGATGCCCTGGCCAATCTGGGCGCCGAGATCGTCGACCTGCCCTTGCCGCTGCGCTTCGCCGACCTTGGCGCCACAAATGGCCGCATCATGTCGGCCGAGGCCTATGCCGCGCTCGCCGCCCTGGTCAACGATCCGACGTCCCCGCTGGATGAAGCGGTGCGGCCACGCGTGCGGGCCGGCGCCACCATATCCTCCCACGACTATCTGACAGCCCTGGCGGCGCGGGAGGCCTTGAAGCGCACATTCGCCGCCGCGACAGCCGATGTGGATGCGATCCTGACGCCGACAACGATGACGCCGGCCGTTCCGATCGCAACGATCGACCAGAACACGACGCCGGCGATGTTCACGCGCTGGGTCAACTACCTCGACCTGTGCGCCCTGGCCGTGCCCAACGGCGCGACGGCCGAGGGACTGCCGTTGTCCCTACAGATCGTCTGCCGCGGCTATGACGAGGCAACCGCGCTGCGCATCGGCTGGGCGTACCAGAACGCCACCGACTGGCACACGCGCGTGCCGCCGATGGTGGTCTGAACCGTTACGACCGGCTTTTCATCAGCGGCTGGATGTACCGGCCGAAATTCTCCACGCCGCTGATGAATTCGTCGAAGCTGAGCATCACGCCATCCACGCCGGGGATCGCCGCGAGTTCGTCAAGCATCCGCGCGACCGAGGCAAAAGACCCCACCAGCACCCCGCCCACCGACGGCAGCCGCGTGGTGCCGAAGGTCTTACGCTTGTTCGGACCGGCGAGCGGGTCGCGGGTCGGATCGTCCTCGGCCTGCGCTTCCCGCCACGCGATGGCTTCCAGGTCGATGCCATCCTTGTAGTGTTCCCACTTGGCGAAGGCGGCTTCGTCGGTTTCGTCCGCGATCACCTGGATCGACACCAGCGCATTGCAGTGCCGCCCGGTTTCCGCGGTTGCTTTCACAAGCCGAGCGATTGGGGCTTCCAGCGCCTGGGGCATGTTGACGCCGAAGCTGGAGCAGAAGTTGTAGTCCGCGTATTCAGCGGCATAGCGGGTGCCGGCGTCGCTCTGCCCCGCGCAGATGATCGAGATGGGGGCGGAGGGCAACGGCAGGCAGCGGCAATCATCCATCTGGAAGAAGTCGCCCTTGTGGTCGGAATGACCGGTTTCCCACAACTGGCGCATGACCGTGACGTATTCGGCGCAGTACTCGTAGCGG
Organism: Asaia bogorensis; assembly: GCA_945873195.1. Classification (GTDB taxonomy): domain Bacteria; phylum Pseudomonadota; class Alphaproteobacteria; order Acetobacterales; family Acetobacteraceae; genus Rhodopila; species Rhodopila bogorensis_A. The sequence goes on from CAMCDA010000021.1 coordinate 34,203, forward strand.
CGGTTGTAGTGATCCGATCCGGGCCACAGACCCATCTGCGCATATTCGCGCCGTTGCCAGCCGGATACCATGTTGATCCCAAATCGACCCGGCGCGATGCTGTCGATCGTCACCGCCATGCGCGCCGTGATCGCCGGCGGCATGGTCAGCACCGCGCAGGTCGCGAACAGCTTGATCCGATCGGTCACCGCCGCCAGGCCGGACATCAGGGTGAAGGACTCGAGATTGTAGTCCCAGAATTGTGAAGGTCCGCCAAACCCGTGCAGCTTGATCATCGACAAAGCGAAATCAAATCCGAACCCCTCGGCCTTCTGAACAACCGTCTTGTTCAGCGCGAAGCTCGGCTTGTACTGCGGCGAGTTCGTTGAAATCAGCCAGCCGTTGTTGCCGATCGGAATGAAGACTCCTAGTAACACCGCGCGCTCTCCTGCCTGCTTGTGACACGATAGCGCGGAAAGGGCGCTCCGTGTCTACGGTGCCCGGGCGCGATAGGTTTCAGGCGCGAACCCGGCGAACAAAGCGCCCATCACGACCAGCAGGCCGGCCGCGACCACCAGGGATGCCTCGGGTCCATACAGGTCCATGATCAATCCCAGAACCAGCGGGCCGGCGATGTAGCCGATGTCGCCGGTCATGCGAAACACGCTGACCGTGGTTGCGTTCATTCCGGGTGGCGCACTATCGGCGGCATAGACCGACGGCGCCGCGCCACCGATGGAACTCGCCACGCCCCAGGCGACGCTGGCCGCGATGAACCAGGGATAGGAGGGCGCCCAGCAGAACAGCAGCATCGCCGTTCCCGACAGGACCGTGGCCGGGGCAATCACCGCCTTGCGACCGAAATGATCCACCAGCATGCCGCCCGGATAGGCGGCGAGCAGCCCGACCACGGTGCCAACCGCCAGGCCAAACCCGATCTC
>CAMCDA010000022.1 GCA_945873195.1 Asaia bogorensis
ATTGTCCAGCAGGTCATCGCCGAGGCCGGTCAGGCCGAAGGCACGGAACGCGACATGATCGTGGCGAATCTGTCGCGTGCCCTGCTCGAAATTCGGAATTTCCTGAAGCGCCAGCACGCCAACGAGCCGGGCGCCGTCTGAGCAGACTATCGGTTCGGCGGCCGGCATTGGGCCGGCCCCGTTCGGGTCTTCCATATCAGAAGGGGTATTTCTCGACGGCCGGGACGGTGGCGCGCGGCAGTCTGTGCAGGCCGAGGCCCGACTTCCACAGATCTCCGCCCTTGCTGGCGGCGGGCACAACAAAAACCCACCCTCCCGCCAGACTGAGACCTTGTCCTATGGTTCGGCGACCTATCGCAGCAGGGTCACCGGCATCTTGGCCTGACCGGCCACGTCACGGGCGACCGATCCCAAAAGCAGCCCAGTCATTCCACCCAGGCCGCGCGTGCCCATGACGATCTGGCTGCAGCCCAGCTTGTCGGCGAACGCCACCACGGTGTCCGCGGCCTGGCCCACGCCGACGTGGAGATGCGGCTTCAAACCCGTTGCCTCCACCTGCTTCGCCGCCTCGGACAGGACCTTCATCCCCTCCTCCCGGTGATAGCTTTCGATCTCGGACTGGGACACCAGCGACGCGGCCACGCCGCGCACGGCTGGTTGCACGTTCAGCAGGTGGATCTCCACCGGCGCGCCATGGGCGGCCATGTCGAGCACGAACTGCACCGCGTTCCGCGCATGCTCCGACCCGTCGGTGGGAACCAGGATACGACGCACGTCGCTCATTTCTTGTCCTCCGGCGCAAGGTCAACCGGCGCATGGTGCTTGGCCTTCGCGCGCTTGGCCAACACCAATCCGACCACCACCACGAAAGCCGCCAGCAGGGGCCGAGCAACCAGTTCCTGTATATGGATATCGAATGGGATGTTGGTGTGCACAACCTCATCGCTCACGATAATTTCACCCGCGATCCAGCCCAGCAAGCCGCCGCCGGCGATCACCAGGACCGGGAAGCGGTTGAGGATGCTCAGCACCAACTGGCTGCCGAACACGATCATCGGTACGCTGATGATGAGACCCAGGATGATCAGCAGCATGCTGTCCTTGGCCACAGCGGCGATGGCCACGACGTTGTCCAGAGACATCACGGCATCCGCGATGGTGATGGTCTGGATCGCGCCCCAAAGATTGGATTTGGCGGCGACGCTGTCCTCTCCGGCCTCTTCCTCGGGGACCAGCAGCTTAATGCCGATATACAGCAGCAGCAGCCCGCCCACCAATTTGAGGTAGGGGATCGCGAGCAGCCAGACGATCAGCACCGAGAAGACGATACGCAGCACGATGGCCGCGCCGCTGCCGCCAAGGATCGCCCATTTTCTCTGCTCGGGCGGCAAGGATCGGCTCGCCAGGGCGATGACCACCGCATTATCGCCAGACAACAGGATGTTGATCCCGATGATCTGCATCAAGGCCGTCCAGAAGAACGGCGTACCAAATTCAGCCAGCATGGTTCCTCGACATGGTTGCGCCGCCCCGAGGGACAGCGGATCCGACCTGATCGCGCAGGAGGGTTATTCTTGGAATACGTCCTCCCGTCCACGGCGGACGGATGGTAAAATGACCAAAATCAGCAATCCGAGGGATGCAAGCAGCAGCCCGAGGCTGATCGGCCGGTCAATGAACGTCATCAGGTTGCCCCGCGAGATCTGCAACGCTCGGCGGAGGTTCTCCTCCATCATCGGGCCGAGGATGAATCCGAGCAGCAGCGGCGCGGCTTCGAACCCCAGCTTGACGAACAGATAGCCCATCAGGCCGAACATGGCGGTGAACAACACATCCACCGGCGAGTTGTTCAGGCTGTAGATACCGATCGCGCAGAAGATGATGATCGCCGGGAACAGGAACTTGTAGGGCACCTTCAGAAGCTGCACCCAGATCCCGACCAGCGGCAGGTTGATGATGACCAGCATCAGGTTGCCGAGCCACATGCTGGCGATCATGCCCCAGAACAAGGCGGGCTGCTTGACCATGACCTGCGGCCCCGGCGTGATGCCCTGGATCGTCATGGCCCCGATCATCAGCGCCATCACCGGGTTCGACGGAATGCCCAACGTCAGCAGAGGGATGAAAGACGATTGCGCGGCGGCGTTGTTGGCCGCTTCCGGCCCCGCCACGCCCTCGATCGCGCCCTTGCCGAAGCGGGACGGATCCTTCGCGATCTTCTTTTCCAGCGTGTAGGAGGAGAACGAGGCCAGCACCGAGCCACCGCCCGGCAGGATGCCCAGAAAGGACCCCACGCCCGTGCCGCGCAAAATCGGCCAACTGGAGGCCTTGAGGTCCGCCATCGTCGGCATCAGCCCATGCACGCGATGGATCTTCGCCTCGCCTTCCGGGTTGCGGGCCGAGCGTTCAAGATTGGTCATGATCTCGGCCATGCCGAACAGGCCCATTGCAACGGCGACGAACCCGATACCATCCGCCAGCTCGGGCAGGCCGAAGGTAAAGCGCGCGGCGCCGGACGTGACGTCCTGGCCTACCAGCCCCAACAGCAGCCCGAGGATGATCATCGAGACGGCCTTGATGACCGAACCGGATGCCAGCACGACGGCGCCGATCAGGCCGAACACCATCAGGGAGAAATACTCGGCCGCGCCGAACTGCTGCGCGATCGATGCCAGCGGCGGGCCGACCAGGGCAATACCCACGGTAGCGACGCTGCCCGCAAAAAACGACCCGATCGCCGCGATCGCCAATGCCGCCCCCGCTCGGCCCTGACGCGCCATCGCATGGCCGTCCAAGGCGGTGACGACCGAGGATGACTCGCCCGGCACGTTCAGCAGGATCGCGGTGGTGGAGCCGCCATACTGGGCACCATAATAGATGCCGGCCAGCATGATCAGCGCGCCTTCCGGCGGCAGGTTGAAGGTGATCGGCAGCAGCATCGCGACGGTGGCCAGCGGGCCAATCCCGGGCAGGACGCCGATCAGCGTGCCCAGCAGCGCGCCCACCAGGCAGAACAACAGGTTATTGACGGTGCCCGCGATGGAAAAGCCGAGCGCGAGGTTGGAGATGAGGGATTCCATTGGTGTCAGCCCCACTCCGGCAGGATAAGCAGGGGAAGCCCCAGCAGCCAAATGAACAGCACGGCCGACATGACGGACAGACCGAGCGCCAGCAACAGGGTCGGAATCGGGCGTGATCCCGGCGCCGCAAGGCTGGAAATCGCGGTCGTCGCCAGGATCGCCAGAACCAGGCCTCCGCCTTGCAGCAGCAGGGCGAAGGCGATCAGCGCGGCACAAAGCGCGACCAACGGCCGCCAGGCCCAGGGCTCAAGCTTCGGTCCGTTGGTGATGAAGCCTCGCAGCGCGATCAACGCGCCCAGGCCCAGCAGGACCCAACTGAGCACGGTCGGCAGATAGCCGGGCCCCATGCGCACAAGCCGGCCCATCGCCAGGTCAGCTGCCAGGTACCGCGCGACCAAGGCGAGGGCGATCAGGAACAGCCCCGCGGCGAAATCCTGTTGATTGCGAAGACGAATCACGAGGAGGACGATCCGGTGCTGGAGCGGGACGCCGAGGCATGCCCGCACCGTACCTGGATGCGGGCCGCGCGACGCGGTCGCATGGCCCAGGCAGTCCATCCCAGGATGACCACGGCGATCAGAAGCATCGACAGGTCCGACGCCGAGGCCGCCAGTACCACGACGATCAACCCGAGCAGCGCGGCGAGAACCGCGTGAACAACCATTTCCCACCTCCCATTCCGCAAGCGCTTCTGAGGACGCTTTCAGCAACCGGTTCCGTCTATCACCGACCCGTGATGTTCACCAAGGGCCGGCGCGCCGCCATTGTCAGTCGAGCTGCGCGCCCGACGCCTTCACGATCGGAGCCCACTTCGCCAGTTCAGCCTTGACGAAGGCAGCCAGCTTTTCCGGGTTCGAATCCGGGGTCGGATCGACGCCGGTATCCTGCAGGCGCTTGATCACGACCGGATCGGCGAGCGACCGTTGCATGGCATCCACCAGCTTCGCCACGATCGGCGCGGGCGTCTTGGCCGGCGCGAAAATCGCGTTCCAGGTGTAGCATTCGTAGCCCTTCACGCCCTGCTCCTGAACCGTCGGCAGGTCGGGCAGCGCACGAGGGCGCGTCGCGGTGGCGGATGCGAGCGCGCGGATCGTGCCGGACTGGATCTGCGGCAGCGCGGTCGGCAGCCCATCGAACGCCATCGGGATCTGGCCGGCGGCAAGGTCGTTCATCATCGGGGCAGAGCCACGATAGGGCACATGCTCGATATCCAGGCCGCCAACGGACATTTTGAAGCTCTCCCCGCACAGATGCAGGATGCTGCCCATGCCAGAGGACCCGTAGCTGTACTTGCCGGGGTTGGCTTTCAGCAGGGCGATCAGTTCCGCGACGTTCTTCACGGGAACATCCTTATGGACCGCGAGCACCCCGGGGGTGACGCCGACCTGGCCGATCGGCTCGAAATCCCTCACGGCGTCATAGGGGATTTTCTTGTACAGCAGCGGGTTGATGGCGTGCGTGGATACGGTCGCCATCAGCAATGTGTAGCCATCGGGGGGCGACTTCGCGACGATGTCGGCGCCGAGGTTGCCGCCGGCGCCCGGCCGGTTGTCGATGATGATCTGCTGGCCGAGGATTTCCCCCATCCGCGCGCCCATGATGCGCGCCACGATATCGGTCGGACCGCCCACGGCGAAGGACACGACCATGCGGATCGGTTTCGACGGAAACTTGTCCTGGGCCTGCGCGGGCAGGGACACCAGACATGCCAAGGCCGCACCGGCCAGGAAGCGCAGACGCATTATATAGACCTCCGTGTAGGGGGCAGGCCTGACGTTACCCGCCAGCCATTGGCGCGTCGTGTATCATCGCAAATCCACGTTGGCCATGCCGATTGCGCGGCCCAACACAGCGATGTAGGCCAGAAATCGCGCAATCGCCGGGGCGACGAATGACCCTGGCGGATAACAATTGACGGAGGTCAACATGACGACGAGACGCCTGTTCACCATGGCCGCGCTCGCCGCGGGATGGGCCGGGACCCGATCCAGCGCATCCGCCCAACCCGCCCCGGCGTGGCCCACCAAACCCGTGCGCGTGATCGTCAACTACCCGCCCGGCGGCTCCACCGACAATGCCACCCGCCCGTTCATGGACCGGTTGTCGCAATCGATGGGCCAGCAGTTCATCATCGAGAACAAGGGGGGCGCGTCCGGTGCCGTGGGGGTGGAGGCCGGGGTCAGGTCACCCCCGGATGGCTATACATTCTTCGCGACACCCGTCGCCTCGCTCACGATTCTGCCGAACGCGCGCCCCACGGCCTATGATCCGTTCAAGGACATGGTTCCGGTCGCCTGGCACGCCGATTCAACGCTGGTCTTCGCCATCCACCCATCGATCCCGGCCAACACGATGGCCGAGTTCGTTGCCTATGCGAAGAAGAACCCGGGCAAGGTCAATTTCGGGTCCTCGGGCCTCGGCACGCTGACACAGATGATCTGTGAGGTTGTGAACAAGGAAGCCGGCATCGACATGCTGCACGTGCCCTATCGCGGCGGCGCGGAATCCCTGACGGATTTCCTCGGCGGGCAGGTGCAGGTGTTCGCGGAGGGCAATGTCCTGCCGCATGTGCAGGCGGGCAAGGCGAAGCTGCTCGCGGTGGTAGACATGGTGCGGCACCCGGACTTCCCCAACGTACCGACGCTGAAGGAAGTGTTCCCGAACGCCGATATCCAGAACTGGTTCGGCATCTTCGCCCCCGCCGGCACACCCCAGCCGATCGTGCTGAAGATGGCTGATGAAATCGCGAAGGCCGCGAAAAACCCCGAGTTGCAGGCGCATCTTCTGCGGCTCGCCCTCCGCTCCAACGGCGCGGGGCCGGACGTGCTTGCCGCGCGGCTGCGTCAGGACTTCGATCTTTACGGCAGGCTGGTCAGGGAACTGAAGATCAGGATGGATTGAGTCGCCCGGCCGGCGTTACGTTATCGATTGTGGCCGGGATCAATGGCCCCGGTCACGTCGGACGTTTCGCGGGATACGTCCAAAGAGCCAGACAAGAATTGGACGTCCCCGCAGGAAGAGCCGGTACGACAATTCAAGGACCGACAGGACCCCAGGGATCGCCGCCGCGCGGGCCGCCCAGCGCCAACGCGGAAGCCGAGCCCAAAGTTCGACGAATGCCGCGGCGCCAGAAAGAAGCGCTCCATTTCCAGCACGAACATGAAAGCGTTCCATCGCTCGGCTTTGGGTCAGACCAACAGGAACGGCTGCATCCGGTTTCGAGACATCAATGAACGATAGCGCTCCTAGACTGTCCTTCCGACGGTAATAGCCGATCTCCGCCCGACACAACGGACAGGAGCCATCAAAATACACCGTCGATCTGGTGGCTTCGGATTTCATGAATGCCTCCTGATCTTCGGGGCGGCAGGTCCCGCCCGCGCCGCCCCTTCAAAACCGCCCGTGTCGGCGCTTATTCGTGCTCTCCATCAGCACGGCGCCCGGCACCGCGGATGAACACCTGAGGGCTTCTCGCAGCGGTCGTGAGGGTTGCAACCGTTATCGCCACCGCGGCGATCAATACCGTATGCCCCACCAGGCTCGCCGCGAGGAACGTGTAGCTGCCGATTGCGAGCGAAAAGCTGACCGCCCACATGAACCCCAGGGCCTGCAAGACGTAGTGCCTTACGGCGACGTCGGGAATGTTGCGCAGCGGGCTGACTTCATGATTGAAAATGAAATCCCACGCATAAACGACAGTCGCGCTGATTCTTTCGAACATGATATGGCTACTCTCTCTTGAAATGGAAAAGTGGTTTTTCTGGCTACGACTGATTGGGGACAGAAAAATTGATCAACGAGTCGTTGTGTCTTACGGCGTCCTCCATCCGTTGGATCACTCGGGCATCACGAAACGCCTGATTCCCCAGTCCAATGAAGGCTGGGGCTTGAGAGATGGGAATGTGCCGCGTATCCGGGCCCGGCGGAGCCTTCCGACGCCGGACTTCCCCAACGCGCCGCCACTGAAGGACGCCAATATCCGGAACTGGTTCGGGACCCTCGCCCCCGCCGGGATGTTGCTGCTTCGCGCGCCCGGGCGTTAGGCTGGGCTCCATAAGGTCGGGCGCTCGTACCGGCCAACAGGGAGACGACCATGAAGCCATCCTGGATCGGCGCGGCCGCGGCCGTGCTTATGACGATGTGCGCGCCCATCCTCGCGCGCGCCCAAGCCCCGCTGAACTGGCCGACCAGGCCCGTCAAGATCGTCGTGCCCTATGCACCTGGCGGGTCGACAGACAATGCCGCGCGCCCCTTCGCCGACCGGCTTTCCATCGCGTTCGGACAGCAATTCGTGATCGAAAACAAAGGCGGCGCATCCGGTGTGGTGGGCACCGAATACGTCATGCGCTCCGCACCCGATGGCTACACGTTCGGCGTCGTCCCCGTAGCCACCATGACCGTGCTGCCGGCCGCACGGAAAATGCCCTTCGATCCGTTCAAGGATTTCGTGCCTGTCTCGAAAATATTCGAGAACACGTTGGTATTCTCAATCCATCCGTCACTGCCCGCGACGACGATGGAGGAGTTCGTGGCCTACGCAAAGGCCAACCCCGGCAAGATCGCGTTCGGGTCCTCCGGCACCGGCACCATGACCCAGATGACGTGCGAGAGCGTGAAGGCCGCGGCCAAGATCGACATCCTGCACGTGCCCTATCGCGGCGGCGCCGAGGCGCTGAGCGACTTCCTCGCCGGTCACGTCCAGGTCCACTGCGAGGGCAACATCCTCCCCCACGTCAAAGCCGGAAAGGCTCGGCTTTTGGGCGTGGCCGACAACGAACGCCATCCCGACTTCCCCGATGTCCGCATGCTGAAGGAAATCTGGGCGGAGGCGGACTCCGTCAGTTGGGGCGGCCTCTTCGCGCCCGCCGGCACGCCCGACGCGATCGTCCGCCGCCTGAGCGCGGAAATCCAGAAGATCGCCAAGGACCCAGCGTTGAAGGAGCAGATGATGAAGATCGCCGTCCGGCCGGCGGGAAGCACACCCGAGGAACTCGGCGCGGAACTGCGGAAGGACTACGAACGCTATGGCAATCTGGTGCGCACGTTGAACATCCGGATGGACTGATCGCCCGGCGGAGAATCGCCTGATTGTTGTTGCGCGGCCCTGGGAACCGGCTCATGGTCCCCAAATCGTGGCAACAACTGGAAGGAGGTGATCCTGTGTCTCATTGTTCGGTGGCTTTCATTGCCTTGACCTGGATCGCCGGCGCGAACGCGACGGCATAGACTATTGGGTCCGGCAACGGACGTCATAAACAATGCGAAGGCCCCGGGGGCGACCCTGGGGCCTTCGGCATGTCAGGTGGGGGAGAAACCATCATGACCACGCGCTGTCCCTGGGCCGAAAAGGGCGATGACGCCTACAAGGCCTACCACGACACCGAATGGGGCGTGCCGGTCCGCGACGACCGCACGCTGTTCGAATTCCTGACGCTGGAAGGCGCCCAAGCCGGGCTGTCCTGGCACAGCGTCCTGATCCGCCGCGAAGGCTACCGCGCCTCCTTCCACGGCTATGACATCGACCGCATCGTCGCGATGACCGATGACGACCTGCAAGGCCTGATGCAGGGCGGGCCGATCATCCGCAACCGCCTGAAAATATGGTCCGTCCGCGACAATGCCCGCATCGCCCAGCAGGTCATCGCCGAACACGGTAGCCTCGATGCCTATATCTGGTCGTTCGTCGACGGCAGGCCGATCGTCAACACGTGGACCGAGCACACGCAGGTACCCGCAACGACGCCGGCCTCCGACGCCATGAGCAAGGCGCTCCGCAAGCGCGGGTTCCGTTTTGTCGGCTCCACCATATGCTACGCGTTCATGCAGGCGACCGGCATGGTCAACGACCACCTGACCACCTGCTTCCGCCACGGCCACTGATCCCAGGAGACTTCACAATGCGCAATGACGAGGAAATCTGGCAGCTGGTCGACGCCAGGCAGGACGACTTCATCGCCCTGTCCGACCGGGTCTGGGAAATCCCCGAACTCTGCTACGCCGAACACCAATCCTGCGCCGAACACACCGCGATGCTGGAGGCGCAGGGCTTCCGCGTCACCCGCGACGTGGCCGGCATCCCGACCGCGGTGATGGGTGAGGCCGGGGAAGAAGGCCCGGTCATCGCGATCCTCGGCGAGTATGACGCGCTGCCGGGCCTGTCGCAGGAAGCGGGAGTCGCCGAACCTCGCCCCCTGCCCGGCCCCGGCTTTGGTCACGGCTGCGGCCACAACCTGCTTGGCTCCGCCTCCATGCTCGCCGCCACGGCGGTGAAGGACTATCTGGAGAAGAACGGCATCAAGGGCCGCGTCCGCTATTACGGTTGCCCGGCCGAGGAAGGCGGCGCCGCCAAGGGGTTCATGGTCCGCGAAGGCGCGTTCTCCGACGTGGACATCGCGATCTCCTGGCATCCGTCATCGTTCAGCGGGGTGAATGAGCCGATCTCGCTGGCCAATACTCGCATCGATTTCTCCTTCACTGGACGCGCGTCCCACGCCGCCGCCGCGCCGCATCTGGGGCGCAGCGCTCTGGACGCGGTCGAACTGATGAATGTCGGCGTGAACTACATGCGCGAACACATGCCGTCAGACGCGCGGGTTCACTACGCGATCCTGGACGCCGGCGGCATCGCGCCAAACGTGGTGCAGGCGCATGCCAAGGTCCGCTACCTGATCCGCGCCCGCAACCTCCCCGAACTGAACCGGTTGATCGAGCGAGTGCGGAAGATCGCCCAGGGCGCGGCGCTGATGACGGAAACCTCGGTCGAGACCAAGGTGATCAGCGCGGTGTCCAACCTGTTGGGCAACACGCCGCTGGAAAAGGCGATGTACGACAATTACTCCCGCCTTGGGCCGCCGGAATTCGATGATGCCGACCGTGCCTTCGCCGCGAAGATCCAGTCGACGCTGACCGAGGAGGATATCGAGAGTTCTTACCGCAGAGCGGGGCTGCCGATGCGGGACGGGGTGCCGTTGTGTGACACGATCGTGCCGTTGGATGCGAAGACGGCGCCGATGATGGGCTCCACCGATGTCGGGGACGTGAGCTGGGCGGTACCGACGGTGCAGGCGCGGGGCGCGACCTATGCGATCGGGACGCCGGGCCATTCATGGCAGTTGACCGCGCAGGGGAAGATGCCGGCCGCCCATAAGGGCCTGGTGCATGTGGCGAAGGCGATGGCGGGCACCGCGCTCGACGTGCTGCACAATCCGGCGTTGCTGGAGCAGGCGAAGGCGGATCATCAGGCACGGGTGAAGCGCACGCCCTATGTCTGCCCGATCCCCGATGATGTCAGCCCGCCGATCGGGATGTCCGCCTAGGATCCTTGATTTCGCATCATTTTGTCGGCTCTCGGTTCCGGTACCACCAATCCGCGACCAGCGCCCCGGCCACGCCGCTTCCCACGACCCACACCCGGGAGGCGGCGCTGGTCGCCGCGTCGGCGATCACGGCGCCTGAGTAGAGCAGGCCTGAACCCGTGCTGAGCGGAAGCGCGCCAACGGTGCTGGTGGAGAGGTAGTTCGCCATCGCCACGCCGCCGAAGGTGCCGCCCAGCAAGGTGAACATGTAAGGGAGATCGGTGTCGTTGCCGGCCCATTTGTCATAGGCCCAGGTCGCGCCAATGGCTCCAAGGCCGCCGGTGGTGACCGCGATGAGGCGGCTGCCGACCACGGTGCTGATGGGGATCGGGGCCAGGGCGGCGCCTTCCAACGGCAGCACGCCCAGCGACTGGGTCATGCCATTGAAGGTCGAGACACCGACGATCGCGCCCGCCGCCATCGCCCATAGGCGCCCAGACGCCATACCGCCCTCGGGCGGTTCTGGATGATGGAGGTAGTCCCCGACCCAGGCGCCGACGACCGCGCTGCTGACGGCGTAGACTCGGCTGACCGCCACCGCCATTTCGGCCGGGATCATGGATGTTCCCAGCAGGGTCGCTCCGCCAGGCAGGGCGCCGACGCCGAAGGCCGCGGTGTTGAAGGCGATGACACCGGCGACGGCACCAAGCCCGGCCACAACGGTCGCGGTGCTGGGTCCGGAGGCCCACATCGATGGCGCTGCCGACGCTGGGGCTGCGGGCGCTGGCGCGGCGGCCACCGGCGGAACTGGCGCGGGAGCGGGCGGTGCCGCGGGAGCAGGCCGCGCCGGCGCGGGCCGAGGCGGCGGTGCCTGTCGCTGCGGCTGGGTCTGCGCGTGGACGGGTGTAGCCACAAGACCGGCGATCGCACCGCAAACGACAGCGAAACTCGACAAACGCCGCATACCGGCCCCGTTCACATAGTGCGCTGTTATAACTACCTATTCGCGCGAAAAATACAAGCGATATTACATCCTATGGGTGTATTAAATTCGCGCCCGCATCGGTTAACGCGCGGTCAATCCGCCGCATCCTGTGTCAGCCGGAACGGCGCCGCCTTGTAAACTCCCAGGATACGGACCTCGGACGAGAAGAACCCCAATTCCTCCAGCGCGCGCCGCAGCGCCGGCTGTTCCGGGTGACCATCGACGTCGCACATGAACTGCGTGGCCGAGAACCGCCCGCCCATCATATAGCTTTCCAGCTTGGTCATGTTAACGCCGTTCGTCGCGAACCCGCCCAGCGCCTTGTACAGCGCCGCCGGCACATTCCTGACCCGGAACACGAACGTCGTCATCAAATTCGGCGTGGATGGCTCGGGGTGCGCCGGCCGCGGGGCCATCACGTAGAACCGGGTCGTGTTGTGGGACGCATCCTCGATGTTCCGGCGCAGGATTTCCAGGCCGTAGATTTCGGCCGCGAGGGATGACGCGATCGCCGCGTCCTCCTTGTTGCCCCATTCGGCGATCAGCTTGGCCGAACCGGCGGTATCGCCCTCGACGACCGGGACGAAGGCCCGTTCCTTGAGAATACGGCGCACCTGGCCCAGCGCGACGGGGTGGGAATGCGCGCGCTTGATGTCGTCGATGGTGGAACCCTTGATGCCGAGCAGACAGTGCTCGACCCGCTGGAACTGCTCACCGATGACGAACAGGCCCGACTCCGGCAGCAGATGGTGGATGTCGGGCACGCGCCCGGCCAGCGTGTTCTCACAGGGCAGCATCGCAAGGTCGGCGCGCTTGTCGTGAACCGCCTCGATCGCCGCCTCGAACGTCTCACACGGCAGGGTTGTCATGTCCGGATACGCGTTGCGGCAGGCAAGGTCGGAATAGGCGCCGAGGACGCCCTGGAATGCGATGGTACCGGTCATGAGATCAGGCTTTCGGGTTCAACAGGGTTCGGGCGCGTTCCAGGTCCTCGGGCGTGTCGACCCCGAACAGCCCATGCGCCATGCGGGCGCAGGCGATGCGCATGCCGGCCTCCATCGCCCGCAGCTGCTCCAGCTTCTCACGCTGTTCCAGCAGGCTGGGCGGCAGGGAGACGAAGCGTTCCAGCGACGGCCGGCGGAAGGCGTAGATGCCGATATGGTGCCACCGGGGGCCTTCGCCCCAGGGGATTGGCGCGCGGGAGAAATACAGCGCCGGCGCGACATCGGCGCCGTCCGGAAAGGCGCAGACGGCCTTGACGAAGGACTCGGTCATGGCCTCGTGATCAGACAGGATCGGCACGACCAGGGTGCCGATGTCGATCGCCGGATCGGCCAGCGGCGTGACCACCAAACGCAGCTGCGCGGGGTCGAGCGTCGGGACATCGCCTTGCAGGTTGACCACGACATCATGCCGCCCCTCAGGGTCCAGGGACACTAGGGCGGCATGGACCCGGTCGGTGCCGGACGGCAGGGCCGGGTCGGTCAGCACCGCGATGCCGCCGGCGGCGCGCACGGCATCCGCGATCTCCGCATCGCCGCAGGCAACGGCCACCGGGCCGATATCGGCTTCCCGCGCGCGGTCCAGCACATGGACGATCATCGGCTTGCCGTGGATATCCGCCAGGGGTTTCCCAGGCAGGCGGGCGGCGGCCATGCGGGCCGGGATGATGACGATCGGGTTCACGGCGCGCGGCAGGTCCTGGAATTGCTCGGCGGGAAATGGCCGGCAGTGGCTTGAAGGTCTGTAATCGTTTCCCTATGGTGCGCGCACCTTATGGATGCGTTTGGTTTGGCGCAACGGCGCGAGCGCCCGACCGCCGACGACCGGCGCATCCAATCTATGACGACGGGCATCGTATGACGACGGGGACGTTGGGCCGAAATGGATAGTATGGAATTCAACAAGGGCATTGCCGCGCTCCTGATTGCCGGCATTGTCTTCTTCGTCACGGGCACGATCGGCACGATCCTCGTCCATCCGCACCGGCTCGAGCATTCGGTGCTGAACATCGCGGTAGCCGACACCGGCGCCGGCAAGGAAGCCGCCAAGCCGGTCGCGCTCACGCCGATCTCTCCGATGATGGCCGCGGCCGATGCGGGCGCGGGCGAAGCGCTTGCCAAGAAGCTGTGCTCGAGCTGCCACACCTTCACCGAAGGCGGAAAGAACGGGGTCGGCCCGAACCTGTATGGCGTGTTCGGCTCCCCGCATGGCCAGGGTGCCGCCGGCTACAATTTCTCGGCGGCGCTCAAGGGCGTAGTGGGGAACTGGTCGTATGAGGACATGAGCGCATGGCTGGCGAAGCCCAGCGCCTTCGCGCCCGGCACGCGGATGGCCTTCGCCGGCATGAAGGACGACAAGCAGCGGGCCGACCTGATCGCCTATCTGCGGAGCCTGTCCAAGTCACCGCTACCGCTGCCCTGATCAGTCCATGGATCGCCTGATCGCGGCAGCCGAGGCGGCGGCGGATGTCGCCGCCGCCGTGATTCGGCCCTTCTTCCGGGCAGGGGTCACGTCAGACCTCAAGACCGATCGATCCCCGGTGACCATCGCCGACCGCACCGCCGAACTGGCGATGCGGGCTGTGCTGTCGGAACGCTTTCCCGACCACGGTATCCTGGGTGAGGAATTCGGCCTCGACCGGCCCGAGTCCCGGATGCGCTGGGTGCTGGACCCGATCGACGGCACCCGCGCGTTCATCACCGGCCGGCCGACCTTCGGCACCCTGATTGGGTTGCTGGAGGATGGCGTTCCGATCCTCGGCATCATCGACCAGCCCGCGACCGGCGAACGCTGGGTCGGTGCCCGCGGCCGCCCGACCACATTCCGCGGGCCATTCGGCGGGACCGCCGGCTGCCGGCCCTGCCCTGATATCGGCAATGCCGAACTCAGTTGCACCAGCCCCGAGATGCTGGGCGACGATGCCCCCCGCTGGAACCGGTTGAAGGATGCGGTGCGGCGGAACTACTGGGGTGGCGACTGCTATGCCTATGGGCTGCTCGCGCTGGGCCAGATCGATGTGGTCGCTGAATCCGACATGAAGACGTGGGACTGGGTTCCGCTGGTCGCGGTGATTGAAGGTGCTGGCGGCCGGGTCACCGATTGGGACGGCAAGGCCCTGCGGGCGGATGGCGATGGCCGAGTGCTGGCTGTTGGGGATCCGGCGTTGCTGGGCACGGCGGTGGGGTTGTTGGGGGGCGGGTAACGCCCTTTCCGGTCCGTGCCGCTGTTTACCCCCCACCCCGACCCTCCCCCTCAAGGGGGGAGGGGGTTGTTGGTCGGAGCCGGCCCCACCCTGGCGGCCACGGTGTTTGATCGGAGGTTTGGACCCCATGCGCGCTTTTGCCGTTGCCTCCCTGATTGCCACCGCCTGTTTCCTCCAGCCCGCTTGGGCGGCGGATGCGCCGGTCACGCGGAGCCATGGGATCACCATCCTGGGCAAACCCGCTTTGCCGGCCGACTTTGCCTATTTTCCCTATGTGAACCCGGACGCCCCCAAGGGTGGCGATGTGTCACTCGCCAGCGTCGGCACGTTTGACGGGTTCAACCCCTTCATCCTGCGCGGCACGGCCGAGGCGCGCACCATCGCGCCCTGGGTCATCATGCCGGGCGGATCAGGCTCCGGTTCCTCGGTCGGGCATGTCTGGGAAAGGCTGCTGACCCCCTCGGCCGATGAGGTCGCGACGGCCTATGGCCACCTGGCATCGGTCATCGAACTGCCGGCCGATCGGATGTGGGTCGCGTTTGAAATCCGGCCGGAAGCCAAATTCTCTGACGGCCGCCCCGTCACGGCGGAGGATGTCGCCTGGACCTTCCGCACCCTGCTGGAAAAGGGCCGGCCCAGCTACCGCATCCAACTGGCCGACGTGAAGAACGTCGAAACCCAGGGCGAGCGCCGGGTCGTCTTCCATTTCAAGACCAATGAAAACCGGGAACTGCCCTTGCTCGTGGGCGGCCTGCCCATCCTGCCGAAGCACTTCTTCGAAGGCCGGGACTTCGCCAAACCCCTGACCGAGCCACCCGTCGGCTCCGGCCCCTATCGGATCACGCAGTTCGAGCTCGGCCGCAGCGTCGTGTACGAACGCCGCCCCGACTGGTGGGCCGCAGACCTGCCGACCGGCAAGGGAACCAATAACTTCGACCGAATCCGGTTCGAGTATTTCCGCGACTCGACCGTGGCGATGGAGGCCTTCAAGGCCGGCAAGGTCGATATCCGCAGCGAGAACATCTCCAAGAACTGGGCCACGGCCTATGATTTCCCGGCGGTGAAGACCGGGCTGGTGCAGAAGCTGGTCTATCCGCACAAGCTTCCGGGTGGGATACAGGGCTATGCGATGAACACGCGCCGCCCGGCCTTCGCGAACCCGCTGGTCCGCCAGGCGCTGACCGAGATGTTCGATTTCGAGTGGACCAACAAGAACCTGTTCTACGACGCCTATACCCGCACCACGAGCTACTTCAGCAACAGCGACCTCGCGTCATCCGGCGTGCCGGAGGGGGCCGAACTCGCCCTGTTGGAGCCGTATCGGAAGGACCTGCCGCCCGAACTGTTCACCCAGCCCTTCAAGTTGCCGGTGACGGATGGCTCGGGCAACAACCGCGAGCAGGTCCGCCGAGCGATTGAGCTGTTGCGACAGGCGGGGTGGCAGATCAAGGACCGGAAGGTGGTGGATGCCAAGGGGCAGCCGATGTCCTTCACCGTCCTGCTGCCTGATCCGTCGCTGGAACGGCCGACCTTGCCGTTCGTGCAGAACCTCCAGAAACTCGGGATCGACGCCAAGGTCCGGACCGTCGATCCCGCGCAGTATCAGAACCTGAGCGACGAATTCGACTTCGACATGGTCATGCTGATCTTCGCGCAGGGCGACATCCCAGGGACCGAGTTGCGCGACTATTGGAGTTGCGCCGCCAAGGATGCCAAGGGCAGCACCAACATGCCCGGCATCTGTGAACCCGCGATCGACGCCCTGCTGAACAAGGTCATCACGGCCGAGGACCGAGCCACCCTGACCCCGGCCGCGCGGGCCTTGGACCGGGTGTTGCTCTGGCGGTATTTCCTGGTGCCGAACTGGGGCAGCCGGGATTTCAAGGTCGCCGTCTGGGACCGTTTCGGCAGGCCCGAGACGCCGATCCGGGAGGGCGTCAACTTCGACCTTTGGTGGGTCGACTCCGCCAAGGCCGCCGCGACCGACGCCGCTCGGCGGCGGTAGCCGCCTAACCGAACCGCTTCGGCGCCACCATCGCCTGGATCGCCGCGGCTTCGCCCAGGTCGCGGCCCAACAGCAGGTCCGTGACCAGGCGGCCGGCGGCGGGCGAGGTCTGGATGCCATATCCCCCCTGCCCGACCGCCCAGAAGAATCCCTCGGCCCGCGCGTCCCAGCCAATCGCCAGACTGCCATCGGGGGTGAAGGTCCGCAGGCCGGCCCAGGCGTGCTCCACCCGCTTGACCTCGATATCCAAGGCCTGCTGCATCCGGTCGATGCCGATCGCGATGTCGAGTTCGTCCGGCTGGATGTCCTGCGGGTCCATCGGTGTTTCATCCGCCGGGGAAACCAGCAGGCGGGTTCGGGCCTCGGGCCGAGCGTACCAGCCGTGGGCGACGTCGATGGTCATGGGCCAATGTTCGGCGTCCCACGGCGCGGGGTCCACGATGGCGGCGGTGCGGCGCTTGGGTTGGATGCCGAGGGGCGTGACGCCGGCGTGGGCAGCGACCTCATCGCCCCAGGCACCGGCGGCGTTGACGATGATGGGGGCACGGAAAACTGTGCCTGCGCTCGTCTCCACCCGCCAACCATCCCCTTCCCTTTCAATCCGCCCCGCTCGGCTGCGCAGCGCGAGGACGCCGTCATTGGCGCGGAGCATCCGTAGGAAGCCCTGGTGGATGGCGGCGACATCCATGTCGAAGGCATCTTCCTCGATCGCGGCGGCAGACACGTAGCCGGGACGGAGGGCGGGCAGCAGCGCGGCGGCGTCGGCCGGGCTGATCGCGCGCAGACCGATCCCCTCGGCGATCAGGGCCTCCATCTCAGCCCGCTGTTCGGCGTTGGCGATGAACAGCACGGGCCGCTGGCGCATCAGCGGAACCTCTGTGAAGCCGGACGGCGGGGCGGTGAAGAAGGCGCGCGACAGGCGGCTGAGTTCGCGCACGTCCTGTGGCCCGTAGTTCTGGATCCACAGGGCGGCGGAGCGGCCGGTTGAATGGTAGCCGGGCGTTTCCTCCATCTCGATCAACGCCACGCGGCGATGCGGGGAGAGCTGAGCGGCCGCGGTTGAGCCGGCCATGCCGGCGCCTATGACAACAACGTGAAAATCGCGAATTTCCATGACCTGTGTTCGTCCACACTGAAACGCCTCGGCAAGCAATACTCGCGTATTCCTTCCGACGTCCAAGGGAGATCGGACGATGCGCGCCACCCGCCTGCAACTCATTGCCTTGACCGCCGGAGCCATGATCCTGGGCCTGTCCCGGGTGGGCGGACTTCCGGCCGATATCTCCGCCATCGCGCTCAACCCCAGCGCGCTGATGCAGTCGGAGAGCCGGTTCGGCGAGGGCTCCGCGAAGTTCCACGGCGGTGAGGTTCGGCCGATCAACAAGACGATGTAGTCACGCGTCAGCCGGTTCCGTCGCCTCGCGATTGGCTGTATGGCCGGCGGATGACCGATGTGCTGATAGCGAATGAGGCCGGGATCGCCCGCGCGGCGGCAATCCTGCGCGCCGGCGGTCTGGTCGCGTTCGGGACCGAGACTGTCTACGGGCTGGGCGGCGATGCGACCAACGCCCACGCCGTGGCCGCGATCTTCGCCGCCAAGGACCGTCCGCATTTCAATCCCCTGATCTGCCACTATGCCGACGCCGACAGCGCCTTTCGCCATGTGATCGCGGATCGGCGGGCGGAGGCGCTGGCACGTGGCCTCTGGCCTGGTCCGCTGACGCTGGTCTTGCCGCGCCAGGCGGATTGCCCTGTGCCGCTGCTGACCGGTGCCGGGCTGGACACGCTGGCTGTGCGGGTGCCGGCGCATCCCGTAGCGTTGGCGGTGATCCGCGCCCTGGGCCGTCCGATTGCCGCGCCGTCCGCCAACCGCTCGGGGCAGGTCAGCCCGACGACGGCGCGCCATGTGCTGGACGGGCTGGAGGGGCGGATCGACGCGGTCCTCGACAGCGGCCCCTGCGTGGTGGGGGTGGAATCGACGGTGCTGGACCTGAGCGGCCCCGACCCCGTCCTGCTGCGCCCTGGTGGCGCGACGGTGGAGGCGATCGAGGCTTTGATCGGACCGGTTCGGCGCGGGCTGCCCCATGCCGTGGCGGGACAAGGCCTGCCGTCACCGGGTCTGATGCTTTCCCACTATGCCCCGGCGCTGCCGGTTCGGCTGGCGGCCGAGGCGGTCGGCGGCGATGAGGCATTGCTGGCGTTTGGGCCCCCTCTGGCCGGGGCGGGCGCGGTGTTTCAGCTCAGCCAGGCTGGCGATCCGACCGAAGCCGCGGCGCGGTTGTTTGAGGGGCTGCGGGACCTCGATGCGAGCGGTTCGGCGCTGGGCCTGCGGGGGATCGCGGTGATGGCGGTGCCCTGTTCAGGTTTGGGGCTGGCGATCAATGATCGGTTGCGCCGAGCGGCGGCTCCCAGGGGGTAGGCGGGGATGGGTTGCCAAACCGGATGGGGGGCCGCATGACGGGCGCCGGTTGCCCCCTTCCCGAACCCCACGGAGCAGCATGACCCGCGGCGCCTTCCCTTCCTGCCTGACCCTGCCCATCGCCAGCGCCGCCTCGGCGTTGCTGTTGCTATCCGCCTGCGGCGCCCCGACGCCACCGGCTCCGCCACCGAAGCCTCGGCAGGATGTGGTGGATGGGTTCTACCGGGGCACCAGCACGCGCTTTCAGGCCAATACGCGGGGTTGCCCACGGCCCGGTCTGGTAGTGGTCCAGGTGTGGGACCGGCGGTTCCAGTACAGATGGGCCTACGGCGTGCAGGTCAACGCCCGCATCCTGGAGGACGGCACGATCGAGGGCGAGGGCCAGGGGATTTCCCTGTTGGGCCGCTATTCCGGAACAAGGATCGAGGGCGACATCACCAACGGCGATTGCGGCCTGCACTTCACGCTGACGCTGCGCGATAAGTAGGGTCGTTGGGCGTCAGCCCTGGGGTTCGTTGGGCGTCAGCCCTCGGGTTCGGTGAGCGTCCCCACGAATTCCTCGAAATCCTTCGCTTCCCGGAAGTTCCGGTAGACGCTGGCGAAGCGCACGTACGCGACCTTGTCGAGTGCCTTCAGCGTGTCCATCACCAACTCCCCGATCTGCTTGCTGGGGATGTCGCTTTCGCCGCTCGCTTCCAACTGCCGGACCAGGGAGTTGACGATCCGCTCGATCCGCTCCTCCTGGATCGGGCGTTTGCGCAGGGAAATGCGGATCGAACGGGCGAGCTTGTCGCGATCGAACGGGACCCGGCGGCCGTCGGTCTTCACCACGGTCAGTTCCCGTAGCTGGACACGCTCGATCGTCGTGAAGCGCTGCCCGCAATTGGCACAGAACCGGCGGCGACGGATCGCGCCGTTATCCTCGGTGGGACGGCTGTCCTTCACCTGGGTGTCGTCGGAGCCGCAGAACGGACAGCGCATCTGGGTCTATCTGCCGGGATACATTGGGAAACGGGCGCAGAGTTCCTTGACCTTGGCGCCCACCGCGGCCTCCACCGCCGTGTTGGTGCCGTCGTTGGACCGGCCGAGGCCTTCCAGCACCTCATTGATCATCATGCCGATCTGGCGGAATTCGGTTTCCCCGAAGCCACGGCTGGTGGCCGCCGGCGAACCCAGCCGGATGCCCGAGGTGATCATTGGCTTTTCAGGATCGAACGGGATCGCGTTCTTGTTGGCGGTCATGTGGGCGCGTTCCAGCGACGCCTCGGCTGCCTTGCCGGTGACGCGCTTGGGCCGCAGGTCGACGAGCATCAGGTGGCAGTCGGTGCCGCCGCTGACGATGTGCAGGCCCTGCTGCTTGAGCGTTTCCGCCAGCACGCGGGCGTTGTCCTGAACCGCCTTCTGATAGACCTTGAAGTCAGGACGCAGGGCTTCCCCGAATGCCGCGGCCTTGCCGGCGATCACATGCATCAGCGGGCCGCCCTGCAAACCGGGGAACACGGCCGAGTTGATCTTCTTCCCAAGCTCCGGATCGTTCGACAGGATCATGCCGCCGCGCGGGCCGCGCAGGGTCTTGTGGGTCGTCGTGGTGACGACATGGGCGTGCGGCAGGGGGCTCGGGAACAGGCCGGCGGCCACGAGGCCGGCGAAATGCGCCATGTCCACCATGAAATACGCACCGACTTCGTCCGCGACCTTGCGGATGCGGGGGAAGTCGATGAAGCGGGGATAGGCGGAACCGCCGGCGATGATCAGCTTCGGCTTTTCGGCGCGGGCCTTCTGTTCCAGTTCCTCGTAGTCAAGCAGGCCGTCTTCCTTGCGGACACCGTACTGCACCGCGTGGAACCACTTGCCCGAGAGGTTCGGCGCCGCGCCGTGGGTCAGATGGCCGCCGGCCGCGAGGCTCATGCCCAGGACGGTATCGCCGGGCTTGCACAAGGCCAGGAACACCGCCTGGTTGGCCTGCGCGCCGGAATGCGGCTGGACGTTGGCGAATTCACACGAAAACAACTGCTTGGCGCGGGCGATCGCCAGTTCCTCGGCCACGTCGACGTAGACGCAACCGCCGTAGTAGCGCCGACCGGGGTAACCTTCGGCGTATTTGTTGGTCAGGACCGAACCCTGCGCCTCCAGCACCGCGGCGGAGACGACGTTCTCAGACGCGATCAGCTCGATACCGTCCTGCTGGCGGTACAGTTCGGCGCGGATGGCGGCGGCGAGCTCGGGGTCGGTCTCGGACAAGGGGGCAGTGAAGAAGCGCGGGTCGGTCATGTTGGTCCTGCGGCTGGTTGGGCAGGGTCCTGTTAGCACTTGCTGGGCTGCAAACAAGCCATCCCGATTGTGCGTCGCAGCAATTCCGCCATGTGCGGGGCGGATGGCGGCCCCCACGCCGCCCGCATGGTCCCGAACGGCGCCCTACGATCTCTCGCCTATTCCCATTTCGGGAAGGGGTCGGGCAGCCTGGTCCAGGACTTGACCCCGGCGCGCATCTCGGCGGCCGTCAGCAGGCAGTCGTTCAGCGCGTTGCGCAGGATGGTTTCGTCCATCCCGATCCCGATGAAGACGATTTCCTGGCGGCGGTCGCCGAAGGGTTCCTCCCAGTTCGACTTGATGTAGGCGCGGGATTCGGCATCCTCGGGCCACTGCTTCGGATTCATGGCCGACCACCAATGGCCCGCCGCCTGGTGCTTCCCCACGCTGCCGGCCAATTGCCAACCGCCCGCCCAGTGCATCCGGCTCGCGAGCCAGAAGAACCCCTTGGCGCGGATCACGCCGGGCAGGTCGCTCTCGATCAGGGCCTTGAACCGGGCCGGGTGCAGCGGCCGCCGAGCACGCCAGACGAAGGAGGTTATGCCGAATTCCTCGCTCTCGGGCATATGGTCCCCGGCCAGCGCCTGGGCCCATCCGGACGCCTGCTGCGCCTCGGCATAGTTGAACCGTCCGGTGTCCAGGACATGCCCCAGCGGCACCTGCCCGTTGACGGAGGCCACGATCTCGGCCCGCGCGTTGAAGGTCGCGAGGATCGCGGACAGGCGTTCCAGGTCCTCGGGCGGGACCAGATCGGCCTTGTTGATCACGATGACGTCGGCGAACTCGACCTGCTCGACCAGCAGATCGACCAGCATCCGCGTGTCCTCCTCCCCCGCGACCGAGCCGCGGTTGCGCAGGCTGTCGGTGCTGGAATAGTCCCGGAGGAAGGCCGCCGCGTCGACCACGGTCACCATCGTGTCCAGCCGAGCGAGGTCGGCCAGGCTGAAACCTTCCTCGGTGCGGAAGTCGAAGGTGGCGGCCACGGGCATCGGCTCACTGATCCCCGTGCTTTCGATGACCAGGGAGTCGAACCGGCCTTCCTGGGCGAGCTTGGCGACCTCCTGCATCAGGTCTTCCCGCAGGGTGCAGCAGATGCAGCCGTTGGACATCTCGACCAGCTTTTCCTCGGTGCGGGACAGGTTCCCTTCCCGTGAGACGAGGGCGGCGTCGATGTTGACCTCGCTCATGTCGTTCACGATGACCGCGACGCGGCGCCCCTCGCGGTTGGCGAGGATGTGGTTGAGCAGGGTGGTCTTGCCGGCGCCGAGGAAGCCGGAGAGGACGGTCACGGGCAGGCGGCTGTCTTGGAGGGCGGCGGATTGGGTCATTCGTCCAGGTTCCATTCGGTCTGATCGATGCAGAGCAGCAGGCGCGCGCGCCGCCCCGGGCCGGCGGGGGGAGAGCGGTGGATGCAGCCGTTGCCGAGATTGTTGGGGTAGCGCTCCCCCTTCAGGACGGCGACCGCGCCGGGGGGAAGCTGGCCGATCGCGGCGGCGGATGGCGGCGCGTCCATGGCGCGGGCGGCCGGGGCGCCGCCATCCATCGACAACCATTGGGTGCCGGGGCCGTGATAGGTGCAGAGCAAACGGAGCCCCACGGCGTCGGCGTGCCATTTCTTGCAACCGTCATGGGTGAGCGCCTCCAGCCGGATCCGCACGCGGGGCGGGCCTTTGTCGAGGACGGTGAAGACGGCGGCGAGGTCGGCGAGGTCCAACAGCAGGTCGATCGGCGCGGGTACCGGCAGTTGCGCCGATAGCTGGTCGGGCAGGGCCTCGGCGGTGCCGATGGCGACGGCGGTGAAAGGGGCCGCGGCCATGAGGGCGCGGAGCGACGGGCCGTGGAGGGTCGGCGGCAAGGCCCGATGCCAGATCGCGAGGTTCACGCCGGGTTGGTGGATATGCATGAGGACGGTGGGGTCGTTGGAGGCGGTGGTGACGGCACGATCCGGCATGCCGTCGTGGCCGATCTGGCCGTTCACCAGGGCGGTTTGGGGGAAGGTGTCGATCCGCGGGCCGAACATGGGGGTGCCTTAGGGGCGATTGCTCAGATATGTTATGTTATAACATATCTTTTTACAAGCCTGCCATCAGGCGTCGGTTCGTGTTTCGGCGATGAGGCCGGTGGGCGGGTGCCCCATGCACCCGGGCGGAGCCGCGTGCCCGGGTGGGGCACGCCAAGAGCCTCCGGATTCTACCAGGCGCGGGCTTCCAGCCACGTGCTCTGATACGTCGCCCCTTCCCCCAAATCGGTATATCCGTCGTCGCACAGCATGTTCACCGTACCGGACACCGCTTCCTCATCCGGGCGCTGGCCGGGCACCAGGATCACGCCGGGGCGCACATCCTCCCGCACATGCAGCACCACCCCGATGGCGCCGCGATCGTTGAACAGGCGGATCTTCTGCCCCTCGGTCAGGCCGCGCGCCTTGGCGTCGTCGGGGTGCAGCACGGCGCAGGGCGCGCCCTCGCGTTCGCGCAGGAAGGCGACGCCCGAGAACGCGGTGTGGCTCTGGAAATACCCGGGCGTGGTCAGCAGTTGCAGGGGGTAGCCGCTGGCGGCGGCGGGTTCGGCCGGATCAGGCTCCCAGCCCGGCAGTGGCGGCTGTCCGTGGTCGGCCAACGTCTGCGAGTAGAACTCCAGCTTCCCCGACGGCGTGCCGAACGCCTGTCCGCTTTTGCCGGCGATCGAGATCGGCCCCTGTTCCGGCAGCGTCGCCGGGTCATAGGCGGCGACCGGCCCGCCGGCGCCCTGAAACAGTTCCTTCAGGATATCGCGCGGCGTCATTCCGAACACCGGATCGTTCAGCCCCATACGCCGAGCGAGGGTTTGCGTGACGCGGAGGTTGGACCAGGCCTCGTGCTGCGGCGGGACGGCGGCCTCACTGTATTGCATGTAGTAGGTGCCGTAGGAGCGGAAGAAATCCTCGGTTTCCAGATAGGTCGTGGCCGGCAGGATGATGTCGGCGTAACGGGTTGTGGCCGTCATGAACGGATCGTGGACAACGGTGAACAGATCCTCCCGCGCCAGTCCCGCCCGCAGTTTCCCGAGGTTGGGGTTGGTGACGGCGGGATTGTTGGCCGCGATGAACAAGGCGCGGATCGGCGGATCGTTCGCCTCGACCAGCGCTTCGCCCAGTTTCAGGTGGTTGATGGTGCGCGCGGTGGCCGGGCCGGAGGGGCGGCGGACGGCGCCATAGTTCAGATCGAAGGCCGCCGCGGTGGCCAGCAGCGCGCCGCCGCCGTAGCGGCCATAGGCGCCGGTCACGCCGGGCAGCAGCGCCACGGTCCGCAGGTTGCGCCCGCCGTATGTGAAACGGCTCATGCCGAAGCCGATGCGCGTGAAGGACTTCTTCGCGGCGCCGTACATCGCGGCGAATTGCTCGATATCCGCGACGGGCAGACCGGTGATCTCGGCCACGCGGGCGGGAGGGAAGTTCGGCAGGACGTCGCGTTCCACCTGGTCGAAGCCCAGCGTATGGGCGGCGACATAGGCGCGGTCGACCAGCCCGTCGCGCGCCAGGATATGCATCACGCCCAGCGCCAGGGCGGCATCGGTGCCGATGCGGATCGGCAGATACAGATCGGCGGCGCGGGCGGCGCGGGTGCGGCGGGGATCGATCACGACCAGCTTGACGCCGCGGGCGCGGGCTTTCTCGATCAGCGCCCATAGATGGACGTTGGTCGCGTGCAGGTCGGAGCCCCAGCCGACGACCAGGTCCGATTCAACAACGGACTCCGGATCGGCGCCGGCCACCGGCCCGACCGTATGCTCCCACGCGGCGTCGGAGCAGGAATCGCAAACAGTACCCGCGTTCAATCGGCTGGTGCCGAGGGCGTGGAACATCCCGTTGGTCAGGCCGCGGTTCATCAGGCCCTGATGGGCGCTGTAGGCATAGCCGAGGATCGCCTCCGGGCCGGACTCGGCGATGATCGCGCGCCATTTCGTGGTGATTTCGTCCAGCGCCTGGTCCCAGGTGATCGGCTCGAACTGGCCCGAGCCCTTGGGGCCGGTGCGGCGCAGCGGGGTCTTCAGCCGTTCCGGGGAATGCACGAGCTCGTGGTCGCGGTTCACCTTGCCGCAGGCAAAGCCGGCGGTCAGGGGATGGTTCGGATCGCCCTCGATCTTGACGACACGGCCGTTGTCCACGTGCGCGATAAGGGAGCACATGTCCGGACAATCATGCGCGCAGACGACCCGCTTGGTTTCCACTGTGTCTCTCCATTTGAACGTGCCGGATATGACGCGATTGGGAGGGCGGATGTAAGTCCGGATTGGTGCCCAGGGGGCGGACCATTGCCCGGATCGGCTATTCCGCGACCTTCACCACCAGTTTGCCGGTGTTTTCGCCGGTAAACAGCATGCCCAGCGCCCTCGGGGCCTGTTCCAGCCCCTCAACGACATGCAGTTTCTGTTGCAGCCGTCCCGCGCGGATCTGGGCGGACAGCCAGGCCCGCGCCTCGGGGTAGCGGCTGTTGTAGTCGAACACGATGAAGCTCCCCATCCGCATCCGCCGCCCGCCCATCATGCCGAGGTTCCTGATCCCGTAGGGCTCCTTCGCCGCGGCCTGGGAGATGCGGCCGCAGCAGACGATCCGCCCGCCGGTCCGCATATTGGCCAGGGCGGCATCCAGCATCGGCCCGCCGACATTGTCGAAATACACATCGACGCCATCGGGGCAGGCGCGCCGGATGGCCGCGGTCAGGTCGGGTTCGGCCTTGTAGTCGATGGCCGCGTCCACCCCGAGCGTGTCGGTGATGAACCCACATTTCTCCGGCCCGCCGGCGATGCCGATCACCCGGCAGCCGTCTATCTTCCCAATCTGGCAGGCGATCTGCCCCACCCCACCGGCGGCGGTGGAGACCAGCAGCGTGTCCCCCGGCCGCAGGTCCCCCACGTCGCGCAGGCCGAAATAGGCGGTCAGCGCGCTGGTCCCCAACGGCCCCAACCAGTCCGCGACCGATCCCAGGGACAAATCGAGCTTCTGGGCCTCGCGTCCCCGCAGGGTGGGATGGCTCTGCCAGCCGGTGCGACCCTGCACGATGTCGCCAGGCTGGAAGCCCTCGGCCCTGCTTTCCAGCACGCGGGCCACGCCACCGGCGCGCATCGGGTCGCCGATCTCGATCCGGCGCGTGTAGGTCGGGCCTTCACTGATCCACGACCGCATGGCGGGGTCGATGGAGAGATACAGCGTCTCCACCAGCATCTCCCCCTCGGCCGGCGGGCGGATGGGCGCGGTGTCCTCATGGAAGTTGGCCGACCCGGGGATGCCATCCGGGCGGGCGGCGAGCGTGACACGGCGATTGGCGTTGCGCATGGATGGAACCTCCCCAGGGAACCCCATGCTGTCCGGCAACACGGCCCGTGACAACACTCGACTCCGTCCGATCCCAGCCGCATGCTCCGGCCAAACACCGGAGGAGGCCGATCATGTCCGCCATCGTGCAAACCACCCAGGGCCGCGTCAGCGGTTTCGAGATCGAGGGCACGACCGCCTTCCTGTCGCTGCCCTACGGCGCGCCGACCGGTGGCGCCAACCGCTTCCTGTCACCCAAACCACCCGCGGCCTGGGCCGGGGTGCGCGATGCGACCCGCGTGCTGGGCAAGGCGCCTCAGGCCGGCCTGCGCAATCCCTCGCGCCCGGAACTGGATGACCTGTCCGGCACGCCCGACCCGTCCCCAGAAACCGAGGACTGCCTGAGCCTGAACATCTGGACCCCAGCCGCCGACACCGCGAAGCGGCCGGTCATGGTGTGGTTCCATGGCGGCGCGTTCTCCTACGGCAATGCCAATGGCGACCGCACCCGCGGGTCTCGGTTGGCGAAGCGCAACGACATCGTCGTGGTCTGCGTCAACCAGCGGCTGAACATCTTCGGCCACCTCGATCTGTCGGCCCTGGCGTCACCGGAGTTCGCGCAATCCGGCAATGCCGGCACGCTGGACATGGTGGCCTCGCTTGAATGGGTGCGCGACAACATCGCGGCCTTTGGTGGCGACCCCGGCAACGTCACGATCTTTGGCGAGTCGGGCGGCGGCGGCAAGGTCAGCACGCTGCTCGCGATGCCCCGCGCCAAGGGCCTGTTCCACCGCGCCATCATCCAAAGCGGCGCCGGAGTCCGCCTGCGCACCCCCGACCGCGCACAGGCGCTGACGGAACACGTGCTGCGAGTCCTCGGGCTGGGACGCGGCGATATCGGCAAGCTGCAAGCCCTGCCCATCTCCGCCCTCCTCGCCGCCGTCAAACCCTCGGAAAAGGCGCTCGGCCCCGCCCCATCGCCGTTCCTGGACCGGTATCCGTTCGGCCCGGTGGTCGATGGCGACGTGGTGCCGGCGCATCCCTTCGACCCCGCGGCGCCGGATGTGTCCGCCGATGTGCCTCTGATCATCGGCGACATGCTGAACGAGACGACGATCTTCATGGCGACCGACGACAAGGTCTGGTTCCGCACCCTGACCGAGGACGAACTTCGCGCCCGCGTGACCGCCCTGGCCGGCGCCCATGCCGACCGGGTGATCGAGACCTATCGCCGCCTGTATCCCGGCGCGTCCCCGGCGGAACGGCTGATCGCCACAACCACCGACTGCAACTTCCGCCTGCGGTCGCTGATCCTGGCGGGCCGGCGCGTGGCCAAGGGTCGGGCCCCCGTGTGGATGTATTCGTTCGATTGGCAGACCCCAGTGCATGAAGGGCGGTTGATGGCGCCCCACGCCATGGACGTGCCGTTCACCTTCGACACGATCGACCTGACGAAGCTGACCGACCTGTCTCCCGCCGCCCGCGGCCTGTCCGCTACCATGTCAGGTGTCTGGGCGTCCTTCGCCCGCCACGGCCGCCCGGTGTCCGACGCGATCCCCGCCTGGCCGGCCTACGACCTGAAGGATCGGGCGACGCTGGTGCTGGACTCGCCCTGCCGAGTGGAAAACGACCCGCGCGGCGAGACGGCGCGGATGTGGCTGGACATCGTGGGCGCAGGCTGAGGCGAGGTGCCCCCGGGAACCGAGGCCTGAACCCTCATGCAGGCTTTCCTTGCCTTGCTGGCGATGCTGACCGCCTCGGGCCTGCCGGCGGAGCATGTTCGGATCCCGACGCCGGCTGGTGTGACGCTTGATGCCGCGCTGGTGCGACCCTCCGGACCCGCGCAAGGGCCGGCGGTGGTGGCGCTGCATGGATGCTCGGGTCCCTATGCGGCGCGGGATGGCGGCTGGGCGGTGGAATTGGCGCGCAAGGGCCATGCCGTGCTGCTGCCGGACAGCTTCGGGTCGCGCGGGTTGGGGCCGCAGTGCCGGGTGAAGGACCGCACCGTCCGCCCCAGCCCGGAACGCCGGCTTGATGCCATCGCCGCCGCCCAATGGCTGACGGGTCAGCCAGGCACGCCCGAGGGCGGCATCGTGCTGCTGGGCTGGTCGAATGGCGGCCAGACCACGCTGGCCACGGCGAACCAGGCATCCGATTTGCCCGAGGGGTTGTTTGCCCGCTTCGTCGCCTTCTACCCCGGCTGTGCCAGCACCAACCGTGACCCCGCGTGGCGGCCGGGTACGAAAATGCTGATCCTGGTGGGGGAGTTGGATGATTGGACTCCGGCCGGCCCCTGCCATCGGCTGGCCGAGAAATTCCCCGATCTGCTGACTCTGGTGACCTATCCGGGCGCGTATCACGATTTCGATGCGCCCGGCCGTCCAGTGCGGGTGCTGACCGGCCTTTCCACGACCCGCGACGGCACGGCCCATGCCGGCACCGACCTGGTGGCGCGGGCGGACGCGCTGGCGCGGGTGCCGGCGTTCGTGGCGGGGCGGTAGGCTTTGGCGGCCACGCGCGAAATCGATAAGATGCCCAACGCCCGGCCAACCATCGACCAGGGCTCTTGGGATAAGGCCGCATGACGGACATCTATATCGACGGCGACGCCTGCCCGGTGCGCGAGGAAGTCTACCGGGTCGCGGACCGGCTCGCGCTCCAGGTTCATGTCGTCTCCAACGGGTCCCGCCCCATCCGGCCATCCGGCCGCCCCAACGTCGCGATGATCGTCGTCGGCGCCGGGGCGGATATCGCGGATGACTGGATTGCCGACCGGATCACGGCGGCGGATGTCTGCGTGACATCGGATATCCCGCTGGCCTCCCGCTGCCTCGCCAAGAACGCCCGCGCCCTGTCGCCCAATGGCCATGTCTGGACGTCGGACAACATCGGCAACGCCTTGGCCGGGCGCGAAGTGTCCCGTCACCTGCGGGAGATGGGCGTGGCAACCGGCGGGCCGTCCCCCTTGACGAAGCAGGACCGCTCCCGCTTCCTCAACGCCCTCGACACCCTGATCCAGGCCGCTCGGCGTGCCCGCCCATAGAGGGAAATCACGTGACCCCATCCAATGATCGCGTGCTGGGCGTGCTGGGCGGCATGGGGCCGCTGGCGAGCGCCCAGTTCATGCTGCGGCTGACGCTGCTGACGCCCGCGACGCGGGACCAGGAGCATATTCCGACCATCCTCTGGTCCGACCCGCGCGTGCCCGACCGCACGAAAGGCAAGCTGGCCGGCGGCGAGGATCCCCTGCCCTGGCTGCTGCGCGGGATCCACGGCCTGCGCGAAGCCGGCTGTGGCGCCATCGCGATCGCCTGCAATACCGCCTATGGCTGGTTCGATCCGATGGTCCAGGCCGCCGGCATCCCGATCCTCCACATCGTCGATGCCGCGGCCACTGACCTCCGCCGGCTCGGCGTGGGACGCGGGACGATCGGGCTGATGGGCACGCAAGCGACGCTAAACATGCGCCTATATCAGGAGCGGCTGTCCGGTCAAGGCTGGGACTGCATGACCCCCAGCCAGGACCAGATGGACCGGCTGGTGTCGCCGGCAATCGCGCTGGTCAAGGCGAACCGCGTGGCAGAGGCCTTTGCCCCGCTGGCCGAGGTCGTCAATGACCTCGCGGCCCGGGGGGCGTCGGCGGTGGTGCTGGGATGCACGGAAATCCCGCTGGGGATTCAGGCCGGGCCGGCCGAGGCGCTGAACGCCCCGGTCGTCGATACGATCGACGCGCTGGCGCGGGCGTCGATTGCCTGGGCGCGGGGGTAGGCTCGCGCCGGGGGCTTAGCTCGGGGTCGATAGAGCCAGGGCAGGGCAGTTCCAACAACGCTCCCCTACCCCTCCCGCAACGCGCTCCCAACCCGCCGCATCACATCCGCCCAGTCCCCCGCGACCTTCTGCCGGAACAGCCGGACCGAGGGGTACCAAGGCGTGTCCTCCCGATCCATCAGCCACCGCCAGTCCGGCGCGTGCGCCAGCATGATCCAGGTCGGCCGGCCCAAAGCCGCCGAAAGATGCCCCACCGAGGTATCCACCGTGATGACCTGGTCCAGGCTGCTCAGCAATGCCATCGTGTCGTCGTAGTCCCCAATCTCCGCCCCGATATTCACCAGCGGCGCGCGCCCGAAATACCGCCCCGCCTGGTCCGCCGAGGGGCCCTTCTGCAACGACACCAAAGCCACCCGCGGCACCGAGGCGATGGGCCCAAAGGACGCCAAAGTCGTTGACCGCCGCCGGTCGTTGTTATGCGTCGGCCGCCCGGCCCAAACGATCCCCACCCGCTTGAACCCAGCCGGCGCCAGCCCGTCCAGCCGCTGCCGCCACGCCTGCACCCGCATCGGATCGGTCCGCAGATAGGGCACCGGTGCCGGCACATTCCCCAGCCGCGTCCCATGCAGGCGCGGCAGGCCCGACAGCGGCACAAAAGCGCGGAACGGCAGCGAATCCTCCCACCGCAACGCGATCGCGGCCGAGGGGCACAGCTGCCGCATGATGGACACGACCTCGGGCGGGCAGGCGATCACAATGTCCGGGCAGCGACCAAGAACCCAATCGATGTAGCGGCCGAACTGGATGATGTCGCCAAACCCCTGGTCGGCCACCAGCAGCAGCCGGCCATCGGAGAACGCGGTCCCATCCCATTGCGGCCGGTCCGTCGGCGGCATCAGGGGCGCGGCGTCGGCGATGCGGAAGCGCCACTCATATTCCTCCCACCCCTCGGCCCAGTCACCCCGCAGCAGGAGCGCCTCGGCGCGGGCGAAATGGGCACCGGGCAGCCCGGCATTCATCGCAAGCGCGCGGTCGGCGCAGGCGATGCTCTCGTCCAGTTCCAACCGTTCGTAGTGGATGACCGACAGGTTGTGCAGGCATAGCGGATCGCTGGGCGACAGCGCCGCGGCGCGCTGGGCCGAGGCCAACGCCTCATCCAGCCGCCCCAGGCTGCGGTAGACCTCGCAGATATTCCGCAGATACAGCGGCGTATCGACACCATGGGCAATCGCCCGCTCCATCTGGTCCAGCGCCTGCGCGTGCCGGCCGAGGCGGAATGACACGATCCCCGCCAGATGCAACGAGTCCGCCTGGTTCGGCGCCACCGCCAGGATATGGTTCAGCAGCCGGTCCGCCTCCGGCCAGCGCTTCGCCCGTTCATACTCCGCCGCGACCGTGAACAATTCGTTCAGCGGGACCGGCACCATGGGAACGTCGCCGGGCCTGGGCGGCGGGATCGGTTCCATCGGTCAGTCGACCGTGTAGCCGAGACGCTCGATCACCGGTTGCAGGATCGGGATGATCGGCTCCAACTGCCGGCGGTAGTTGCGGTAGCGGAAGCGGGAGCGGTCGTACAGCGGCTCGGTCACCTGGGCGTAGCTCGCGGTGCGGGCGTGGCGGCTGTTCTTGTGGAAATCCAGGCAGCGGGGATCGAAATCCTCCCCCACGAAATCCAGGATCGCGCGGATCGTCGGCTCCTGGTCCTCCACCATCTCCTCGTACCGGATCGGCAAATAGCGCAGCGCCATCTCGGCCCGGTAGTGCTGCACCAGGTCCATCACCCGCACATAATGCAGCGCGGCGGTTTCCAGCGAATGGGAGCAGTTGAACCCATGCGTGAACAGGTTGGAAATCGCCGAGACCATCACATCCAGCGGATGCCGGATCACATGTATCAGCGGCGATTGCGGGAACAGCAGGGCAATCAGGCCCAGATGAGTCTCATTCAGCGGCATCTTGTCGGTGAACCAGGCCGCCCCCGGTTGCAGGATGCCCATCTGCCCGACCTTCTGGAGGTAGTAGTCGCGCAGGTTGTCCAACCCCGCCCGCTGGTCGCCCATCCAGAGTTCGGCCAGCGCCTCGGGGTAGGTCAGCGGGCTGGCCAGCATCCGCGGCATCAGGCCCGAGATGTCATTGATCAGCGGCAATTCATCCCCCGCGCAGATGCGGGGATGCACGGACAGCGTCTGCTCGATCAGCGTGGTGCCGGACCGGGGGAAGCCCAGGATGAAGATCGGCTGCGGCACGTCCTGGCGCACGCCGGCGCGCGGCAGGGTCCGCAGCCGGCCGGCGGTGAAGAACCCACGCAGGCGGGCGATCAGATTCTCCGCCACCGCGTCCATGTATTGCAGGCCGCCCCGCTCCAGCGCGAGCCGCTTGCCGTCCTGGAACGCCGCGAACGCATCGTCGTAGCGGCCCATCTGGTCGAGCAGGCGGCCCTTTTCCAGCAACTCGGTCGGCCCGAACCCGTCATCGCCCTGTTGGCTTTCCCGGGTTTGGGCCGCCAGGGCATCCAGTTCGGCCAAGGCCTGGTCGTGGCGCTTCATCCGCCCCAGCACGACGGCGCGGGTCAGGCGCACCGCGGGATCGGCCGGCCATCTTGCCTCCATGCGATCAAGCAAAGCGGCGGCGGTGTCGAACTTCCGGTCGGCTTCCTCCAGCCGCACCCAGCCCAGAAGGGTCTGGCGAATATCGGGTGCCGCCGCGGCCGATTCTTCATACAGCGCCCGAGCTTCCTCCATCCGCCCCTGGTTCTTCAGGTTCCAGGCCAGATTGGCGAGCAGGATCGGGTCGCGCCCTTCCGTCAGTTCCAGCACGCGGCGGTAATGATATTCGCCGATTTGGGGCCGCTGCGCCTCGGTCAGGATCATGCCCATGAGGTTATGGGCCTGGGGGTTTTCCGGCGCGATGCGGACAGCGTTGCGGGCATGCATCTCGGCGTCGGCCAGCAGGCCCCGGCCCAGCAGCAGCAGGACGAGCTCATTCGTCGCGAGGAAATTGTTCGGATCGAACAGCACCATGCGCCGCAACAGCGCCTCGGCCGCCGCGTGCCGGCCCTGTGCCTTCCGGATTTCATACAGGATCGACAGCGCCCCGGGCCGGTCGGGCGCGAGTTCGAGTACGTCGAGGCAGAGCCGTTCAGCCGTTTCCGTGGCACCCTGTCGGTGGGCCTGCAAGGCTCGCTCCACCAGCGGCATCAGATGCCGCGTGGCCTCGGGTGGCGGCAGGGTCGCGGGGTTCAGCGCGCAGCAATGCGACGCGCGCAACCCGCTGCCGCAGGGGCAGGGCTGGTTCATCCGCCCGCGCGCCCCGGCGCGGTCTGGGAATCCGCGCGCCCTGGCGCGGTCTGGGAAGCAGCACGCCCCGGCGCGACCTGTGGATTGGCCAGGCGCAAGGTGCCGCCGGCGGCATAAGCCACGATCTGCTCGAAAGTCTCGGAGAAGTACAACTCAAAATTCTCCCATTCCGCCCAGCCGAGATGGGGCGTGCAGACAACATTGGGCATCGACAGGAACGGGTGGTCGCCGTTCACGATCGGCTCCTGCTCATACACATCGACCGCCGCGTAGCCGGGGCGGCCCGCCCGCAGGCCCGCGACCAACGCACCCGGCTGGACCAGTTCGGCGCGGGAGGTGTTGATCAACAGCGCCGTGGGCTTCATCCGCGCCAGGTCCTCCGGCCCGACGATGCCGGCCGTGTCGGGGCGCAGGCGGACATGCAGGGACAGGACGTCCGATTGCTCGAAAAATTCCGCCTTGCTGGCGGCGGCGCGGTAGCCAAGCTCCACGGCCTTGGCCGCGGACCGGGCCTGGCCCCACACCAGCACGTTCATCCCCAGCCCCGCCCCCGCGCGCGCGACGATCGAGCCGATGGACCCCAGCCCGAAAATCCCCAGCGTCGAACCAGACAGCCGGTGCGAAAGGGTCATCGGCCATTCGCCGCGGCGCATCCGCTCCGCCTCCACCACGATATTGCGGCGGGCGGCCATCATCAGGGCCACGGTCAGTTCGGCCGGCGCGTGCGGGGAATTGCTCTTGCCGGTGGAGACCATGACACCCCGATCGGTGCAGGCCTGGTAGTCGATCGTCGTCGCATTGCGCCCGACAAGAGCGATCAAGCGCAGATTCGGCAGACGCTCGATCAACGCGCGGGTGAAATCCACACGCTCGCGTATGGCGACGATCACCTCGGCCGGATGCAGGCGGTCGACCAACTCCTCAAAATCAGCGGCGGGAGCGCGATGGCGGGTGACGTCGTGGCCCTGGAGCAGGCCATAACAGGCCAGATTCTGAACCATGTCCTGGTAGTCGTCGGGGATCACAATCCGCATGGTCCGGGTCCTGGCAGGCTGAGGTCTGGAGCGTAGCATGAAGGTCGTTGCGGGGGGAGAGCGGGGCTCCGCCCCGGACCCCGCGAGGGGCTTTGCCCCCTCGACCCCCACCAAGGGCGACGGCCCTTGGAACCGGTCAGTTTGGGGAGCTTCCGGGAGGGGCCAACCCGGACCCATCCAGGTCCAGGGCTGTTCAACGCTCTCAACTGACGCACCACTTCAGAAGGGGATCAAGGCCCTGCAGAGCCGCGGCGTATCTGTCTTGACTGAAGGTACTAGTCTTGTTTCGACGTAGGATATTGTAGGCAAAGCTGCGCAGTCTGGCGAACACA
>CAMCDA010000023.1 GCA_945873195.1 Asaia bogorensis
GAAGGTGGGTCTGGCGGCCGGCGGCGTCAATGGATTTCGCAAAACATTATGGCACTACAAATGAATTCCCGGAGTCAAATGGCGGATTTCCACCATTTTCGGGCTGTTCGTTACGGTAAGTGGTCAAAAAGGCGTTAAAGATGGGTTAAGTCGTGGATGGCCCGCCTGCGCGGGCCATGACGAAGGGGGGCGGGCCGTGACGAAGGGCACTGCCGCGTCTTCTCAAATTGTTATTATATTAAACCTTGAAGTCACAAATACAAACTCCCACCTCCCCCTCCAAACACCCCAACGGCCCCCAAATGTACCCCTTCCAAACCCTCCCCCCACGCCTCTCCCGAGAAATCTTCGCCGCCCTCCGCCAGGCCCTCCCCAACCCGACCGAAGACACCCAGGACGCCATCGACGCCCGCGACATGATCGCCATGGCCGCCGTCGCCGCGCTCGACCCCATCGACGCGGCCGAGGCCATGCTCGCCGTCCAGGTCGTCAGCACGGAAGCGCATGCCCGCGACAGCCTCCGCCTCTCCAATCTCCCCAACACCGACCTGCCCACCATCCTGCGCTGCCGAGCGCAGGCGGCCTCGATGATGCGGCAGATGCAGCAGGCGTTGCGGGCGCTGCACCGGATGCAGGCCATGCGCCCCCTGCCGGAGCCAGCCCAGCCGGACATCGCCCCCCAGGCCGAACCGGACCGTGCAACCGCGTCGCCTCTCGCCGCCCGCCGCGCCCCGGCGCCGCAAGCGAACCGTCCCGTGCCGCGCCCGCGCCACCCGGACACGCCCCGATCGCCCTACCCCCACCCGTCCGACCTCGGCCTGCCCCGCTTCGCCTGGGCCTGGATCAGACCGGAAAACAGACAGACGTCTCACTGATCAACACAACGAGACGATAGGGAGACACGCCACCCCACCGCTCTTCCCCACCCATGACAGGCATGCGAACGTCCCCGGCATAAATCCGTAAGGGGAGCCAAGACATGCCGCGCATGACCGGTGGGGAAGCAATCGTTGACGGCCTGATCCGACACGGGATCGATACGGTATTCGGGCTGCCGGGCGTCCAGCTGTAT
Source organism: Asaia bogorensis (assembly GCA_945873195.1). Classification (GTDB taxonomy): domain Bacteria; phylum Pseudomonadota; class Alphaproteobacteria; order Acetobacterales; family Acetobacteraceae; genus Rhodopila; species Rhodopila bogorensis_A. The sequence goes on from CAMCDA010000023.1 coordinate 1,073, forward strand.
GGGCTGTTCGACGCCTTCGCCCGGAACGCCAACCGGCTCCGCCTGATCAACGCCCGCCACGAGCAAACCACCGCCTACATGGCGCTCGGCTATGCCTGCGCGACCGGGAAGCCCGCCGCCTATGCCGTGGTGCCCGGGCCGGGGGTGCTGAACACGACCGCGGCGCTGGCCACCGCCTGGGGGGTGAATGCCCCGGTCCTGTGCATCACCGGACAGGTGCCCAGCACGATGATCGGCCGGTTGCGGGGCCAGTTGCATGAGCTGCCGGACCAGCTCGCGACCTTGCGGACGCTGCTGAAGCACGCCGACCGGATCGAGGACCCGACCGAGGCCCCCACCAAGGTCGCCCGCGCGTTTCAGGAGATGATGTCGGGCCGTCGCGGTCCCGTGTCCCTGGAAATGGCGCTCGATCAGTTGCCCGCGACGGCCGAGGTCACGCCGCAGGACCCGTTGCCGCTGCATCCGAACCCGGTGCCCGATCCCGAGAAGATCGCCCGCCTGGCCAAGATGATGAATGAGGCGCGGGCCCCGATGATCTGGGTCGGCGGCGGGGCGCAGGATGCCTCGGCCGAGATCCTGGCTTTGGCGGAGAAGACCGGGGCGCCGGTCGTGTCGTTCCGCGGTGGGCGGGGGATCGTGGATGACCGCCATCCGCTGGGGCTGACGATCCCGGCCGGGTATCTGCTGTGGCCCGAGACCGATCTGCTGGTCGCGTTTGGGACTCGGCTGGACGTGCCGACGGCCCGGTGGGGGGAGATGCCGGCGGGGGTCACGATCGCCCGGATCGACATCGACGCGGCCGAACGGCGCCGGTTGCAGGTCGATCTGGGGATCACGGCCGACAGCGCGGATGCCGCCCGGGCACTGACCGAGCAGGTGCTGCCCCGCCAAGACGCCGCGCGGGCGGCCCGGATCGCCAAGGCCAAGGCGGATACGGCGGTCTCGATCCAGTCGGTCCAGCCTCAGATGTCGTATATCGAGGCCATCCGGGATGCCCTGCCCGAGGATGGTATCCTGTGCGATGAAATGACCCAGGTCGGGTATGTGTCCTGGTTCGGGTTTCCGTTTCATCAGCCGAGGACGCTGGTGACCTCGGGCTTCTCCGGCACGCTGGGGGCGGGGTTCCCGACGGCGTTGGGCGTGAAGGTGGCGTGGCCGGATCGGGCCGTGGTGGCGGTGTCCGGGGATGGGGGGTTCCTGTTCGGCGGGTCCGACCTGGCGACGGCGGTCAAGCACGGGATCAATCTCGTGACGGTCGTGTTCAACAACTCGGCCTACGGGAACGTGATGCGCGACCAGAAGCGGATGTTTGATGGCCGGGATTCGGGGTCGGCGCTGACCAACCCGGACTTCCAGACCTATGCCAAGGCGTTCGGCGTGCGGTCGTGGCGGGTGACGGATGCCGGCGGGCTGAAGACGGCGGTGACCGAGGCCCTGGCCGCCAACGCCCCCTGCCTGATCGAGGTCATGACCGACATCAGCAAGGAAACCGCCCCCTGGGCCTTCATCGCCCCCGCCCGCGGATAGCCCGAATCCACCCCCTCCCCCCTTGAGGGGGAGGGTAAGCAGCGGCACCGCCGGTGGGGTATCCCCCCTCACCCCAACCCTCTCCCGCAAGGGGAGAGGGGGCGAGGCTGAATTTTCCACCCAACCCCACCCCATGCCCGGTGACAAACCACCCCCACCCAACCCGAATACTTGGCGCCGCCCGCGCTTCGGACCATAAGCACCCCACGGCTTTGATGGCGGTTGAATGACGTGGGTTGATCTCGTCGTGCTGGGCGTCCTCGTGACCTCGGCCGCGCTGGCGTTCATGCGGGGGCTGGTGCGCGAGGTTCTCGGCATCGGAGCCTGGGTCGGTGCCGTGGTGATCGCGGTGAAGACCCTGCCCATGTCGCGCGAACTCGCCGCGCGCTGGATCACCGAACCCGCCTGGCTCGACCCGATCGGCTTCCTCGGCGCCTTCCTGGTCGCGCTGATCGTGCTGTCGATCATCGCCCGCCTGATCGGCCGCTTCGTGCGCGGATCAGCCCTCGGCGGAGTCGATCGCAGCCTCGGCATTGTATTTGGCCTGGCACGGGGTGCGGCGCTGGTCATCATTGCCTATATCCTCGGCGGCATGGCGGTGGCGGTGGAACAATGGCCCGACCCGGTATTGAAGGCGCGCTCCCTGGGATTTGCCTACGACGGCGCCGTCTGGCTGGCGCGTCAGGTGCCCGAGGAGTATCGCCCGCAGGTGAAGCCCCCGCCTGGTGGGCGGGAAGCCACCGCCGACATGCTGATGCGAGCGACACCCCAAGGTCGGGCGACCGAGGGCCGGGCAACAGGGGGACGCTAGATGCACGCGGATAACAAGGAGACGCCGACCATGGCTTGTCAGATCCGGGAGATCGATCCGCGGGAAGAAGACGACAAGCCGCATGAGGAATGCGGTGTTTTCGGCGTCTGGAACGTTCCCGACGCCTCCGCCGTCACCGCGCTCGGCCTGCACGCTTTGCAGCACCGGGGGCAGGAGTCGACGGGCATCGTCAGCCATGACGGCACCAAGTTCCACTCCCACCGCGCGATGGGTTTGGTAGGCGATAACTTCGGCGACGCGCGCGTCATCGAGTCGTTGCCCGGCCGCACTGCCATTGGCCACAACCGCTATGCCACCACCGGCAACACGGTGCTGCGGAACGTCCAGCCGCTGTATGCCGATTTCGAATTCGGCGGCTTCGCGGTGGCCCATAACGGCAATCTGACCAACGCCCATGTCCTCCGGCGCGCCCTGGTGCGGCGCGGCTGCCTGTTCCAGTCGACCACCGACTCGGAGGTCTTCGTCCACCTGATCGCCATCAGCCTGTATTCGACCGTCGTCGACCGGCTGATCGACGCGCTGAAGCAGGTCGTCGGCGCCTATTCGCTGGTCGCCCTGTCGGATGAGGCGCTGATGGGCGTGCGCGACCCGCGCGGCGTGCGGCCCCTGATCCTGGGCCGCATCGGATCCGAAGGGACCGGCGGCTGGGTGCTGGCGAGCGAGACCTGCGCGCTGGATATCGTCGGCGCCGACTTCATCCGCGACGTCGAACCCGGGGAAATCGTGGTCATCAACGACCAGGGCGTCCACAGCATCAAGCCCTTCAGCAAGGCCCCCGAGCGCTTCTGCGTGTTCGAGTACATCTATTTCGCCCGCCCCGACTCGGTGATGGAGGGGCTGGCCGTCTACGACGCCCGCAAGAAGATCGGCGCCGAACTGTCCCGCGAATCCGGCGTGCCGGCCGACGTGATCGTGCCGGTGCCCGATTCAGGCGTGCCCGCCGCGATGGGCTATGCGACCGAAAGCGGCATCCCGTTTGAGCTTGGGATTATCCGCAATCACTATGTCGGCCGCACCTTCATCGAGCCGACCGATCATATCCGCCATTTGGGCGTGAAGCTGAAACACTCTGCCAACCGCCCGGTGCTGGAAGGCAAGCGGGTCGTGCTGGTGGATGACTCGATCGTGCGCGGCACCACCAGCCGCAAGATCGTCGAGATGGTCCGGGCCGCCGGCGCGCTGGAGGTGCATATGCGCATCTCCTCCCCGCCCACGACCCATTCCTGCTTCTACGGTATCGACACGCCCGAGCGTTCGAAGCTGCTCGCTTCCAGCCACACGATCGAGGAAATGGCGGCGCTGATCGGTGTCGACAGCCTGGCGTTCATCTCGATCGACGGGCTGTATCGCGCCCTGGGCAAGACCGAGCGTGATCCCGCCCACCCGCATTATTGCGATGCCTGCTTCACCGGAGACTATCCGATCGCCTTGCCCGATCAGGCGAACAACGCCAACCGGCAGCTCAGCCTGTTGGCCGAATCCCAGGGATGACGGCGCGTCTTGACGGCTGCGTGGCGCTGGTCACCGGCGCCAGTCGCGGCATTGGCGCCGCTGTCGCGGTGGAGCTGGCGCGTTTGGGCGCGCATCCGGTGTTGGTCGCCCGCACCCAGGGCGGGTTGGAGGAGACCGACGACGCGATCCGCGCCGTTGGCGGGTCCGCGACGCTGCTGCCGCTGGATTTGCGGGACGGCGCGAAGATCGATGCGATCGGGCCGAGCGTTTATGAGCGGTTCGGGAGGCTGGATGCGCTGGTGCATGTGGCGGGCGTGCTGGGGAAGCTGACCCCGGTGGGACATATCCTGCCCGGCGATTGGAACGATGTCGTGGGCGTGAACCTGTCCGCTACCTGGCGCCTGATCGCCACGGCCGATCCGCTGTTGCGACGCGCGCCGGCGGGGCGGGCCGTGTTCGTCACCGACGCGAGGGCGCGGGAGCCCAGGGCCTATTGGGGCGCCTATGGCGCGACCAAGGCGGCGATGGAGCATCTGGTGCTGACCTGGGCCGACGAGGTCCGGACGACCCCCATGCGGGTCAACCTGTTCGAACCAGGGGTGGTGGGGTCTCGGCTGCGTTCGGCCGCCTTCCCGGGAATCAACCAAGCGACGCTGCCGGGGCCGGAGACGGTCGCCCCGGCGCTGGCCGCCCTGTGCCTGCCCGGTGAAACCCGGCATGGGGCGCTGGCTACCGCTGGCTGACGCTTTCGTACAGGACCATCCAGTGGCCGCCTTGCTCGAAGCAGAGCGTTTCTGTCATGCCGATCCCGCCCAACACCATGCGGGACCCGAAATTGGTTTCCCGGGCGACGGCGACGATGCGGGTCAGGCCGGCGCGGTCGTGGCCATAGCGGAGCGCGGCGCTGGCGGCTTCGCGGGCGAGGCCGCGGCCCTGCGCTTCGGGCCATAGGGCGAAGCGGAGCGCCACCCCACGGCCGTCCGGGCGCGTTTCCAGGCCGGTGATGCCGACGAAGGCCTTGCTGCCGGCCTCACGGATTGCCCACATGCCAAAGCCGTGGCGGCCCCAGGCGGCGACGTCCTGGGCGAGTTCCTCGGCCGTTCGGACATGGTCGCGGACCCCGCCCAGCATGATGGCGAAGACGCGGGGATCGGCCTTGATGGCGCGCAGGTCGGGCAGGTCGGCGCCGTTGACCGGGGTCAGCACCAGCCTCCCGGTGCGGAGGATCCACAACGGGTTCATGACCAGGGGACCGAAGCGGGATCAGGGGCGGCGAAGGCAGGCGGGTCGCTCGCGCGAAGCCCGCCTCCTGGCTGAGTTGGTGTCAGCCACCATGCATCTTCCGGAGGTTGCCGGTGCGGGAGGTGGCGCCGGCCATCATGAACTGGCCGTCCTGGCCCGAGAGGATGAAGCGGGCGCCCATGGCGATGTAACGGGGCATGATCGTTTCGTTGTAGATGCCGGCCATGCCCGGGAACTTGTTATGCTTCTGGCAGGCGGCGATCATCTTGCTATAGGCGTCGGCCACGCGATCGTTGCCGAAATCGCCATGGATGCCCATCTCTGCGCACAGGTCGTTGGTCCCGATCAGCAGGACATCGACGCCGGGGACGGCCGCGATCTCATCCGCGTTCTCGATCGCCTTGGGGGTTTCCAGCATGACGACGGTCAGGTTGGCGGCGTTCAAGGCCTTGGCCGCGTCGCCGACGGAGGCATTGCGGAGGCCGTAATGCGGGCCGATGCCGCCCATGCTGCGGTGGCCGACCGGGGGGTATTTCAGCCGCTCGACGCATTCCCGGGCTTCGGCGGCGGTGTCGATATGGGGGACGACGATGCCCATGGCGCCATTGTCCAGCGCGCGGGTAGCGATGGAGAACTGGCCATAGGGCACGCGGGCGATCGGGGCGATCCCGGCATCGAGGGCGGCGACGGAGATCTGGGCGCAGGCTTCAAGCGACATGACCCCGTGTTCCATGTCGAGGAACAGCCAGTCGAAGCCGGACACGGCCATGGCCTTGGCGATCTCGACTGTGCGGGTCATGCGGACGCCGACGCCGAGGGAGAGTTGGCCGGCTTCGAGTTTCTCTCGCGCGACGTTGCGGACGGTCATGGTCGGGTTCCTTCAGACGAGTGTTTCGACGGCCGTGGCGATCACGCGGTTCAGCGCGACCAGGTCCATCGGGTGGTCGGTTTCATTGGCAACGGCCACGGTCATCCGGTGCTTCCGCAGGATGAAGATGCGCTGGTCGGACGCGCCCGCGGCCCAGGCCGTGTCGGCGGGCAGATCGGGGAACAGCCCATCGGTATTGGTGCGGAAGCAGGCGGCATAGCTCGTGCCGGTATGGGTGGCGGACAGGGCGTAGTCGATCCAGCCCTCGGGCAGGATGCGATGCCCGTCCCACACGCCGTCCTGCAGATACAGCACGCCCAGCTTGGCATAGTCCCGCAACGTCGCGAAGCCGGCGCCCGAGGCGATGAAGTTCCCGGTCATGTCCGCCGTGTGCTGATAGCTGGCCATGCCCAGCCGATCGGCGAGCAGCCCGTAGACCGTCTCGTGATAGGGCAAGGCCCGCTTGGCGATCTGGTCGCGGATGATCGAGCCGATGACGTTGACCCCGCTGTTCACGTAGCGGAACACAGAGCCCGGCAGCACCGCCACGACCGACCGTTGGGCGGCGTCGAAGGCGTCGCCGGCCTCCTGGTAGACCGCGCTGTTCTCAAAGCCGACGGTGACGCGCCCGTCCTCGTGCCGGACGGGCATGCCCAGGCCGGAGCGCATCCGCAGCAGATGGTCCAGCGTGATCAGCCGATGGATCGACCGCGGGTCGCGCCACAGAGGCGCGGGCGCCGGGTCATGCACCGACTCCAGCCAGCCATCATGGATCAACCGCCCCACCAGCGTACAACTGATCGCCTTGGTCATCGACCAACTCGGTGTTGCCCGGTCGGGGCGGCCGAACCCGCTGTAACGCTCATACAGGACGCGGTCAGGGGTGGCGAACAGGACGCCATAGGCGCCGGCGGAGTTGGCGAAGAAGGCGTCCAGCGCGTTGGTCAGGGCGGGGGGCGCGGCGGCCTGGGGCGCCACGTCGTCGCCGACCGGCCAGGCATGGCCGATGCCATGAGGGTGGCGGTGGATGGGCTTGGGATCGAACTGGGCGATCGCGTGCTCCCCCAGCAGGATGCCGCCATAGCCGGGACGGCCGATCGCGGCGCCGAAGACCGGCGCCTGGTCGGGCTCGTTCCAGAAGGCGGTGACGCGGCGGTCATCCTCGTCGACCTGGATCGACAGATGGCCGGCGCGGACGGCGGCGGTCAGGCGCGCCGGGGCATTGTTGGGCGGGTCGCGGTGATCCAGGCCCGCCGGCGGCAAGGCGGCCCGCCAGCGATGGTGCCGGTCGGCGGTCGCGCGATCCAGGCCGCTGACGAACAGCATGTCGGCATAGCGCTTGGCGGCGAAGTTCACTGTCCGCTGCCGCAGCGCGTGGTCCGAGGCGTCACAGATCAGCGGATTGACCGGCCCTTCGCCAAACGGATGCGGGGTGCGGTCGAAGATCGGCTCGACTGGGACGGCCGGGCGGGCGGCGCGGGGTGCGTCGTTCACTTCGCCATCTCCGGTGTCCGCGCCGCGACCGGGGAGTCGAAGAAGCGGTTCACCATGCCCTTTTGGTTTTCGTACAGCGACCCCTGCTTGGCAGCCGGGGGCAGCGGCAGGCGGACGGGGGCGGGCGCCATCCGAGGCTCCCGCGTCTGGCCGGCCACCATCAACTCATCGAACTTGCCGATGCCGCCGGCAAAGCCCAGCAGCGGCCAAGCATCGGCGGCGCGGAACTGGAGCAGCAGCAGCCGGCGGTCGTGGTCGGAGACATTGGGCGCCGATCCGTGGACGGCGCGGACATGATGTACGGTAATCGACCCCGCCTTGCCCGTCAGCGGGATGGCCGAGGCGTAGTCGCAGTCCCGGTTGGCCGGGTCCATGGCGCCGCAGAAGGCGCCGTTGGCATGATGGTCGTGGGTCGGGCCCTTGTGGCTGCCCGGGATGATCATGAGCGGGCCATTCTCCATCGCCATGTCGTCGATCATGATCCCGACGGCGGCCAGGTTGTCATTCGTATGGGGGTAGAAGGCCCAGTCCTGGTGCCACTCGACTGGCGCGCCGAAGCCCGCGCATTTCAGATTCAGCTTGGCCGTGTCGAAGCGGATGTCCGGTCCCCACAGGCTTTGCAGCACGGCGACGATCCCGGGATGGCGGACCAGGGCGGCATAGGCCGCGTGGTGCAGGTGCGCGGCCTTGATGCGGCGCACGCGGGGGGTTTCCGGGGTGTGGGAGTCTTCCAGGTCATAGACATCGGTATGACCGGTGACGCCGCGCGCGGCCTGGACGAAATGGTCGGTCGCGTCGCGCAGGGACTGGACCTCGGCGGGCGACAGCACGTTCGGCACGACGATCGCGCCGATCTCGTTGTATTCGTCGATCTGGGCCTGGGTCAGCATGGCTCGGTCCCTCCGCTTGATTGGCGGCAGGGTAGCACCGGCGGGCAGGACGGTCGAGGCTGGAGGCCTTGCGCCCGAGTGGGCCCCGAGTGGGCAGTCTGTCCCCGGCGCAAGACCGGGGACGACGCGTGGGGGCGGACCCCCGGCAGTCTGGTATCAGCGCGAGTAGAACTCGACCACCAGGTTCGGTTCCATCTGCACCGGGTAGGGCACATCGGACAGCTTCGGGGCCCGCATGAACTGGCCCTTCATCGCGCGGTGGTCGACCTGCACATATTCCGGCACATCGCGCTCGGAGGTCTGGCTGGCGTCGAGCACCATGGCGAGCTGCTTCGACTTCTCCTTCACCTCGATGACGTCGTTGTCCTTCACCTGGTACGACGGGATGTTCACCCGCTTGCCGTTGACCATGATGTGACCGTGCGACACGAACTGACGGCAGGCGAAGGGGGTGATCGCGAACTTCATGCGGTAGCACACCGCATCCAGGCGCCGCTCGAGGATCTCGATCAGGTTCTCCGAGGTGTCGCCCTTCCGGCGGACCGCTTCCTCGTAGTACTTGCGGAACTGCTTCTCGCTGATGTTGCCGTAGTAGCCCTTCAGCTTCTGCTTCGCCATCAACTGGGTGCCGAAGTCGGTCGGCTTCTTGCGGCGCTGGCCGTGCTGACCGGGACCGTAATCGCGCTTGTTGACGGGCGACTTCGGCCGGCCCCACAGGTTCGCACCCAGGCGGCGGTTAATTTTGTACTTACTTTCGGCGCGCTTGGTCATGTTGCGCGTTGCCCTTTCGATGGCTCTTGTTGCACCGGTAGGCCTTTTCCAACAGGAAAAGACGGGCGCGGCCCCCGAAGGACCGTCCACGTTCCCGGCAATGAAGAGCGGCGCCTATACGGGGCCGAGCAGGGGGTTGTCAAACATCGCGTGCCACGGGAGACACTGGGTGGTCACGCAAAACCCAAGCCGGAGGAAACAGATGGACGCCACGCTGACAATCTATGGCATCCCGCAGTCCCGCGCCCTGCGCTGCCTTTGGGCCGCCCGCGAGTTCGGCGTTCCCTACAACAATGAGCCCGTGCATTTCACCAAGGCCCGGGAGTCCGCCGATCTCGTCAAGGCTAATCCCAACGCCCGCATCCCGGCGATCGACGACAACGGCTTCACGCTGTACGAGTCGATGGCCATCAACCTGTACCTCGCGAAGAAGCACGGCGCCGGCCACGCGATCGGCCTGCGGTCGCTGGAGGAAGAAGCCCTCGCGATGCAATGGAGCTTCTGGGTCATGACCGAGATCGAGAAGCCTTTGCTGACGATCATGCTGAACGCCCTGGGCATGGCACCGGCCGATGACGCCACGCTTGCGCAATGCCGCTCCGCCCTCGATCGTCCGCTGGGCGTGCTGGAGGCGCATCTGGCCGATCGGGCCTGGCTGCTGGGCGACCGCTTCACCATCGCCGACCTGAACGTGGCCTCCGTGCTGGTCTGGGCGCGGGGCGCCAAGCTGGACATGACGGCCTTTCCGAAGGTGACCGCCTGGCTCAAGGGCTGCATGAGCCGCCCCGCCTTCAAGGGTTGAACCACAAAGGCGGGGCGACGCTCCGCCGAGACATAAAGGGGAGAATGAGGAATGGGTAAACTTGACGGCAAGGTGGCGATCGTCACCGGCGCCGGGCGTGGCCTGGGGCGTGCCTATGCGCGCCGGCTCGCCGGGCTGGGGGCGAAGATCGCGGTCACCGACCTCAATCTGAAATCCTATGTGGAGTTCGAGGCCGAGGCGAAGGACATGACCGCGGAGTCCACGGTCGATGAGATCATCGCGGGCGGCGGGGAAGCGATCGGCATCGAGATGGATGTCTGCGACCGCGACGCCGTGGACGCGATGGTCAAGAAGGTGATGGACACCTGGGGCCGGGTCGACATCCTGGTCTGCAACGCCGGTGGCGGGCGCGGACGGCCGGTCGATACCCGGGCCAGCACGCTGGAAACCGACCTGCTGAAGCTCGTGACCGAGATGAACTACTACGGCACGGTCTATTGCGTGAACGCCGTGGCGCCGATCATGAAGGCCCAGCACGGCGGCAAGATCGTCACCGTCAGCTCGGTCGCCGGCCTGACGCCGTCGCTGGATGGCGGCTACGCCCATTATGGCGCGGCGAAGGCGGCGATCCTGCACTACACGAAGTACCTTGCGCAGGACCTCGGCCCCTTCGGCATCACGGCCAACTGCATCGCCCCGGGCACGATCACCACGGGCCGCATCGTGGCCAGCGTCATGCCGAACCGGGCTGGCGCCAACCGCGACCCGACCGAGCGCGTGGCGCTGCGCCGCCTCGGCGGTGTCGAGGACTGCGCCAAGGTCGTCGAGTTCTTCTGCACCGACCTGTCCGACTATGTGACCGGCCAGTGCATCGCGATCGATGGCGGGTTGATGCGCTGAAGCCGGCCAAACGGTCTGGCGGATCATGACAATCCAGGCGTGATCCGCCAGACCAATCGCCTCCATGCCTTGCCCGCGGCGCCGGCCCCCGCCACGCTGCGGGTCAGATGCAGGAGACCGCCATGCCCCCGCCCGTTGGCCCCGAAGTCGACACCACCCCCCGGCCGCTGCCCGCGCGGGTGACCATCCGCGGTCAGCACGTCGTGCTGGAACCGCTCCATATCCGGCACGCGCCGGAACTCTGGCACGCGGCCCAGGGCGCGGATGAAAGCTGGACCTATCTCGGGATGGGGCCCTTTGCCTCGGCCGAGGCGATGCGGCGGCAGGTCGCCGACATGGCCAGCATGCAGGACTATCTGTACTGGGCCGTGCGGCCGGTCGCGACCGGAGTCGTCTCCGGCTGGCTCGCGCTGCTGGACATCCAGCCCAAGCACGCCGCCATCGAGCTCGGCGGCATCTGGTTCAGCCCCCGCATGCAGCGCACCAAGGCCTCGACCGAGACGATCTACCTGCTGCTCAAGCTCGCCGCGGACGACCTGGGCTACCGGCGCCTGGTGTGGAAGTGCAACGCGCTCAACGCCCCGTCCAAGCGCGCCGCCGAACGGCTGGGTTTCACCTATGAGGGCCATCTGCGGAAGCACTGGGTCATCAAGGGCCGCCAGCGCGACACGGACTACTACAGCATCACCGACGACGAATGGCCCCGCTGCCGAGATGCGCTGCTCGCCTGGCTCGATGCCTCCAACTTTGCCCCGGACGGCACCGCCCGCCGCGGCCTCGCGGAATTGCGTCTCGCGTTGCCTGCCCCGGCCGCAATCGCCTAGAACGGGGGTGGCCGCGTCTCATGCGGCTGCCGGAGACGGCCCAGCCAGTGGGGGATGAATATGCCGATCCTTTGGGCCGCACGTGGTCAACCCGCCACCGCGGCGGTCGCCCTTGGCGTCGTGCTCCTTCTTGTCGGTTGCAAGCCGGAGAACAAATTCGCCCCCCCGCCGCCGCCACGGGTCCAGGTAGCCCCGCCGCTTGAGCAGAAAATCACCCGCTATGTCGAGGCGACCGGCAACCTGTCTCCCGTCAACCAGGTTGACCTCGTCGCCCGCGTCTCCGGCTTCCTGCAGGAAATCGGCTATCGCGACGGCGAGATGGTGAAGCAGGGCAACAAGCTCTTTGTCGTGGAGCCACGCCCCTACCTGAACCAGTTGCAGGAAGCCCAGGCGACTCAGGCCGCCGCCGCCGCGCAGTTGAAGCAGGCCGAGGCCGAGTACGTCCGCCAGTCTCAATTGGGTAAGCAGGACTTCGCCTCCCAATCCGTCGTTGATCAGGCCCTGGCAAAGCGCGACGCAGCCCGGGCATCCTTGCAGCAGGCCACGGCCAGCACGGAAAACGCGGCGATCCAGTACACCTATACCCAGGTCAATGCGCCCTTCGACGGCGCCGTCTCCGCTCATCTGGTCTCGGTCGGTGAATATGTCGGCGGGACCACCCCCACCAAGCTCGCGACCATCGTTCAGCGCGACCCGATCTGGGTCCAGTTCTCGCTGAGTGAGCAGGACGTGCAGCGCATCCGGGAGGGGATGGCGAAGCGCGGCGTCAAGATTGATCCGGTCGGCACCGTGCCGGTGGAGGTCGGGCTGCAAACCGATACCGGCTATCCGTATCAGGGGCTGATCGACTACGTCGCCCCGGCGATCGACGCCTCCACCGGAACCCTGGCCCTGCGCGGCCAGTTGAAGAACCCCGAGAACCGGTTGCTGCCGGGATACTTCACGCGGGTGCGTGTTCCCCTGGGCCGTGACATCGACGCCATGCTCGTCCCCGACGTCGCCATCGGCACCGATCAGCTGGGCCGCTACGTTCTGGTGGTGAACGATCAGAACGTGGTCGAGCAGCGACGGATCACGGTCAGCGATGTGGTCGGAGAAAACCGGGTCGTCGAGTCCGGCCTGAAATCCGGGGAGAAAGTGGTCGTCAACGGTATCCAGCGCGCGGTGCCCGGGCAGAAGGTCACGCCCGAGGCCGCTCCGCCGGCCAAGGGCGGCTGATCCGCCATGATCTCCAAATTCTTCATCAACCGTCCCGTGCTGGCCAATGTGCTGGCCGTGCTGATGGTCCTGCTGGGCGCGGTGTCGGTCTTCCGTCTGCCGGTCGCCCAGTATCCGAACGTGGTGCCGCCCACCGTCTCGGTGACCACCCGCTATCCAGGCGCCGGCGCCACCGATGTGATGAACACCGTCGCCCTGCCGATCGAGCAGCAGGTCAACGGCGTGGACGGCATGATCTACATGCAGTCCACCAGCGCCTCCGATGGCACCTATTCGCTGATCGTCACCTTCGCGATCGGCACCGATCTCGATTTCGCGCAGGTGCTGGTGCAGAACCGGGTGTCCGCCGCGCTGTCATCCCTGCCCATGGCCGTGCAGGCACAGGGCGTCGTCGTCCAGAAGAAGTCCACCTCGATCCTGAAGATCATCGCCCTGACAGGCGACAAGGGCCAATTCGACAGTCTGTATCTGGCGAACTACGCGACCATCACCTTGCAGCCCGAACTGGCGCGCGTGCCGGGCGTTGGCCAGGTGACGATCTTCGGCGCCGGCCAATACGCGATGCGGATCTGGTTGAACCCCGACCAGTTGAAGGCCCGCGGCCTGACCACCGATGATGTCAAGAACGCCATCCAGCAGCAAAGCCAGCAGGTCGCCGCCGGTCAGCTCGGCGCCCCGCCCGCGCCCAACGGCACCAACTTCCAATACACGCTGAATATCGCCGGCCGGCTCGATGAGGCCGATCAATTCGCCAACATCATCGTCAAGACCGGCTCTGACGGCACCGTCACCCGCGTCAAGGACGTGGGCCGGGTGGAGCTGGGGGCGCAGACCTACAGCCAGACGTTCACGGTCAATGGCCAGCAGGGCGCTGGCCTCGCGATCTTCCTGACACCCAGCGCCAACGCGCTGGCGGTGGCGGAAGCCGTCGACGCCAAGATGCAGTTGCTCGCGAAAAGCTTCCCGCCCGGCGTGGTCTTCTCGGTGCCGTTCGACACAACGAAATTCGTGTCGGCTTCCATCGACGAAGTCTATCGCACCCTGATCGAGGCCGGCATCCTCGTGCTGGCCGTCATCCTGGTGTTCCTGCAGGACTGGCGCGCGACGCTCGTGCCCGCCACCACCGTCCCGGTGACGATCATCGGCGCCTTTGCCGCCATGGCCGCGATGGGATTTTCGGTCAATCTCTCCACCCTGTTCGCGCTGGTGCTGGCCATCGGCATCGTCGTCGATGACGCCATCGTCGTCGTGGAAGGCGCCACCCATCAGATCGAACAGGGGCTCAGTCCGCACGACGCCGCGATCAAGGCGATGGAGCAGTTGTTCGGCCCCATCATCGGCATCACGCTCGTGCTGATGGCTGTCTTCGTGCCGACCGCCTTCCTGCCCGGCCTGACCGGAGAGCTTTACGCCCAGTTCGCGATCGTCATCTCGGCCACAGCCCTTCTCAGCGCGATCAACGCTGCGACGCTGAAGCCCACCCAGTGCGCCCTGTGGCTGCGCCCGGCCGTGCCGCCGGAAAAGCGCAACCTGTTCTTCCGCAGCTTCAACCGCGTCTACAACCCGATCGAGCGTGCCTACGCCCGCCTGATCGAGCGCATGGCTCGGCGCAGCGGCCTCATGGCGATCTGCGGCATCATCTTGATCTCCGGCGCGGTAATCGCCTTCAGCCGCGTCCCCACCGGCTTCCTGCCCCTGGAAGACCAGGGCTATCTGATGATCAGCGTCCAGTTGCCCGACGGCGCGTCCCTGGAACGAACCAGCCGAGCGATGAGCAAGGTATCGGATTTGGCGTTGAAGGTGCCGGGGGTGGAGTATGTCGTCGTGATCGGCGGCATGTCCGTGATCGACAACAGCGCGTCGCTCGCGAATGCCGGCGTCGCCTATGTCACGCTGAAGGACTGGAGTGTCCGTGGCGCGGGCCAGGACCTGCGATCCATCTTCATGAACCTGTCCCGGGAGATGGAGCAGGTCCCCGAGGCATCGATCCTGGTCATTCCGCCCCCCGCGATCCAGGGCATCGGCAATTCCGGCGGCTTCACGATGATGGTGGAGTTGCGTGACGGCTCCGGCGATCTGCGGAAGCTCGGGGAAATCACCAACGCGATCATCGCGGCCGCCGGCACGCAAACAGGCCTGACGCGCGTGGCCACATCGTTCCGAGCGCAGGTCCCGCAGCTTGATGTCGAGATCGATCGAACCAAGGCGCAAACGCTGGGCGTGACCGTGGGGCAGACCTTCCAGGGCATGGCATCCTACCTGGGGTCCACCTTCGTCGGGCAGATCAACAAATTCTCCCGCACGTTCCAGGTCTATATCCAGGCCGATCAGGATTTCCGCGTCACCACGCGGGATATCGAGAACCTCCCGGTCAAGACCGCGAACGGCACCATGGTGCCCCTGGGCACGCTGGCTAGCGTGACCCCGTCCACCGGGCCCGCGCTGATCACGCTCTACAACCTGTATCCCGCGGCCACCGTGCTGGGGTCGCAGGCGGCCGGCTTCAGCAGCGGCGACGCACTGGGGTTGATGGAGCAGGCATCCGCCGCGACGATGCCGCCGGGTACGGCCATTGAGTGGTCGGCGATGTCGTTCCAGGAAAAGCAGGTCGGCAACCAGCTTGTCTATACGTTCGGTCTGGCGATCCTGCTGGTCTACTTGGTGTTGGCGGGCCAGTACGAAAGCTGGTACGCGCCCATCACCGTCGTCCTCTCCGTTCCTCTTTCGCTACTTGGCCCCGCGTCGGTGCTGACCGCGGCGGGTCTGGACAACAATCTTTACATCCAGATCGGTCTGATCCTGTTGATCGCGCTCTCCGCGAAGAACGCCATCCTGATCGTGGAGGTCGCGCGGGAAGAACGGGTGCTGCATGGCAAGCCAATCCTGGAAGCGGCGGTCAATGCGGCCCGCGCCCGGTTCCGCCCGATCGTCATGACGTCCTTCGCGTTCATCCTGGGCGTCTTGCCCCTGGTGCTCGCCACCGGCGCCGGGGCCAGCGCGCGGAAGTCCATCGGTGTGACCGTGTTCAGCGGCATGCTCGCATCCACCTGCCTCGCGGTGCTGTTCGTGCCGTCGTTCTTCGTGGTGGTGCAGCGGTTTGAGGAATGGCTGAGCAGCGGCAAGAAGACCAAGCCAGCCGCGGTGCCAGCCGAATAACCGGGAGGGATCGTTCCATGTCCGTCATTCTGGGTTCCGGCGAATACCGGTATCGGGTCGAGGAAGGCTGGGGGCAATTGCCCGAAGGCTGGTCGTTCCATGAGGTCGGCGCGGTGGGTGTCGACCGCAACGACAATGTCTATGTCTTCAACCGCGGCGAACACCCGATGATGGTGTTCGATCGGGAGGGTACGTTCCTACGTTCATGGGGGGAGGGTCTGTTCCCCCGCGCCCACGGCGTCCACATGGGACCGGACGACACGATCTGGCTGACCGATGACGGCGCCCATTGCGTCCGGCAATGCAGCCTGGACGGCAAGGTTCTGATGACCCTCGGCATCCCCGGCAAGCCGGCCCCGTTCATGAGCGGGCAGCCCTTCTGCCGCTGCACCCATACCGCCCTGTCGCCGAAGGGAGAGATCTACGTATCCGACGGCTACGGCAACGCGCAGGTCCACAAATACGCGCCCGACGGCCGGCACATGATGTCGTGGGGTCGTTGCGGGATCGGAGAGGGTGAGTTCAACCTGCCCCACAACATCCATTGCGATGCCGATGGTTGGGTCTACGTCGCGGATCGGGAGAACCACCGCATCCAGGTCTTCGACGGCAACGGCAGGTTCGAAACGGCCTGGAGCAACGTCCTCCACCGCCCCAGCGCGCTGTTCATGACGCGGGGCGCCTGTCCGCTGTGCTTTGTGGGAGAGGTCGGGCCGTACCTGGGCTCCAATCGTGGCTTCCCCAATCTTGGGCCGCGGGTCAGCATCCTTTCCAACACCGGGAAGGTTCTGGCGCGCCTGGGGTTCGAGGAAAACGCGCACGGCCAGGCTCCTGGACAGTTCATGTCGCCGCATGGGATCGCGGTGGACTCGCGTGGCGATATCTATGTCGGGGAGGTCTCGGTCGCGTCCTGGCCATCCCTGTTCCCAGGGCAACCCCGGCCGGAGAAACTGCGAAGCCTGCAAAAGCTGGTGCGGGTCGGTGCTGCATGATCTCCCGCCGGTCGTCCCGCGGGAGACGCTGAACCCGGAATCGGGCATCATCGATCTGTGGTGGTATCCCTACGGTTCCACCACCGATCCGGCCCTGTTGGCGGAACACGCCGCCTTGATGACGCCGGAGGAGCGGGCGCGGCATGACCGGTTCGTCGGGGCGGCCGATCGGGCGCTGTTCCTGGCGACGCGCGCCCTGGTCCGCACTACGCTGTCTCGTTACGCCTCCGTGGCGCCGGCTGACTGGCGGTTCGGCACTCATGCCCGCGGCAAGCCGCATATCGAGGCGCCGGCGACCACGCCGCCGCTGCGCTTCAACCTGTCGAACACGCACGGGCTGATCGTTTGCGCGGTCAGCACGACGTTTGACGCCATGGGTGTGGATACGGAGCCGGCGGATCGGCGCAATGCCAGTGTGGCGCTCGCGGATCGTTATTTCTCACCGACCGAGGTCGCGGCATTGAATGCCCTGCCGGCCGACCGGCAACAGCGACGGTTCCTTTCGTACTGGACGTTGAAGGAAAGCTACATCAAGGCGCGTGGCTTGGGTTTGGCGATCCCGCTGGATCAGTTTTCATTCCTGCTGGATGACGACCGCATCGGGATCGCGTTTGACCCGCGCCTGGGCGACAATCCCACGCGCTGGCGGTTTGCGTTGATGGAGGCGCAACCGAACCATCTGGTCGCGATAGGCACCGACACCGGCGGGGCGGAGTGGTCGTTGCGCGCCCGCCGTGTCGTGCCGTTGGTGGATTGATCCCCTTTACCAGGCCGCGTCGAGCAGCATCCGCACCGTCGGCGGTCCCTCGATCTTGCGCGGGTTCGTGTGAATCCACCGGTCGTGCATGGAATTGACGGCGATCGTATCGAGTTGATCCGCTTTCACGCCGACCGCCCGTAGTGTGCCGGGCAGGCCCAGGTCGGCGATTAGTTCCGCCACCGCGTCGGCGGCCTTCATGTTTGGCCGGCCCATCGCCTCCGCCACCATGACCTGGCGCTCGGCGTTCACTGGTTCGTTGAACCGCAGCACCGAGGGCAGCATGACGCAGGAGGTGTAGCCGTGCGGCACATCGGCGGTGCCGCCCAGCACATGGCCGATGCCGTGCGAGGCACCCTTCGAGACGCCATTCTGCGACCCCATGATCGACATCCAGGCGCCCAACTGGCAGTCCAGCCTCGCTTCCAGATCGGTGGGGTTGGCCTTGACCGCGCGCAGCCCGCGGGAGAGCAGGCGCAGCGTGTGCATGGATGCACCGTCCGAGAACGGGGTGGCGTTGATCGAGCAGATATCCTCGACCGCATGATCGACGGCGCGGATGCCGGTTGACAGGAACAGCCATTCCGGCGTGTGAACGGTGACGGCGGGATCGAGGATGACGGCCTGCGGCATCATCAGTTCCATGCCGTAGGATTGTTTCAGATGCCGCTCGGTGTCGGTGCAGCCGGCGAACCAGGTGAACTCCCCGGCCGAGAGCGTGGTAGGCACGGCGATGAAGCGGGCGCCTGGCGGTTTGGTGGGCGGGCGGATGGTCTTGCCCTCGGGGGAGATGGTCGCGTGGAAGGCGTCGAGCTGGCGCGGATCGGTGATGTCGTTGCCGAGGCAAAGCCCGACCATCTTGGCCGCGTCGGTGACGGACCCGCCGCCGACGGTGACCAGCAGGTCGGCCTTGGCGGCCCGGGCCTCATTCGCCGCGGCAACCACGTCGATGCGGGGTGTATGGGCGCCGATCTTCCCGCACACGCCGGCGAGGCGGTTGCCCAGCACGCCGCGCACCTGGTCGACGACATCGGTTTCCCGCGCCAGCGTGCCGCTGACCATGACGTAGACGGCCTGTGATTGCAGCCGCTCCAATTCGGCGGTCAGCGCGTCCTTCAGGGGAATGCCCTGGATGACCCGATCCATCGGCGGGTAGCGGTGGATGCCTTGGAACATGGTTTGTCTCCCTGTGTCGGTGGGGCGCGTTGTTCCCCGATGCTGTGCCTGACGGTGTTGGTTGATCCGGTGGCCGATCTGGCGGTGGCGCGGAGGCTGCCCCACGTCGTCCCGGGCGGAGGCCCGAATTCCACGACTTTCCCCTGTCGCGAGCCGGCAAGTCGTGGATAGCGGCCCTTCGGCCCCTACGACGCAAGTGGGGCGGTGCCCGGAATGACGTGGCGGGTGGGGCGGCGAGATGCCCTCACAACCGTTCAGCCTCAGTCCTTCTTCGCGCAGAACGCGTCCAGCATGTCGCACTCCACCTTCCCGCCCTCATAATCCGCCGCGATCCGCTCGTACAGCGAGGCGGCGGCCTCGTAGAACTGCGCGCCGGCAGGGTCTTCGGAGACGAAGGCGGAGATTTCCTCCATCTCGGCCACCCAGCGATAGGCCTTGGAGTGCATCTTCGGCATCTGCCGCGTCAGCCACCCGTACAAAGCGGGCTGGCTGACCGCCATCTCCGCCTTCAGCGCATCCGCCGTGCCGGCCCGGGTGGCCGCCAGCATCATCGCGGCGCCGAGGGCAGTGAATCCCTTGGTGATCCCGGCATAGGACATCTTCATGGCCGACGCCGCGCCGATCGGCCCGGGCTGGATCGGCATCGACAGCCCGTATTCGGTCAGGACAGCGGCCTTGGGCGCGTCCTCCCCCGACAGATAGATGCGCGTGTTCTTCGAGTCGGGCTCCGGCGGCGGTCCGATGATCCCGCCATCGACAAAGGTCGCCCCGGCCGCCTGCACCACGGCCGCCACGCGCAGCACCGTCTTCGGGTCGAGCGCGTTGCAGTCCACATAGATCGGCTTGCGGTTGGCGTTCCGGAGCGCCGGAGCCAGCCGCTCCGCCAGGCTGACGGCATCGCCGGGGGGCAGGATGGAGAGGATGATATCGGCCTCGGCGATCCCGGCGTCGGTGGCGTCCACCATGCCAGCATCGGCGGCCCGGGCCAGCGTGGCGGCGCTGCGGCCGGCCAGCGAGGTCCGGACCTCCAGCCCCTTTTCGGTCAGGCGTTTGGCGACGGCGCTGCCCATGATGCCGGGTGCGATCACGGCGACGATCGGTTTCATATCCAGGCCTCCCCCTGTTTCATCGCGGGCAGCATGGCGAAGGCGGTGCCCCAACGGAAGGGGTTACGGAGTTCGCCGTTCCGCGACCACCAGCACGATGCCGGACAGTGCGATCAGCCCAGCGCCGAACCACACGGCGGAGGACGGAATGTCGCCCCAGATCGCCCAACCCAGCAGGAAGGCCCAGACCAGGGCGGTATATTCCACGGTCGCCATGACCGAGGCTGGAGTCCGTCGAGCCATCTCGAACACCAGGAACTGCGCCAGGCCCCCGAAGGCGCCGACGGATGCGAGCAAAGCCAGCTCCATCAGGTCGGGCGTGTCCCAGGTGGTGACGCAGACCGCCGCCGTGATCGGCAGGAAGATCGCGTTGTTGAACAGCATCTGGATCAGGGAGGACTCGCGCCGGGCGATCTGGCGCATGAGGATGATGGCGTATCCCCAAAGCGCGGCGGCGATCAGGACCAGCAGCGTGGGCAGGGAGGCACGGACTCCGAATGGATCTGCCGCGAACATCACGCCCACGAACCCGATCGACACCGCGAGCCAGCGGGTCGGCGTCACGGTTTCCTTCAGCACCCGCGCCGCCAGCAGGGTCACCATGATGGGGGCGGCGAAATACAGGGTTAGCAACTGCGCCAGCCCCATGCTGCGGGCGGCCGTGTAGTAGCAGATCCAGGCCGTCATGGTGATCGCGGCGCGGAAGGCCAGTGTCCGCTTCAGCGGAGTCTCGATCGCACGCTTCACCAGCGGGCAGCGCCCGATGCACAGGCAGGCGGCCAGGATCGTCGCGCTGCGGAAGAACAGGACCTGCCAGACGGACAGCGTTTCGACCAGGAACTTGATCGCGGCGTCATGCACGGCGAACAGCCCATAGGCCAGAACGCCGAGGCCGATGCCAAGAAGAGTCGCGTTCCCGCCCATGATCCCGGCTCCTAGCACGGGCGGCAGGGAGGGGAACGCGTTATCGGCGCGGACCCGCTCCGCGCGGTGAATTGTCACGGAAAAGGCGACGTCCCCGTGGAAGCCCTATCGGGTTGTGCCGAGCCGCAGCACCGCCAGCCACGCGGGATCGGCTGGTTCCAGGATGCCGTCTGCGCCGACCGGAAAGAACCGCCGCGTCACGGCATTGCCGACATTGCCGCCCACCGCCGGGATCGCGCCATCGATGGGTCCACCCACCACGATGTCGCAATGCGACGGAAACCGCCCCGTCGGCAAATCCTCAAACCGCAACCCCGCCGCTCGGCCGCGCCCCCGGCAGATCAGATCGCCAGGCTGGGGGGCATAGGCATCGGGCGGTTGGGCGGTCATCACCCAGCGCCCGCCGCGCCGGGACGCGTTGATGTATTCGGCATGATCGGCGGCATAGGGAAAGCGCGGCCCGGCCCCGGCCGTCCGCATGACGTAGGAGATGAAGGCCGCCGACCAGGCGTATTTGCCGTCTTCCTCGGGGGCGAAGGTCCGGCCCAACCCGTCATGGCGGCCGGTCCAGCCGCTTTCCTCCGATCCCGCGTCCATCCCGAGCCACCAGTATTCGCCGATGCGCTGCCACAGGCCCTGGTCTCGTTCGGACTGGTCGCCCTCTGTCTCCGGCAGGTCGAGCGAGCCGAAGGCCCGCCATTCCCGCAGCGCGATCGCGACGACGGTATCGCGGGAGAAAGCCTGGTAGGGCACGCGGGCGAACGGCGGCACGTGGGAGTCGAGCGACGGCGCGCAGGCGGACAAAGCCAGCACCAGGGCCAGCACGAGCCTCATCGCCGCCCCGCGATGGCGCTGTTTTCCAGCCGGCTGACCAGCCGAACCAGCGGCCAGAGCAGGACGAAATAGGCGATGGCCGCGACGACGATGGGCGTCGGGTTGTAGGTCACGCTTTGGGCCTGCCGAGCCTGGAACAGTAGCTCGGGCAGGGCGACGACGCTGGCGATGGAGGTCAGCTTCACGACCTCCAGCGTATTGGACACCAGGTCCGGCAGCACGTTTCGCACCGCCTGCGGCAGGATGACGTATGTCATGGCTTGCAAGCGAGAGAGGCCGGTGGAGCGGGCGGCCTTCATCTGACCGGTCGGCACGCTCTCGATCCCGGCGCGGAGAATTTCCCCGTAATAGGCGCCGGTGTTGAGGAAGAAGCCGATGGCGACGCAGCCGAAGGCGCCGAGTTCGAGTCCCGCGAAGGGGAGCGCGGCATAGAGGAAGATCAGCAGGACCAGAGGGGGAAAGGCGCGGAAGAAATCGACCCAGGCCATCAGCGGCCAGCGCACCCAGCGGCTGCGGGCGGTGGACAGGATGGCCAGGATGATGCCCCCGATCATGCCCAGCGGCACGACCATCAGGGACAGGAGGATCGTCGACCACAGCCCGGCCAACAGGATGGGCCAGGCGGCGAGGATGATCTCCTGGTTGAGGAAGACCTCGATCATCGTTTCCACGCGAACCGGGTTTCGACCCAGCGACCCAGGATGACGACGGGCAGGAACAGGATCAGGTAGGCGATGGCGCCCAGGGTCAGCGGCGACGGGTTGAAGCTGTGCGACACGCCCGATGACGCCTGGGAGAGGATGTCCGCCAACCCGATGACGGAGCCGAGCGCGGTGCCCTTGGTGATGGCGATGGTGCGGTTGGTGAGTGGGGGGACAGTCAGGCGGATGGCCTGCGGCAGGACGACCCAGCCCAGGGTTTGCGGGAAGGTGAGGCCGGTGGACCGCGCCGCCTCCCACTGGCCGCGGGGGACGGATGTGATGCCGGCCCAGAAGATTTCCTCGGTGAAGGCCATCAGGACCAGGGTCAAGGAAATCCAGGTGGCGACGAAGGCATCGGGGGAAATCCCGGCCGAGGGCAGGCCGAAATAGATCAGCACGATGATGACCAGCGGCGGCAGGGCGCGGAACAGGTCGACGACGAAGATGATCAGCCAGTTCAGCGGGCGGATGGCGAAGGCGCGGACGACGGCCAGGAACAGGCCCAAGGCGATGCCGGCAATGATGACCAGCAGGGCCAGGCGGATGGTGAGGAAGAACCCGTCGATGATGTCCGGCAGGTACTTGGCCATGACCGTGGGGTTGAAGAACGTCTCGGTGAACTTGTCCCAGCCCGACATCTGTCAGGGTGCCCCGACGATCAATGGTGCCGCCCGACGCGGCTGAGGAAGGCGCGCGTCCGATCCTGCGTCGGGT
The DNA here is from genome assembly GCA_945873195.1 of Asaia bogorensis. Classification (GTDB taxonomy): domain Bacteria; phylum Pseudomonadota; class Alphaproteobacteria; order Acetobacterales; family Acetobacteraceae; genus Rhodopila; species Rhodopila bogorensis_A. Next base: position 24,214 of record CAMCDA010000023.1, read on the forward strand.
TGGAGAACAATTGCTCGGGCGGGCCTTCCTCGACGATCAGGCCGTCATCCATGAACACCACGCGGTCGGCGGCGGCGCGGGCGAAGTCCATTTCGTGCGACACGACGACCATGGTCATGCCGCTGTGCTTGAGGTCCCGCATGACCTTGAGCACGCTGCCCACCAGTTCGGGGTCGAGCGCGCTGGTCGGCTCATCGAACAGCATGACCCGTGGTTCGAGTGCGATGGCCCGGGCGATGGCCACCCGCTGCTGCTGCCCGCCGGAGAGTTGGGTCGGGTAGTGGTCCGCCCGGTCGGCGAGGTCGACGCGGGCCAGCGCGTCCTGGCCAATGCGGGTGGCCTCGGCGCTGGATTTCCCCGCGACCTTTCGCAGCGCGAGGGTCACGTTCCCCAGCGCGGTCATGTGCGGGTAGAGGTTGAACTGCTGGAACACCATGCCGATGCGCTGGCGCGCCTGGTTGATGTCGGTGCGGCGGCTGAGCATGTCGATGCCGTCGACGATCAGGGTGCCGGCGGTCGGTTCCTCCAGCCGGTTGAGGCACCGCAGCAGGGTGGACTTGCCGGAGCCGGAGGGGCCGATGACGAAGACGACCTCTCCCTGTCGCACGATCAGGTCGACGCCTTTTAGGACGTGCAGGGCGCCGAAATGCTTGTGGATGCCCCGGGCCTGGATGATGGGGGGCTGGGTGGACGCCTGGACCATCGGGGCTGGGGTGGTGGGAGAGGCTGTCATGGGTGGCACGTCGCCTCAACGGCTTCGCCTGCGTCGCCACCCCCGCTTCGAAGGTGCGACGCCGCGCCGCTGTTCAACGGCCATTGGGCGGGTGGCCGGGTCAAGCCCGACCATGACGGGATCGGCCGGAGCGGCCCTACCCCCCCGTCATCCACGGCCTTCTGCCGGGGGCCAACCCCAGCACCCGTGCCGCCAATGGCCCCCGGCGCAAGGCGGGGGATGACGCGGGGGCATCGTCCCGCGATGACGGGAACCCGCAATCTATCGCCAAGCGCAAACGACCCCCGGCCCATCACGGACCAACGCAAACGGCTGCTCCGACCCTCCACCTTACCGGAAGATCTGGCTGAGCAGTCCGGGATCGACATCCTCCAGCCGGGGCGGGCTCCACTTCGGATTCCGGTCCTTGTCCACGACCAGCGAACGCACGCCCTCCACAAAGTCGGGATGCGCCATCGTCGTGCGGGTCAGTAGGAACTCGAAGTCCAGCGCCTGCGGCAGGGTCATGTTGGCGCCACGGCGCAGGGCCTCCACCGTCCAGACCATGGCGGACGGCGACACCGAGCGCATCGCCTTCAGCGCGGCCTTGGCCCAGTCGGCATCCAGCTTTTCCAGCCGGTGCACCATTTCCAGCACCGTATCGGCGCTGAAGCAGTGATCGATATCCGCCAGATGCGGGGCCAGGGAATATGCCGGCAGCGTCTGGTTGAACCGCGCCAGGGCGGCCGGGCCTTCCGCGGCGAGCGCGGCGGACAGGGCCGGCAGATCCTCCCGCTTGGTGAAATGCGTGCCAAAGCCGCAATGGACCGCGTCGGCGCCAAAGATGCGCAGGCCGGTCAGGCCCAGATACATGCCCATCTGGCCAGGCATGCGCGGCATGAAATAGGTGCCGCCGATGTCGGGGAAGAAGCCGATCGCGGTTTCCGGCATGCCGAACGACGCGTGCTCGGTCGTCACGCGATAGGGGCCGTAGACCGACACGCCGATGCCACCGCCCATGCAGATGCCGTCGATCAGCGCGATATAGGGCTTGGGATAGGTCGCGATCATCAGGTTCAGCGCGTATTCCTCGCTGAAGAAGGCCTCGACCTCGGTCCGGTCACCGGACATCTGGCCTTCGCGCAGGTTGATCACGTCGCCGCCGGCGCAGAAGGCGCGGTCGCCGGTGCCCGAGATCACCACCGCATGCACATGCGGGTCGTCGCGCCATTCGTTCAGCGCCTTGGTCATGGCGCGGACCATGTCGAGGTTCAGCGCGTTCAGCGCCTTCGGTCGGTTCAGCACGATGCGGCCTACGCGGCCGTCGCGGCTGGTGATCAGGGTGTCGTCTGTGGTCATGGGGTCTTCTCCGGAATTGCGGTCCGTCTACCGCGCCGGCCTGGTCCGCACCATAGGCCGGCGGCTAACCGCGGCGGGCAAGGGCGGCCTTGACGGTGTTTTCCATCAGGCAGGCGATCGTCATGGGGCCGACACCACCGGGCACCGGGGTGATCGCGCCGGCGCGGGCTGCGCAGGCCTCATAGGCGGCGTCGCCGACCAGGCGGCCGTCGGGCAGACGGTTGATGCCGACATCGATCACCGTTGCGCCCGGAGCAATCCAGTCACCCTGGACGAATTCCGGCTGCCCGATCGCCGCGATGACCACATCCGCTCGGCGGCACTCGGCCGGCAGGTCGCGGGTGCGGGAATGGGCGATGGTCACGGTCGCGTTGGCGCCGAGCAGCAGGGCGGCAACAGGGCGGCCGACGATGGTGGAGCGGCCGATCACCAGCGCCCGAGCGCCGGACAGCGGAATATCGGCATGGGCCAGCAGCTTCATGACGCCCGCGGGGGTGCAGGGCACCAAGGTCGGGCGGCCATCGGCCAGATGCCCGGTGTTGAGCGGGTGGAACCCGTCTACGTCCTTGCCGGGATCAATCGCCTCGATCACCGCCTGGGCGCGGATATGCGCGGGCAAAGGCAACTGCACCAGGATGCCATCGACGGTGGGGTCGTTGTTCAGGCGGCGTACCTCAGCCAACAGGGCGGCTTCGGTCGTCTCGGCCGGCAGGCGGATCGTATGGGCGGCGATCCCGGCCTCCCGCGCCGCGCGATCCTTGGAGCGGACATAGACGGCGCTGGCCGGATCGTCTCCCACCAGCACAACGGTCAGGCCCGGCTGGAAGGACAGGCCGGCGACCCGGGCGGCCACCTCCGCCCGCAAGGCGGCGGCGACCACCTTGCCATCGATAATCCGCGCGCTCATAGCGCCGCCAGCCGATCGCCGAGGGAAGACGCTTCCCCCGACACACGCACGAGTTTTTCGCGGCTCGATTCGCCGGCCGCGATGGTGACGGCCGATTTCGGCACGCCCAATGTCCTTGCCATCAATTCCCTGACTGCCTCATTCGCGCGTCCACCCTCCGCCGCCTCGGTCACGCCGAGGCGAAGGCGAGGGCCGTCAGCCGAGGGGGCAACGCCCTGTACCCCCGGCCGCCTGGATTTGGGTTGGACCTTGATCATCACCGTCACGCCGTCCGGCGTTCCACGCCAGAATTCGTTCACAGAAGCGATCGGAGAGAGCCAAGAACGACCGCTTCAAACACCTTGTTCAGCAGCATCCGCGCCGCCTGGAGCAACAGCAGGAGGATCAGCGGGCTGAGATCGATGCCGCCGAGGTTCGGCAGCAGGTTGCGGATCGGCCGCAATGCGGGCTCGGTGATCCGGTAGAGGAAATCGCCGATCGTCCATACGACGCGATTGCGGGTGTCGAGCACCCCAAATCCCGCGAGCATGCTGAACAGGGCCGCCAGGATGACGGCCCATATGTACAGGTTGATCAGCTGATCCGCGAGCCAGAACAGCGTACTGATCATACGAGGCATTCTCCGATGGGTGGGGGGAAGCTAATGGCGGGCGGGGGCCTCCGCAACCCGTTCCGTGTGGCCCTCTGTTACCCGCGACAGGACGCTCAAAAAATCGTTCAACCGCGCTTGACTTCCCCCTGCCTCATGAGCATTGTCCGCGCCCTGCAAGGACCCCCCGCGGTCCGATGCGGAGCGGGATGGGGCTGTAGCTCAGTTGGGAGAGCGCCTCGTTCGCAATGAGGAGGTCAGGGGTTCGATTCCCCTCAGCTCCACCATCTCGCCCCCTGCTTCTTCGAAAATGAATATCGTTGGCCGGCTATCGAACATGTTCGATGGAGGCACGTCACGCGGCGGCGACCCGAGCGCGACATCCGTCAGAATTGCGGCTCGCCCTTCATCGCGCCAAAGACCTGCCTGTCCCTGTTCTGTTGCATCAGCATTGTAATGCCCGGCGTGGTTTCCAACCCCATGCCCATAGGCATCCCGGTGTCCGGGTCAGGGCTGATCTTCGAGTAGCTTTGGCTCGATACCTTTTCCCATTTGCCTGCGGGCTTCTTGATCTCAAAACTGACAACTGTCGCCTTGAAGACCATCCGAACGATGGGATCCTTGGGTGCGGACGGCTTGGTCAGGCTCGGGCAGCCGGCAATGATTTGCCAACCGTTCTTGCCAGCCCAGGCGGTCAGTTCGTTCTTGTTCACGCAATATCCTCCCAATGGGTGGCTTGAAATCCAACGCACCATACCACGGCACGATGGACATGGGCGCTATCCCGGCGTCTCGCCGCGAAAATCGCGGTTCGATGGCGACCGACCGATTTGTTCGATAAGCTCCCGACGGATGTCCATTGAACATCGATCTCAAAAAAAGGAGGGCCGACCTTGGCGACAATCACGTTCCCCATCGAGGCGACGCACATCATGATGTTTGCGCGCTCCATCGGTGACGAAAATCCCGTCTACCACGACGCGGAGAAGGCGAAGGCGACCGAAATCGGCGGCATCATCGCGCCGCCAACCTTTACCGCGGCCGTGGCGCAATTCAATCCGGAGGGCTCGCGTCCCAGGCCCGGTGAGAAGTGGTTCGGCTCGGGGAAAACCCCAAGCGGCATCGAAGGCAGGGCCCCGTCGGCCGGCGGGCTGAACGCCGAACAGCATTTCGAGTATTTCCGTCCGATCCGTCCCGGCGAAACGCTCATCGCCGAAACCAGGCCCGGCCGGACCTGGGAACGCGACAGCAAACGCGCCGGCAAATTGCTGTTTTCCGACCGCATCACGGAGTTTCGTGATCGTGATGGAGAACTCGTCGTGTCGGTACGAAGCGTCAGCGTCAAAACCGAACGACCGGTAGGCCCCGGCTGACTCCCCCACGGCCGGCGCGGGACTGGAGCTATCCCCGGCTTCGAAGCGCCCGACCGCGGATTAAGAACCCCCCCAGGTAAGTTAATACGACTATCTCCGACCCGTCATCGGACTGTCATGCAACGAGAGCATAAGCCGACGCGGATGGGGGGTCCGCGCGGCTCATTGGCTGTCTGCCCGCGCGGGGCCAGTGGTTGTCCGCGGGGCATGCGGTACAACGGCCGAGAACGCGCTGACGCTCCCATGCTTTTCAAGCAAGGGGATCGCCAACATGGCGCTTGGGCCGGGATCAATCGCGTTCGTTGGATTCAATGCCGACGGCAACGACAACATTGCCTTCGTGGCGCTGGAAACCTTGCCAGCCGGAACGGTCATTTTCTTCCAGGACAACGAATGGTCCGGAACCGCCTTCAATACCGGTGAAAGCGCCTGGAGCTGGACCGCCGCGGCCGATGTCGCCGCCGGGACGGTGGTGCGCATCGACAGTATCGGCGGCGCGCTCGCGACCGACATCGCGACCAACATCGGCACCGCCACCTTCGTTGACGCCACGAACCGGGGCATCTCCTCGGGTGACGAGATCCTCTACGCCTTTGTCGGCACCAACGCGACGACCCCCACCGCGTTCCTGACCGCCTTCGCCAGCAACGCCCTGACCAGCGGCGCGTCGCTGGATGGCACCGGCCTGACCGCCGGCGTCAACGCCATGTCCTTCGGTGTCGCAACCGGTGCCGACATCGCCGCCTTCAACGGCGCGCGCACCGGGCAGACCAGCTTCTCGGGCTACGCCTCGGTCATCAACAACCCGGCCAACTGGGTGTTCCAGGATGGCAGCGGCGACCAGTCGATCGACACCGTCACGCCCGACCTGCCGTTCCCGACTACGGCCTTCACCGTCGCCGGCACCGAAACCCAGACCGTCACCTTCGCCGCCGGGTCGCTGGCGGTGTCGGCCCTCGAAGGCAACAGCGGAACGACCAGCTTCTCCTTCACCGTGGAGCGCACCGGCGGCACCACGGGTCAGGTGACGTTCACCGCCCAGTTGAACGCCGGCGACGCCAATTCCGCCGATTTCGCGGGCAACCCCGCCCTGCCGATGATCGTCAACGGGACCATCGCGGCCGGCGCGTCCAGCAGCGTCGTGACCATCGACGTGGCCGGCGACACCGCGGTCGAACTCAACGAGGGCTTCGGCCTCACCCTTCTATCCGCCACCAATGCCGACGCCTCGGTCACCACCGCGCTCGGCGGCACCCTCAACGCGGCCGGCACCATCCAGGACGACGACGCTCCGACCTTGGGCGGCATTCGCATCCTGACCGCCGCGGAATCGCTGCAAGGCGCCGCGACGACCCCCGTCGCAACGGATGCAGTGACCTTGCTGCGCCTCGGCGCCTTCACCCCGACGATTGGCAACTCGGAAGTCGTTGGCTACGACGCCGCGACCGCCCGCATGTTCGTCATGAACCCGAACGCCAACCAGTTGGACATCGTCCAGATCGAGGCCTCGGGCAGCCTGACCCCCGTCGTCGGGATCGATCTGTCTACCCTGACCGACTACGGCGCCGCCTCGACCGTGTCCGTGAAGAACGGCATCGTCGCGGTCGGATTTGACAGCGCCGTGGACGGCGCCATCGGCCACGTCGCGCTGTTCGACACGAACGGTACGTTCATTGCCCAGCTCGATGTCGGCATCGGCCCCGACTCGCTGACCTTCACCCCCGACGGCGCCCGCATCCTGGTCGCCAATGAGGCGGAGCCGGACACTACCGTGCCGCTCACGGTCGGGTCGGTCTCGATCATCGATGTCAGCGGCGGGGCGGTCTCCGCCACGGTCATCAACACGATCTCGTTCTCCTCCCTGAACGGGTTCGAGAACCAGTTGCGCGCCGCGGGCGTCCAGGTATTCCCCGGGCAGGCCGCCGCCAACGATATCGAGCCGGAATACATCGCCGTCTCTCCCGACGGGCGCTTCGCCTACGTGACGTTGCAGGAAGTCAACGCGATCGCGGTGATCGACCTTGCCGATCCGACCGCATCCGCCCCGATCAGCATCATGCCGCTCGGCTCGATCGATCGCTCGCTGCCCGGCAACGTGCTCGATACCTCCGATCAGGATGGCGGGATCAACGTCAATGGGGCGCCGATCCTTGGCCTGCCGCAGCCCGACGCGATCGCCAGCTTCGCGGTGGCCGGCGTCACCTATTTCGTCACCGCCAATGAGGGCGATTCACGGGTCGGGCTCACCGACTCGGTCCGCCTGAGCAATGCCGCCTATGTTCTGGACCCGACCGCGTTCCCGAACGCAGCGGCCTTGAAGGCCAACGCCGATCTCGGCCGGTTGAATGTACTGACCACGATTGGCGATACCGACAACGACGGCGACTTCGACCAGATCTACGCCCTCGGCGGCCGAGGCATCTCCATCTTCCGCCAGAACGCGGACGGCAGCATCACCAAGTTGCGCGAAACCGGCGGGGAGTTCGAACGGATCATCGCCGCCCGTGCCGACGCCGGGACGACGTTCAACCAGAACCAGGGCAGCGGCACGTTCGACAACCGGTCCGACGACAAGGGCCCGGAGCCCGAAGGCATCGACATCGGCACGATCAACGGCCGGCAATATGCATTCGTGGCCCTGGAACGCCAGGGCGGCGTCATGGTCTACGACGTCACCGATCCGGCGAACGCGTCCTTCGTCTCGTACATTCCGCCTGCCGCCAATGATCACGGCCCGGAAGTGGTCCGCTTCATCGCGGCCTCCGACAGCCCGACCGGCACGGCCCTGCTGCTGAGTGCCAACGAAATCAGCGGCACCACAACCGTCTATGCGGCGCTGGCGTCCGACCTGCCGCAGCAGGTCCGGTTCGCCGCTGGTTCGCTGAACGTCGCGCGGGCCGAGGGCAACGCCGGCACCTCCCAACTGACCTTCACCGTCGAGCGCATCAACGGCATGCTCGGCCAGGTCGATTTCACCGTGCAACTCGGCGCCGGCAGCGCCGGTGCCACGGACTTCGCCGGGTCTCCCGCCTTGCCGCTGGCGATCAACGGATCGATCGCGGCCGGCCAGGCCAGCGCGACCATCACCGTCGATGTGGCCGGCGACGCCGTGTTTGAGGCGAATGAAACCTTCACCTTGGCGATCCAGAGCGCGACCAACCTGCTGGCCGGTGTCGCCGTCCAGGTCGCCGCCACGCAATCGGGCGCGACCGGCACGATCCTGAATGACGAAGCTCCGACCTTCATCGGTCAGGTGCAGGGCGAGGGGCATGCCTCCGCGATCGTTGGCCAGGTCGTGACCTTGCAGGGCGTCGTGACGGCCGTCGATACGAATGGTAGCCGCGGCTTCTACATCCAGGACGCTGGCGACGGGAATGCCGCGACGTCCGATGGCATCTTCGTGTTCCTGCCCAGCGGGACGCTGCCGACTGTGGGGAATGCGGTTCAGGTGACGGGCACGGTGGGGGAATTCACGCCCAACGGCGCCGCGCCTGGCGCGTTCTCAACGACGCAACTCGCCTCCGTCACGAATGTAACGGATATGGGCGCGGGCACGCCGATCGTGGCCTCCGTGATCGGCGGCGCCGGTGGGCTGCTGCCGCCGACCGAGAGCCTGGCCGCTGGCGGTCTGTTCTACGAGCGGCTTGAAGGCATGCTGGTGACCGTGAAGACGCCGGTTGCTGTCGGTCCTCGCAACGGCTTCGGCGAGATATTCACCGTCGTCGACAGCGACAACGATGCCTCGAACGGCCTGAACGCGACCGGCATGACGCCGCGCGGCAACCTGCTGCTGACGCCTGGCACCGGCGTGTTCGGTGACAACGCGAGCACCGGCGGTGACTACAACCCGGAACGCATCCAGATCGATGACGACAGCGGCATGCTGGCCGGGTTCTCGACCCCCACGGCCAATCTGGGCGCGGTGCTGAACGATGTGACCGGCATCATGCGCTATGACTTCGGCAACTACGAAGTCATTGCCACGCAGGCCTACACGGTTGGCAAAGCCAGCACCTTGGTGAAGGAAACCACCACGCTGACCGGCGGCGCCGACAAGCTGCGGGTTGCCGCCTACAACGCCGAGAACCTGGACCCGAACGACGGCGTTGGCCGCTTTGCCACGATTGGCGGCGAAATCGTCAATCGCCTGCTGTCGCCGGACATCATCGCGCTGCAGGAAGTGCAGGACAATGACGGCGCCACCAACTCGGCCACGGTCGCCGCCGACGTCACGCTGCAAATGCTGGTCGACGCGGTTGCGACCGCCGGCGGCCCGGCATACGCGTTCATCGACCATCCGTTCATCGGCGACGATACCAACGGCGGCCAGCCCGGTGGCAACATTCGCACGACGTATCTGTATCGCACCGATCGGGTGAACTTCGTCGAGGGGTCGCTGAAGACGATCGGCTCCGACGGCAGCGCGGTGACGACATCCTACGTCGACCAACGGACCAATCCCGACAACGCCTTCTTCGACTCGCGCCCGCCGCTGGTGGCCACGTTCACGTTCAACGGCACGCCGATCACGGTGATCAACAACCACTTCACCTCCAAGGGTGGCAGCGCGCCATTGCTGGGGAGCGACCAGCCGCCCTTGAACAACGGGGAGGTGCAGCGCGCCGCCCAGGCGCAGGCCGTCAATACGTTTGTCGATAACGCGCTGGCCGCCAACGCCCATGCCCGCGTCATGGTGATCGGCGATCTCAACGAATTCCCCTGGGAGCAGCCGATCGACGTCCTGAAGGGCACCGCCACGATCACGGGCTACGACGTTCCAGGCACGAACCCGTCCTTGGCGACCGCGACCTTCACGCCTGGCGGCACCGCGGTGCTGACCAGTCTTGGGGACACCCTGCCGGCCGAGGAACAATACGACTACGTCTTCGACGGCAACTCCCAGACGCTCGATCACATCCTGGTCGACAACAACCTCGCGGTTGGTGCGCAATATGACATCGTCCGCATCAACGCCGAGTTCGCCGACCAGACATCGGATCACGAACCGCTGATCGCGCAGGTCACGATCCCGACCTTCAGCCTGGCCAACTATGTGCGCATCGGCCGCTTCGACCTGCCGGAACCGACCCGCACCACGGCGCCCGCCGGCAGCGTGCTGGCGCAGGAAGTCTCGGCCGTCACCTACAACTGGGATACCGGCTCGCTGTTCGTCGTGGGCGACGGCGGCACGTCGATCGTGCAGATCAGCACCACCGGTCAGTTGATCAACTCGATGACCTTGGCCGCCGGTTCCAGCCCGCAGGGCACGGAATTCTACGACCCCGAAGGCCTGGCCTATATCGGCGGCGGCAAGTTCGTCATGACCGAGGAGCGCGACCGCCAGCTTGTCGAGTTCACCTACACCCCCAACACCACGCTGACCCGCGCGAATGCGCTGACCGTGAAGCTGGGCACCTCGATCGGCAACAACGGGTTCGAGGGGCTGACCTTCGATCCCACGACCGGCGGCTTCATCGTCGCGAAGGAAATCAACCCGCAATACGTGTTCCTGACGAACGTGAATTTCGCCGCCGGCACCGGAACGAACGGATCGCCGACCACGACCGACTCCACGCCGTTCTTCGATGTCGGGCCGGCGGGTCTGGCGGATCTCGCCGACCTTTACGCCCTGTCGAATGTCGACGCGTTGGACGGCCTGGCCGCATCCAGCCACATCCTGCTGCTGAGCCAGGAATCCGGGAAGATCGTCGAGGTCGATCGTTCCGGCACCGTGTTCAGCACGCTGACCATCCTGTCGGACGCCGGCAACCCGCTTTCGACCGCCGATCAGCAGCATGAAGGCATGGCGATGGGCGCCGACGGCACGATCTATGTCGTCAGCGAGAACGG
>CAMCDA010000024.1 GCA_945873195.1 Asaia bogorensis
CACGACGATCAAGCATATGGCTCACAACTTGCTCCGAACCGCCGGCGGCAAGGACTCATTGCGCCTGCGGCGGAAAGTCGCCGCATGGGATGATGACTTTCTCGCGGGCATCATCGCTCGGTGAAAAAGGCTTCACCCGATTCCCCTGCGAGGGGGGAGGGTGTGTGACGCGGTGCCGCGGCCAAAGCCCCTGCGGTCCGAACGCGGCCTCGGGTTTGATCCCCGAACATGGTTGTTGGCATGAAAGGGCTGACCGGGTGGCGGTCTTTTGCCTCATGCGGTAGGCTTGGGCTCAGCGATGGGCCACTTGACCGGACCCTATCGGTCTGGCGAGCCTGAGAGAAACCCGAAGCCCCACGAGGCGCAACCAGTGACCAGCACCGGTTCGTCAGGGCCAATGATTAAGGAATTGTCCGATGTCCACGTCCCCCACCAAAGCCTCATCCGTCGATGTGGTCATCGTCGGAGCCGGTTTTTCCGGCCTCTATCTGCTGCACCGCATGCGTAAACAGGGCCTCTCGACACGGTGCTTCGAACGCGGCGATGGCGTGGGCGGCACCTGGTACTGGAACCGCTATCCCGGCGCGCGTTGCGATGTGGAAAGCATGCAGTATTCCTATGGCTTTGATGACGATCTGCAGCAGGAATGGAACTGGCCGGAGAAGTTCTCGGGTCACGCCGACATCCGCGCCTATGCCGATCATGTGACCGACCGCTTTGGCCTGCGCCCACACATCGATTTCGAGACCGAAGTGCGGGCCGCGCATTACGACGAGGGTCAGCGGCTGTGGAACATCGAAACCAGCAAGGGGGAAAAGATCCGCGCCCGTCATTTCGTGATGGCCGGCGGCTGCATCTCGACCGCGCAGATCCCGAAGTTTGAAGGCCTGTCGGACTACACTGGCAAGACCTATCACACCGGCCGCTGGCCGCATGAACCGGTGAGCTTCGCTGGCATGCGGGTGGCGGTCATCGGCACCGGCTCCTCGGCTATCCAGGCAATTCCAGTGATCGCGCAGGAGGCCACGCACCTGACCGTTTTCCAGCGGCAGGCGAACTTCACCATCCCCTCGCGCAATCAACCGATGACCGCCGATTACGCGAACACATGGAAAGACGGCTACCCGGCAAAGCGCCAGGAAATGCGCCACATGCCGAACGGCGTCCTGCGCGAGCTCAACGACAAATCGGCGTTGGCAGTCAGTGGGGAAGAGCGGCTGGCCACCTATGAGGAGCGTTGGCGCCTCGGCGGGTCGGGCTTCCTTGGCGCGTTCAACGACATCATGACGAACCGCGAAGCCAACGACACGATGGCGGAGTTCGTTCGCAACAAGATCCGCCAGACGGTCAAGAACCCGGTGACGGCCGAGATCCTCTGCCCAAAGACCCATCCCATCGGCACCAAGCGGCTATGCGTCGATAGCGGCTATTTCGAGACCTATAACCGCGACAACGTCGAGTTGGTGGACATCAGCCAGACACCAATCGATCGGCTGACGCCGCGGGGCCTGACGGTGAACGGGCGCGATTTCGAGTTCGATGCGATCGTCTTCGCTACCGGCTTCGATGCCATGACGGGCACCCTGTTCAACGTCGACATCCGTGGTCGGGACGGGCTGGAACTGAAGACCAAGTGGGCGGCGGGCCCGCGCACCTATCTGGGCCTGATGACCGAGAGTTTCCCGAACCTGTTCATGATCACCGGCCCGGGTAGCCCGTCGGTGAAAAGCAACATGATCACCTCGATCGAGCAGCACGTGGAGCTGGTTGCCGATACCATCATCCACATGCGCAACCAGGGCCTCGCTCTTATCGAGCCGGAGCGCTCGGCCGAGGACAAGTGGGTCGATCACGTGCAGGAGGTGGCGTACAAGACGCTGTTTCCGCAAGCGAATTCCTGGTATATGGGCGCCAATATCCCGGGCAAGCCGCGCCTGTTCATGCCCTATATCGCTGGGGTCGGCCGATATCGCACAATCTGCGAAGAAGTGGTGGCCGAAGGCTACAAGGGCTTTCGCTTCGAGGCTGAACAGGCAATGGCGGCGCAGTAGCCTCGCCGCCCGCGGGCCTGACCCGCGCCGTCTCAAGGGCGGCGCGATGGGCCTGGCGAAGTTGGGGGCTTAGTCCCAGCCCCTCCGGGCAAAGGCCCGGAGGGGAACGGGATTTCCGCCTATTGCGCCGCCGCGGCGACCTTCGGCCCGGCTCCGAAGGCGGGCATGACCTCCTTCGAGAAGCGGTCGAGATCCTCAAGTTGCACGGCGAGAGGGGTGCCGAGCGGTGTTGCGCAGACGACGCGATTGAGGGCGGGGTAACGCTTCTCGACCGCCTTGAGCTGTTCAATGATGTCGGCTGGCGTGCCGGCCAGGAATCCGCCCATGGCCACGGCGTCCTCGATCCTGGGCAGCTTCACCGTGCCGGCCAACGCCGGATCGCTCATCGCGGCGATCTGCTCGTCTGTCAGCGCGCGCACGAGCCGCAGTTCGCCGAACATCTTCATGTTCTCTTCGTAATGCGGTGCAGCCTCGCGGATGGCCTGCTCACGGCTGTTTGCGATATGAAACTGAAAGCCGAGCGCGAGGCGTTCACCGGGTTCGAGGTGGATGCCGCGGCGCGCATAGGCTTCACGGAAGCCGGTGATGTGCCGATCGACCGCGCCGCCTTCGGCCGAACCGCCGCCGATGATGCCGCTGATGCCGTGCTTGGCCATGAAATCGAACGCGCGCTCCGAGCCGCTTTGGATCGGCTGCCAGCATTCGACCGGCAACCGCGCCGGCGCCGGGACCAGCGTGATCTCCTTCAGCGTGTAGCCGCGATACGGCACCTCGGGCGGGATCGTGTAGAATCGGCCTTTGTGGGAGAACGGTTCCCCCTGGAAGGCCTTGAACATGATGTCGACACCTTCCTCGAAGATCGCGCGGTTCGCTTCCTGATCGATCAGGGGGCCGCCAAAGCTTTCGACCTCACGGCTGTGATAGCCGCGGGCGACGCCGAAGATCACCCGCCCGCCGGTCAGGATGTCGGCCATCGAGTAGTCTTCGGCGAGGCGCAGCGGATGCCACATGGGCAGGACGTTGAAGCCGCAGCCGACGTTGATGTTCTTGGTCACGCCGCAGAGATGCATTGCCATCATCAGCAGGTTCGGGATCAGTTCGGTCCCCTCCGGCTGGAAATGATGTTCCGCCATCCACATCGTGTTGAAGCCGCGTTCGTCCATGCACTTGGCATAGGCAACCACCTTATGTAGCGCCTGCCCAAGTACCTCGCGCGAATAGCGGCGCGCATTGATTGGCGTGCCGGCGTATCCCAGCTTTTCCATATCGACGGTGCCGAAATAAGAGCTGTCAAATTTGGTTATCATGTTCGTCTCCTCGAAGCCCGGCGTGACGCCCGGCGGCATTTCCATTCAGATTGTCGGTTTGGCGATCCTCGCCTGGATTTCCCATGTGGCGGCTACATCGCTCAGCGTTGTGGTTTGTCGCCGGGTTTCTGTCCGATGGCAAGCCGGACCGGCCTGACGCGCGGGTGTGACGATCGGCGTGCCAGTTCGGTTCCCGTCGAGCCGCGGTCATCAATTGGCGGCGGGAGATCCGTCAAATAAGCCCCCGACATCCCCCGATGTATCACCCGTATTCGTTCCGTTTCCGGTTCTCTTGACAATGGCGGGTCTCACTATCCACCCTGGACGTCGCGGACTGAGGAGACGACCTTTGAGCGACAATCCGATCGGGGCTTCCTACATCTATTTGCTGGAGCCCGAAGTCCGCTTCCTGGAAGCCGCCGTCGAGCAGCTGATCCCGACCGACGATCTCGGGTGTGGGGCCCGCGATGCCGGCGTGGTGGTCTATATCGACCGCCAATTGGCCGGCACCTGGGGTGTGCACGGCCGCCAGTATCGCGGCGGTCCCTGGATGGATGGCACGCCGCAGCAAGGCTACCAATCGCGCTTCACCCCGCAGGAAGTCTATCGCATCGCGATCCGCGAAATCGACCAGCATTGCCGGACCGCATTCGGCCGGCCTTTTGCCCAGCTCGCGCCCGACGCGCAGTTGGGTCTGCTCGGGCAGTTGGAGAAGGACCGGGTCGCGCTTCCCTCCATGTCGTCGAAGTTCTTCTTCGACCTGCTGTGGCGCAACACCGAGGAAGGCTATTTCGCCGATCCGCTCTATGGCGGCAACCGCGACAAGGTCGGCTGGAAGCTTCTCGGCTTTCCCGGCGTACCCAGCAGCCAGTACCGTGATCTGATCACCAGTCACGAGCCGTACCACGCCGAACCCGTCAGCGTGCTGGACGTGCAGACCGGCAAGGTGCCGGTCGATGCGCAAGGCTTTCCCAAGCACGTCATGATCAAGCCGAACAAGGAAAACTGAGATGTCGGCAACGAAATTGAAGCCAGTCGATGTCGTCGTTGTGGGCAGCGGCGTGGTCGGCTCGATCATGTCGATGGAACTCGCCAGCGCGGGCATGAGCGTCGTGTGCCTCGAACGCGGCCGGTCGATCGATGTGAACACTGACTTCCACAAGCCCGATGTGTATGACGAGCTGAAATACGATCGCCACAGCGACATCTTCCAGAACCTCGCGCGCGACACGCTGACGTTCCGCAACAACGACGGGCAGATGGCGCTGCCGATGCGGGAACTGGGCGCGTTCAAGCCGGGCGAGATGGTCGGTGGCACCTCGGCCCACTGGGGCGCCAATGCGCGCCGCTTCCTGCCGCATGATTTCGAGATGCGCTCGCGGATCCAGCAACGCTATGGCAAGTCGTTCATCCCCGAGGACTGCAACCTGCAGGACTGGGGCGTCAGCTGGGATGATGTCGAACCCTATTACGACCAGTTCGAAAACATCTACGGCGTCGGCGGCAAGGCCGGCAACCTGAACGGCGAGATTCAGCCGGGTGGGAATCCGTACGAGGGGCCTCGGTCCCGCGAGTTTCCCAACCCGCCGACCGAAGCCACGTATGAGGGCACGCTGTTCGCCAAGGCGGCCAGTTCGCTGGGCTATGTCCCGTTCCAGGGGCCGACCGCGGCGATGACCCAGGACTTCCGCAACCTGTATCGCACGCAGATGCTGGAATGCTCGCATGGCGGCTTTTGCTCCAGCCATGTCTGCGCCCAAGGCGCCAAGGCCAATCCTCTCGTCGCGGTGTTCCCCGCGTTGGCGCGCCTGCCCAACTTTGAGCTGCGTCCGTTGTGCAACGTGCTGCGCGTCAACACGGACTCCACCGGCAAGAAGGCCACGGGTGTCACCTATATCGATGCGCGCGGCAACGAGATCGAGCAGCCGGCCAGCATCGTGATCCTGGGCGCCTATTGCTTTAGCAACACGCGGCTGCTGCTGCTGTCGGGCATCGGCACGCCGTATGATCCGCGCACCGGCAAGGGCGTGGTCGGCCGCAACTACGCCTATCAGCAAGGTGGCTCGGTCAACGTGTTTTTCGACGATCGGGAGTTCAATCCGTTCTTCGGCGGCGGCATGGTCAACACCTCGATTGATGAGCTCAACGGCGACATCATCGATCGTGGTCCACTCGGCTTTATCGGTGGCGCCTATGTCGACGTCGCGGCGCGCGGTGCTGCGCCGATCAAGGGCAAGGTGGTGCCGTCTGGCACGCCGGCCTGGGGGGCCGAATGGAAGAAGGCGGTGGCGTATCACTACCGCCGGAACCTGCGTATCAGCATTCACGCCACCTGCCTGAGCTATCGGCAGAACTACCTGGATCTGGATCCGACCTATAAGGACGCCTTCGGCCTGCCGCTGCTGCGCATGACGTTCGACTGGAACGACAACGACCTGCGAATGATGAATTTCATGAATGAGCGTTGCACCGAGATCGGCAGGGCGATGAATGGGTCCGGGCTTGGGGGTAAGGGGAAAGGCACGCATTTCAGCATGGTGGGATACCAGAGCACGCATAATGCCGGCGGCGCCGTGATGGGCACTGATCCGTCGACCAGCGTCGTGAACAGGTATCTACAGTCATGGGATGTCTCGAATCTGTTCGTCGTGGGTGGCAGCGCGTTTCCGCAGCAGCCGGCGAATGGACCCACCGAGACGATCGGCATGCTCGCTTGTTGGGCCGCCGATGCGATCAAGGAAAACTATGTTCGCAATCCGGGCTCGTTGGTCTGAACGGCGGCGCAAGCTTCGTCGCTGAATACCCGGCCTGAGACGTTTACGCTCAGGCCGGTGATGCTTCAGGCCCCGGCGGTATCCTCCACCAGCAGCACATGCAACCGCCGCGGCCCGTGAGCGCCGAGTTCCAACGTCTGCTCGATATCCGCCGACCGAGACGGCCCGGTCACCAGCATGACATTGCGCGGCATGCCGCCCATCTCGGCCCGCAGCAGGTCCCAGGCTTCCTCATACGCACCCACCAGGCGCGACGCCCGGAGCACCACGATCTCGGTATCCGCGAGCAGGTTCAGCGTCGTCGGCCGCTCCGGCGCGCTGGGCAGCATCAGGGTCCCGGTCTCGGCGATCGCCGCGAAGGCATGCTGGACGCTGACCGCGTCGGTCGCCTGCGCCCGGCCTTCCCGGATCGCCAGCAAGGGCCGGTTCGACCACGGAATCCCCTGCAACTCCGGATGCGGCGCCATCGCAAACGCGCTCGGCAGGTTCTGCGCCATCAGGTAGTCCGCGACGGCCTCGGGCACCGCGTCAAAGTCCGGCAGGCGGGTGATGGACCCGAACTCCTTTTCGATATTCCGCACGAACAGATCGACCTGTTCGGGATGCGGCAAGCGGGAGCGGGCGGGGATCAAATGCCGCTGATGCCGCTCCAACCGCGCCAACAGCATGGCGGTCTGGTCGGTCGGCAAAGGACCACGGCGCAGGCCACGACGGACCGAGGTGAGAATGGAGTCCCGGCTCATCACACGCGCCCCGCCCGCTGTTCCCGCGCATATCGCGTAAAGAACGTCTCGGCCTCGGGTGCCGGCAGATCTCGCCCGGCGGTCCATCCGGAGGCCAGCGGCAGGCTGGTGAACCGGCCCCTGCGCCTTCCCATCCAACCCAGGACACGCGCCGCCGCGCCGGTCGCCATCCGGTAAAGCTGCGGCCGACGCGCGAGGAAGGCCCACAGGCCCAGCCCGGTCCGGACCGCCCCGGGTGTCAGATGGCGCTCGAACTCCCGCTCCCGCCAATGGCGCATCAGCTTGGGCAGCGGGATGCGGACCGGGCAGACGCTCTCGCACTTGCCGCAGAAGGTGGAGGCATTGGGCAGGTTCCCGGCCTCCTGCACCCCGACCAGGCCAGGCGTCAGGACCGAACCCATCGGGCCGGGATAGACCCAGCCATAGGCATGGCCGCCCACGGCGCCATAGACCGGGCAATGGTTCATGCAGGCCGCGCAACGGATGCAGCGGAGCATCTCCTGGAACTCGGTCCCGATCATGGCGGACCGGCCGTTGTCGATCAGGACGACGTGGTATTCCTCCGGCCCGTCCAGGTCGCCAGGACGGCGCGCGCCGGTCGAGAACGTGGTGTAGACCGAGAAATCCTGCCCCGTCGCGGATCGGGCGAGCACGCGCAGCAACGACGTGCAGTCCTCGATCGTCGGCACCATCTTCTCGATGCTGGCCAGCACGATGTGGACGCGCGGCAGGGTCTGGGTCAGGTCGCCGTTGCCCTCGTTCGTCACGATGACGCTGGAACCGGTTTCCGCGATCAGGAAATTTGCCCCGGTGATGCCGACATCGGCGGCGAGGAATTTCTCGCGCAGGCGGGTCCGCGCTTCGGTCAGGATGTCGCGGCGTTCGGCGAAGACGCGATCGGCCGGCAGGTCGGTGTGGTGCTTACGGAAGGCTTCTTCCCAGTCCTCCATGTTCAGATGGAAGGCCGGGGCGATGATGTGGCTCGGTAGTTCCTTGCGAAGCTGGATGATGTATTCACCGAGGTCGGTCTCGACCGGCGTGATGCCGTGGTGTTCCAGGTGCTCGTTGATCGCGATTTCCTCGCCGATCATCGACTTGCCCTTGGTCACGGTGCGGGCGCCTGCTTTCTGGCAGATGTCCAGCACCGCCGTCCGCGCCTCGGCCGCATCGGCGCACCAATGGACCTTGCCGCCGGACGCGAGGACCTTCCGCTCGTACTCTTCGAGATAGAAATCCAGATGGGTCAGCGTGTGGTTCTTGATGTCGCGGGCGGTGTCCCGCAACTGCTCGAACTCAGGCAATCCCGCCACCGCCGCGGCGCGACGCGCGATGAAGCTGGGACCGCTGCGGGCGAGCGCCTTCTGCAGGCCGCGATCGCCCAAAGCGCGATGGGCGTTTTCCTTGAACGCGTGGGAGGTGGCGGTCAGCATGGTCATCGGCTCCTGATCCTGGGATTGTAGCCGCCGCCGGACCCCGCGTCAGCGGTGCATTGCGGTCGTCCGGCGCTTTCGTGTCGGTTTCCCATGGAACGGAGGCGGCCCCGACGCCGCTTTCCCCCGCGACGCCTCGGCGAACGCGTCGTATATGGAAGCGCCGCAACCCCGGACGGAAGCCCGATGTCCCTCCCCCGCGTGTTCCCCCCATGATCGCGCAGCTGACTGGCCGGATCGAGGCCTTGGCCGACGGCACCTGCATCGTCGATGTCAACGGCGTGGGGTATCTGGTGCATGCTTCCTCCCGCACGCTGTCGGCGTTGCCGCAGCCGCCCGCCCCGGCGAAGGTGCTGGTCGAAACCCATGTGCGGGAGGACGCGATCCTGCTGTACGGCTTCGCCGATTCCGCCGAACGCGACTGGTTCCGCCTGCTGACAACCGTCCAGGGTGTCGGTGGCAAGGTCGCGCTGTCCCTGCTGTCGGCCCTGTCGCCCCGCGACCTGGTGGCCGCCATCGCCGCGGGCGACAAGACCAGCCTGACCCGCGCCGCCGGCGTCGGCGCCCGCCTCGCCGTGCGCCTGGTCACCGAGTTGCGCGACAAGGTCGAAGCGATGCCATCCTCGGGCGGGGTAGGGATGCCGGTGACCACCGCGCCGGCCGGCGGCGTGCGGGACGACGCGGTCTCCGCCCTGGTCAATCTTGGCTACCGCCGGCCGGAGGCACAGGCCGCCACCACACGGGCTGCCGACCGGCTGGGAGACGGGGTCACACTCGACGCCCTGATCCGGGAAGCGTTGCGTGAGATCGCGCAGAGGCTGGTGGGCTGATGGCCGAGGCTCCGGAAGACCGCCCTGTTTCCTCGGCGCGCCAGATGGAAGATGCGGCCGAGGCATCGCTGCGACCGCAGACCCTGGCGGAGTTCACAGGCCAGAAGGCCAGCCGGGAGAACCTGGCGATCTTCATCCAGGCCGCGCGCGGCCGGGGGGAGGCGCTTGATCATGTGCTGCTGCACGGCCCGCCCGGGCTTGGGAAGACGACGCTCGCCCAGATCGTCGCCCGCGAACTCGGTGTTGGGTTTCGCGCGACGTCCGGCCCGGTGATCGCCCGTGCCGGCGACCTGGCGGCGATCCTGACCAATCTCCAGCCGCGTGATGTCCTGTTCATCGACGAAATCCACCGCCTTCAGCCGGCCATCGAGGAAGTGCTGTATCCGGCGATGGAGGACTTCCAGCTCGATTTGATCATCGGGGAGGGGCCGGCCGCGCGCAGTGTGCGGATCGACCTGCCGCCCTTCACCCTGGTCGGCGCCACCACGCGCGCCGGGCTGCTGGCCACGCCGCTGCGTGACCGATTCGGCATTCCGCTGCGGCTGGTCTTCTACACGCCCGAGGAACTGCGCCAGATCGTCACCCGCGGTGCCCGTTTGCTTGGGATCACGCTGACCGACGATGGGGCGGAGGAAATCGCCCGCCGCTCACGCGGCACTCCCCGCATCGCCGGCCGCCTGCTGCGCCGGGTGCGGGACTTCGCCGCCGTCGCCGGGGATGCCACCGTTGATCGCAAGATCGCCGATGCCGCGCTGACCCGGTTGGAGGTCGATCGCCTGGGGCTGGACGCGATGGACCGCCGCTATCTGCGGCGCATCGCCGACCACCATGGCGGCGGGCCGGTGGGCGTGGAAACCCTGGCCGCCGCCTTGGCGGAGGCGCGGGATACGCTGGAAGACGTGGTGGAACCCTATCTGATCCAGGAGGGCCTGATCCTGCGCACCAGCCGCGGCCGCATGATGGGCGACCCGGGCTGGCGGCATCTGGGGCTGAAGGCGCCCACCCGCGCCTCCCCCCAGTTGGACCTGCTGCCGGAGGATGAATAGCCCCTACAACTCCCGTCCCGCCGTCCGGAGACTCTCCCGCAACGGCGCGATCAGGTAGTCGAGCGCGGTGCGGGGCGCGATCGGCACGACCACGTCCACGGGCATCCCTGGCCCCAGGCGGGCGAGCAATCGCCCGCTCTCCTGGTCCGCCACGAGGGCGACCTCGGCCCGGAAATAGGTCCGGCCGGATCGGCTGTCGGTGATCCGGTCCGCCGAGAGCACCCGGATTTCCCCCTGGATCGGGGCGGTCTCCCGCGGGTTGAAGCCCAGCGCGATGACCGAGGCGGCTTGGCCGACGCGCAGATGCTCGATGTCCTCCGGGCGGATTTCCGCCTCGGCGATGATCGTGCGGGTGCGTGGGACGATATCCATCATCGCCCTGCCCGAATCGACCACGCCTCCATGGGTGAAGATCGCCAGATTGACGACCTCTCCGGCGATCGGCGCTCGGATTTCGAGGCGCGCCAGGATGTCCCGGTCGGCGGCCAGGCGCGGGATCACGTCGTGGATCCGCATCTGCGCCTCCCGCATGTCACGCGTCGCCTCGGCGTGGCTGGATTCCCGCAGCCGCAGCTTCTCGGCGTCCAGTTCGATGGCCAGGGCACCCAGGCGCATGACCTCGGTGGACAATTGCCCGACCTGGCCGCGGAGGGACTCGGCGGCGCGGGAGATTTCGAGCAGCCGGTTCTTCGACGCGAGCCCGGATCGTTCCAGCCGGGAGACGGAGCGCCATTCCTCCTCGGCGAAGCCCAACTGGCGGATGGTGGACTCGAGCTGGATGCGCACGCCGTTGATCTGCTGGCGGCTCTGCTCGATCCGCTGGTCAAGGATCTGGATCTGCCGGGACAGCAGGTCGCGCCGGCTGGTGAACATCAGCCGCTCCCTCCCCTTGACGACCGCGGCGACGGGGTCGTCGTCGTCCAGGGCCGAAGGGAATGTGATATCGGCTGCTTCCGCCAGTTCCGCCAGGCTGCGCGCGACCAAAGCGCGGTCGGCCAGCAGTTGCGCGTGATGGACCGTGTAGGACGCGCGCGCCTGGGTGTCGTCGAGGCGCACCAGAAGCTGGCCTTCCTCCACGATCGTGCCGTCGCGCACCAGCAGTTCGGCGACGATGCCGCCTTCCCGGTGCTGGATGGTCTTGCGGTTGCCATGCACGGCCAGGGCGCCGGTACCGACCACGGCCCCATCCAGCGGCGCGAGCGCCGCCCAGGAACCGAGGCCGCCGAAGAAGGCCAGGATCGTGATCAACCCGACGCGGATTGCGTTTCTCATACCCGTCCTCCCGCCACCACGGCCGGTGTCTGCTGTGCCATGAACTCGGTCGCACGCTGCACGCCGGTCATCGCGCCATCCCGCATGGTGGCGACGTAGTCGGAGATGCGAACCAGACCCGCCCGATGCGTGACCATCACGACCGTCCGCTTACGCTTCTTCAGGTCCAGGACGCATTCGGTCAGCGCGGCCTCTCCATCGGAATCGAGGTTGGCGTTCGGCTCATCCATCACCACCACCGCGGGATCGCCCAGCAGGGCTCGGGCGAGGGCGATGCGCTGCTTCTGGCCGCCGGACAGGCTGGCGGCTGTTTCATCCAGGACGGTGCCGTAGCCATCGGGCAGATGGGTGATCATCTCATGCGCGCGGGCGACCTTGGCGGCGGCGACCACGTCCTCATCCGTCGCGTCGCCGAAGCGGGCGATGTTGTCGCGGATCGTACCGGGGAACAGCGCGACGTCCTGTGGCAGGTAGCCGACAGCCCTGCCGAGCTGCGTGGGCTCCCAGGTGGCGAGGTCCGCGCCGTCGAGGCGGGCGGTCCCCACGTCGGGCCGGATCGCGCCGACCAGCAGGCGGGCGATGGTTGATTTGCCGGCGGCGCTGGGCCCGACGATGGTCAACACCGCGCCCGCCTGGATCTGCACCGCCACGCCGCGCACGACGGGCCGGTTCAGCCCGGGCGGCGTCCAGGACACCGTTTCCAGATGCACGTCTCCGGCCGGGGCCGGCAGCGTGACGGTCTTGAGGTCCCGTTCGCCCTCGACCAGCAGTGCGCGGATGCGTCCGAAGGAGTCCTTGGCCGCCAGCGTCGGCCGCCAGGCGCCGATCATTGCCTCGATCGGGGCAAGCATGCGGCCCAGCAGCAGGGAGCCGGCGAAGATCGCGCCGGCCGAGATGGCATCATGGATCGCCAGCCAGGCGCCGACGCCCAGGATGGCGGACTGGAAGAACAGCCGCAGGCCCTTGCCGATTGCCCCCAACACGACCGAGCGGTGGCTGGCGGCGTTCTGGGCGGCGAGCATTTCGCCGCGCAATTGCCGCCAGCGGGCCGTCAGGCCAGCGCCCAGACCCATGGTCCTGGCGCAGTCGACGTGGCGGGTCGGATCGTAGACCAGGATCGGATTGGCATGATCGGTGGGCGCCGTCGTGGTCGTGTAGAGGTCGATGAATTGCCCAGTATCGACCTGGATATCGCCGTCGGCCGCGAAAGTGGCGCTCGCGCTGGTGGCTTCATCCGTCAGCACGGTGCGTTCCAGCCCGATGATCGGGGCCGATTCACCGGATGCGGCCACGCCGCCGACGATCGTCGTGACAACGACACCGTTGATGATGTCGTTGACATCCGCGGTGACGTCGAAGTTGTCGTCCGCGCCGTTGACCGTCGTCAGCACCGTCCCGTCGGACGCATAGACCTTGAGCGTGGCGCCATCGACACCGTTGCCGGTGACATGAACGGTCCCGGAGGTGGAGCTGACGGCGACCCCCGTTGCCAGGGCCGACACCGCATGACCGTTCAGCACGATGGTTTCATCGGCAAGCGCGGCATACTGGGTCGGCGTCAGCGCCAGGGCGCTCTGCGTCAGGGTGATCGTCTTGCCGTTGTCGTCGAACCCATCATCGAAGTTGGCGATCGCCGTCAGGGTGGCAGCGTTCGCGTAGTCGTTCGACGCCAGATAGATCGTGTTGGCGCCCAGCGTGAAGTTCGGCAGGACGGACAGGCGGTAGGTGGTCAGCGCCGACGCGGTCTCATCCCCGGCGAGCGTCACGGTGTTTGCCAGGTTGAGGGCCGCGAGGTTCGCCGGGTTCAGCAGGTAGGACGCGCCGTCCTGGATGCTCAGGTCGTCGGTGTCGGTGAACCCGGGCAGGGCTACCAGGCGCGCGGCGGTGCGGGCATTCAGGGTTTCGGCGCCGGACAGTTCCACATGGATGCTCGCCTTGTAGGCGCTGGCGTTGATCAGCGGCGACAGGACACCATCCAGCAGGCTGTCCGACGTGTCGGAGACGGTCAGCGTGTGGTTGAGCACGAACTTCGCCTCGGCGAGCAGCGCCTCGGCATCCAGCGCCGCCACCGTGGCGTTGCCCGTGAGCTGCCAAATATCGGCGAAGGATTTGCCGTTGTCGTAGGAGGTGTTCAGCAGGTTGGACGGGGTGTCGGAGATCGTCAGCGTATAGGCGCCGCGGTCGAAGTGAATCGTATCCTTCAGGGTGAACAACGACGTGGCGTTGGCGGCCGTGGTCGACTGGTTGGAGGAGAAGGTGGTCGCGTTCATCGACGACAGGGATGCGGTGTTAGACCCGTTCACCAGCGTCGAGACGCTGTCGGCGACCACCAGGTTGAAGTCGTCATGCACGCTGGTGTTCGCGGTCCAACCGCCCGACCCCGTCAGGGTCTGGATGTTGGTGAACGTATCGGTCACCGCCGCGATGTTGTTTCCGAAGAAGACACTCGCGGCGAGGATGCCCGGGTTGTTCCCCACCTTCAGCAGGTCCAGGAAGGCCGCAGCCTGGTTCACGGACACCGTGGAGCTGTCGGTGACCGTGATGCTGCCGCCCAGCAGTTTGCTGTTGTTCGTCAGGGTGGCGATGTGGGCGAAGGTATCGGTGATATCGGGCGTCACGACCAGGCGGGCGTTGTTGCTCAGGTTGGACACGGTCGCCACGTCGCCCGCCAACTGGATGGTGTGGCCATTCAGTTGGAACGCGTTGCCCAGCGCGCCGATCTTGTTGGCGTCCGCCACGCTCATGCCCGTTGCATTCGCCGACAGTGACAGCGTGAAGTTGCCGGCGCTGAAGCCTGTCAGCCCGCCCAGGATGGCGGCGTTGGCGGCCGTCACGCTGGCACTGGCCGACAAGGACCAGGTGGTCGGGGTGATGCTCGGGCTGCCGCCCAGATGGCCCGGAGCATTGGCCGCGAGGGTGGCCGCCGTGTCCCGCACTGTCAGGTTGACACCACCGCCCGCGGTCGCGCCCAGGTTCAGCAGGTGGGTGTAGACGGCGTCCGTCACCGTGCCTGACGCACTCACGACCACGCTGCTGATCAGCGCGTCGTTGGCGTCAAGGGTTGCGTAGTTCGCCTCGATGTTCGCGGTGGTGCCGGAGACGATCAGCGTATTGGTTGTCGCGTTCGGGTTGTCCTTGCTGAAGTTGGTGATTGAAAGCAGTGTCGCCGCGGTCGCCGGCGACACGGTGGCCGAACCGGCGACCGTCTTGAGATGGACGGCGTCGATGGACGGGTCGTTCACCGCGGCGAGGTAGCCGTCGATGGTATCGATCAGGTTCGCCGCCGAGTCCCAGACCTTCAGCGTATGGCCGTTCTTGTCCAGGTTGGTCAGGCCCTGCAGGGCCAGCGCATCGGCCGCCGTGATGACCGAGGCCTCGGACAGTTCGATATCCAGGCTGTTTATGAACGCGAGCCCGTCGCTGTCCGCCGCCGCGATGGCCGCGGCGATCTGCGCGCCACTGTCCGATACAGTCAGGTTCGATGCCGCGAGGTTGGGGATTTCGAGCAGGCCCGCGATCTCACTGGCGTTGATGACGTTGTCGGTCAGGGTGGCCTGGGAGAACTTGGACCCGATCGTGTTCAGCGTCGTCAGGTTGGACAAGATGTTCGCCGCCGTATCGGTGACGTAGACCTCGCTGACGGTCGCGTCGGCCGCCAAGGTCGCCGCGATCGCCGCGATCTGCGCCGCCGTGCCGATGACCCGCACCGCCCCGGTGGTGGTGATCGCATCGATCACCGCCGCGACGGAGGTGTAGGTCACCGCCGTAGTGGTGATGGTCGGGGTGTTGGCCACTCCGTCCGACAGCGCGATGACGAGCGTATGGGCGTTGTCCGTGATCGTGGTCTTCAGGCTGTTGAGGCTGGCGCTGACATTGGCCGACGAGTCGGCGACCCGGACCGTGTCAGCGAGGCTGAGATTGCCCTGCGACAAGGCCAGGATGTTGGCCGCCGTATCCTGGACCGCGATGGTGCGGCCGCCGGCGGCAAAGGCGGCGATCGCGTCGAGCGCCGTCAGTTGCGCCGCCGTCACCGTGATGTTGGCCGACGGGTTCACCGTGGTTGCCGCCGCGATACCCGCCGCGTTGGCATTGTCCAGGATGTTGGCGACGGCATCGGAGATCGTGATCGCCTGGGCCGCCACGTTGAAGTCCTCGATCGCCACCAGGTCGGTCGCGAGGGCGGCCGTCGTGGTCGTCGCCCCGCTGAGCTCGACCGTGGTCGCCAGGTCGATGCCGGCGGCGTTGGCCTGGTTCAGCAGGTTGGCGATCGTGTCGGCGATGGCCATCGTCTGGCCGCCACCCAGGGTCGCGTCCAGGATGCCGGACAGGGTGGTTGCCTCGGCCGCCGTCAGCCCGGTCGGGTTGTTCGACATGGTGACCGCGAGCGCGGCGGTCAGCATCGCGGGAACCGCGCCCTGCGCCGTCAGCAGGGCCGCCGCGGTGCCGGTGATGGTCAGCGCGCTCTCGTCAAAGGTCGCGATGCCAACCAGGCTGTTGAAGATGGTCGTCGCGTTGGCGACGGTCATCGAGCCCTCGGTGGGTTTGACCGAGGTGACGAAGGCGGCGTGCACACCGAGATCACCCGTGCCGCCGAAGTCACCCAGGATGTTGGCCGTCGTGTCGAGAATCGTGACCTCGGCCGGCGTGACATTCAGGGCGAACAGCGTCACGAGATCAGCGATTTCCGCATTGCTGACGGCAAGCGTGGGGCCCGTCATCAGGTCGAAGGCGGAACCATTGCCATCGTTCACGTCCTGGGCCAGCACTTGCGCGACGGTCAGGGTGATCGTGCCCGCCGGACTGACGGTGATCGCGGTGATGTCGCCAAGATTGCCCAGGATGTCGGAGGACCCGCCGAGCGCCAGGTCAGCCTGGACGTGGGCCGCCGTGTCATTGATCGAGATGGATGCCGGCGCGACCCCAAGGGCCAGGATCGTATCGATATCGGCAACCGCCAATCCGGTGACGATCAGCGAGCCGCCCGTCACTTTCGACAGCACCGATCCGACGCCGTCGTTCACGCCGGCGGTCAATACCTGGGCCGAGGTCAGCGTGATCGCCCCGGCATTGCTGTTGGTGATCGCCGTGATGTCGCCGTTGTTCGCCAGCAGGTCGGAGGCCCCACCCAGCGCCAGGTCAGCCTGGATATGCGCCGCCGTGTCGCTGACGGTGATCGATGCCGGGGCTACGCCCAGGCCGAGGATCGTCTCGACATCGGCAACGGTCACACTCGTGACGATCAGGGATCCTCCGGTCACCTTCGCCAGCACGGACCCCGCGCCGTCGTTGACCCCCGCCGCCTGCACCTGGGCGGAGGTCAGGGTGATGGCCCCCGCATTGCTGTTGGTGATGGCCGACAGCATCGCGTTGTTGGCCAGCAGGTCGGAGGACCCGCCGAAAGCCAGATCAGTGGCAATGTTCGCCGCTGTGTCGCTGACGGTGGCGCTGTCCGGAACCTCCGGGAATGCCAGCACAGTGTCGATCTCGGCCACGGTGATGCCGGTGACACGCAGCGTGCCCCCGCTAAGCAGCGCCGCCGCTGATCCAGCGCCGTCGTTCACGCCGGCCACCTGCATCTGCGCCAGTGTCAGGGACACAACCCCGGCGTTGCTGACCGTGATCCCGGTGATCGTGCCCAGGGCCGCCAGGATGTCGGAGGAGCCACCCAGCGCCAGGGCGGCCTGGATGTGGGCCGCCGTGTCGCTGATCGTGATCGAGGCCGGGGAGACGTCGAGCGCCAGGATCGTATCGATATCCGCAACCGCCACACCGGTGACGATCAGCGAGCCGCCCGTCACTTTCGACAGCACCGATCCGACGCCGTCGTTCACGCCGGCAGCCAATACCTGGGCCGATGTCAGCGTGATCGCCCCGGTATTGCTGTTGGTGATCGCGGTGATGTCCGCCAGGTTCGTCAGCAGGTTGGAAGACGCCCCGAGCGCCAGATCGCTGGCGATGTGTGCCGCCGTGTCGCTGACCGTGATCGACGCCGGGGCAACGCCCAGGCCGAGGATCGTCTCGACATCGACTACCGTGACACCGGTGACGATCAACGTTCCGCCCGTCACCTTGGACAGCACCGATCCGGCGCCGTCGTTGACCCCCGCCGCCTGAACCTGGGCGGAGGTCAGGGTGATGGCTCCGGCATTGCTGTTGGTGATGGCGAACAGCATCGCGTTGTTGGCCAGCAGGTCGGAGGACCCGCCCAAAGCCAGATCAGTGGCAATGTGCGCCCCTGTGTCGCTGACGGTGGCGCTGTCCGGAACCTCCGGGAAGGCCAGGACGGTGTCGATCTCGGCCACCGTGACGCCGGTGACACGCAGCGTGCCGCCGCTCAGCAGCGCCGCGGCCGACCCAGCGCCGTCGTTCACGCCGGCCACCTGCATCTGGGCCAGCGTCAGGGACACAACCCCCGCGTTGCTGACCACGATCCCGGTGATCGTGCCGAGAGCCGCCAGGATGTCGGAGGAGCCGCCGAGCGTCAGGTCGGCCTGGATGTTCGCCGCCGTGTCGCTGATCGTGATCGTGGCCGGGGAGACGTCGAGCGCCAGGATCGTGTCGATATCGGCAACCGCCACACCGGTGACGATCAGAGACCCTCCGGTCACCTGCGCCATGACCGATCCGGCGCCATCGTTCACGCCCGCCACCAGCACCTGGGCCGATGTCAACGTGATCGCGCCGGCATTGCTGTTGGTGATCGCGGTGATGTCCGTCAGGTTCGTCAGCAGGTCGGAAGATGCTCCCAGGGCCAGGTCGGTGGCGATATGCGCCGCCGTGTCACTGACGGTGATCGACGCCGGGGCAACGCCCAGGCCGAGGATCGTTTCGATGTCGGCTACCGTGACACCGGTGACGATCAGGGAGCCTCCGGTCACCTTCGCCAGCACCGAGCCGGCACCGTCGTTGACCCCCGCGGCCTGAACCTGGGCCGAGGTCAGGGTGATGGCTCCGGCATTGCTGTTGGCGATGGCGAAGATCATTGCGTTGTTTGCCAGCAGGTCGGAGGACCCACCCAAAGCCAGATCAGTGGCAATGTTCGCCGCTGTGTCGCTGACGGTGGCGCTGTCCGGAACCTCCGGGAACGCCAGGACTGTGTCGATCTGTGCCACGGTGACACCGGTGGCACGCAGCGTGCCGCCGCTCAGCAGCGCCGCGGCTGATCCAGCCCCATCGTTCACACCCGCCGCTTGCATCTGCGCCAGTGTCAGGGACACAACCCCGGCGTTGCTGACCACCACGCTGGTGATGTCGGCAAGGTTCGCCAGAATGTCGGAGGAGCCGCCCAGCGCCAGGTCGGCCTGGATATGCGCCGCCGTATCGCTGATCGTAATTGACGCCGGGGCTACGCCCAGGCCGAGGACCGTCTCGATATCGGCAATTGCTACACCGGTGACAACCAGAGATCCCCCTGTCACCTTCGACATGGCGGATCCGGCGCCGTCATTCACGCCCGCGGCCTGCACCTGGGCGGATGTCAGCGTGATCGCCCCGGCATCGCTGTTGGCGATCGCGGTGATGTCGGCATTGTTCGCCAGCAACTCCGAGGACCCACCCAGTGCCAGGTCGGTCGCGATATGCGCCGCGGTGTCGCTGATCGTGATGGATGCCGGTTCCACTGGCAGGCCGAGGATCGTGTCGATATCGGCCACCGCAACCCCGGTGATGATCAAGGACCCGCCCGTCACCTTCGACAGTACGGAGCCCGCGCCATCATTGACCCCCGCCGCCTGTACCTGGGCGGATGTGAGTGCGATCGCGCCCGCATTGGTGTTGGTGATCGCGAAGATCATCGCGGCGTTCGCCAGCAGGTCGGACGACCCACCCAAGGCCAGGTCGGTCGCGATATTCGCCGCCGTATCGCTGACGGTGGCGCTGTCCGGCACCTCCGGGAATGCCAGCACCGTGTCGATGTCCGCCACGGTGATCCCGGTGACACGCAAAGTGCCACCGCTGAGCAGCGCCGCCGCCGATCCGGCGCCATCGTTGACCCCCACCGCCTGCATCCGAGCCAGCGTCAGGGACACGATCCCGGCGTCACTGACCGCCAAATTGGTGATGTCGGCCAGGTTCCCCAGGATATCCGAGGACCCACCCAGTTCCAGGTCGGCCTGGATATGCGCCGCCGTGTCGCTGATCGTGATCGACGCCGGCGCGACCCCCAGCCCCAGGATCGTCTCGATATCGGCAACGGCCACGCCGATGACGATCAGCGAGCCTCCGGTCACCTTCGACAGCACCGACCCGGCGCCGTCATTCACCCCAGCCTCCAGTACCTGGGCGGATGTCAGCGTGATCGCGCCGGCATTGCCGTTGGTGATCTCGGTGATGTCGGCGTTGTTCGCCAGCAGCTCAGACGAGCCACCCAGGGCCAGATCGGTGGCGATGCTGGCGGCCGTGTCGCTGACCGTGATCGAGGCCGGTGCCACTGGCAGGGCCAGGATCGTGTCGATGTCGGCGATGGCAACGCCGGTAACGACCAGGTCGCCTCCGGTCACCTTGGACAACACGGACCCCGCGCCATCATTCACCCCGGCCAGCCGCACCTGCACCGAGGTCAGGAGGATCGTCGCCGACGTGCTGTTCGTGATCGCGGTGATGTCGCCAATGTTCGACAGCAGGTTGGAAGATCCACCCAGTCCGAGGTCCACCGAAATCGCCGCCGCCGTATCGCTGACCGTGATCGACGCCGGGGCCACGGGCAGGGCCAGGAGCGTTTCGATGTCCGCCACGGAGACGCCGGTCACGACCAGCGAGCCTCCGGACACCAGGGACATGACCGAGCCAGCTCCGTCATTGACATGCGCGGTGGTAACCTGAGCCGACGTCAGGGTGATCACGCCGTTATCGGTGTTCAGGACCCCGCTCAGCAGCGCCCGGTTGACCAGCAGGCTGGACGAACCGCCCAGCGCCAGATCCGTCTGGATATGGGCCGCGGTGTCCTCCACCGCGATCTCATCCGGGGTCACCGGCAGTGCCGCGGCGCTCGCGACATCGGCCACCGTCGCGTCCAGCACGATCAGCGTCCCGCCGCTCAGCAGCGAGGCCGCCGATCCGGCACCGTCATTGATGTCGGTGAACTGCCACTCGGCCAGCGTCATCGCGATCGTGCCGTTGTCGCTGACGGTGATCTGCGTGATCTCCGCCAGGTTGCCCAGGATCAGCGATCCCGCGCCGGCCTGGAAATCAGCCTCGATATGCGCCGCCGTGTCGCTGACGGTGATCGAGGCCGGCGGGACGCCCAGCGCGAGCATGGCCGGGATATCGGCGACGGCCACGCCGGTGACGACCAGCGAGCCTCCCGTCACCTTGGACAAGGCGGACCCCGCTCCATCGTTCACCCCGGCCGCCACCACCTGCGCTGCGGTCAGCGTGATCGCCCCGGCATCGTTGTTGGTGACGCCCGAGATCAGCGTCAGGTGCTCCAGGATGTTCGACGTGCCGGCGACGGCCAGGTCGGCCTGGATCGTGGCCGCGGTCGCGGTGACGGCGATCGAGGCCGGCGCCACCGGCAGAGCCGCGATCGTGTCGATATCGGCGACCGCGACGGCGGTAACGACCAGAGAACCTCCCGTCACCTTGGACAGCGCCGAACCGGCCCCGTCATTCACGCTCGGCACGACCACCTGCGCGGCGGTCAGGCTGATCGCCCCGGCATCGCTGTTAGTGATGGCCGAGATGTCGGCCAGGTTGTCGAGGATGTCGGACGATGCGCCCAGCGCCAGGTCGGCGGCGATGTTCGCGGCGGTGTCGGACACGGTGAAGCTGTCGGCCGCGACGGGCAGGGCGGCGATGGCGTCGATATGCGCCACGTCCACGCCGATCACGACGATCGTGCCGTTGGTCAAATGCGACAGCGCCGAACCGGGTCCGTCATTTACGTTGGTCGCCAGGACCTGGGCCTGCGTCAGGGTGATCGGATCGGAGTCGCTGACGGTCAGCGCCGCCAGCGGCCCGCGGTTTGCCACCAGGTCGGACGTATTGCCGGCCGCGATGTCGGCGATGATATGCGCCGCCGTGTCGGTGACCGAGACGTCGGACGGCGCCGGCACCAGGGCCATCAGCGCATCCAGTTCGGCGACGGTGGCTCCGGTCACGACCAGGGTCACGCCCGTCGTCAGGGCCAGCGCGTCATCGACGTCGATCACCAGCGCCTGGGTCGCGGTCAGGGTGACCGTGCCGGACGGCGTGACCGTGATCTCCTCGATTTCGGCCAGGTTGGCCAAAATGAGCGAGGCGTTGCCGGCGGTCAGGTCCGCCTGGACATGGGCGGCCGTATCGGCGACCACGATGCTCGTCGGGGCCACGCCCAGCGCCATCAGGTCATCGATCTGATCGACCGTGGCATCGGTGACGGCCAGCGTCACGCCGGTCATCTTGCCAAGGGCGGAACCGCTGCCGTCGTTGAAGCCGGCGGTGAGGGCCTGGGCCGCCGTCAGGGTGATCGTGCCGGCCGGGCTGACGGTGATCCCGCTGACGACCGCCAGGTTGGCGCGGATCGTGGAGCCACTGTCGGTGATGTTGGCCTGCAGGTGCGCCGCGGTGTCGACGATCGCGATGCTGTCGGGCGCGACGGGCAGGGCCAGGATATCCTCGATATCCGCCTCGGCCACCGAGGTGACCGCGAAGTCGCCGCCGGTGACCTTGGACATGACCGATCCCGCGCCGTCATCGACGTTCGCCGCGGTGGCGCGGGTGGCGGTCAGGCTGACCACGCCGTTGTCGGACACCGCGATCCCCTCGATCAGCGCGCGATGCGTCACCAAGTCCGACCCGACGGTGGCAAGGTCGGCAGAGATCGCGCTCGCGACGTCGGAGACCAGGATGCTGTCGGGCACGACGCCCATGGCGGCCAGGTCGGCCACGTCATCGACGGTCGCGCCGATCACGGTGACCGTCCCGCCAGTCATGATATCCAGCGCGGAGCCGTCGCCATCATTGACGCCGGCGGCCTCGATCTGCGCCACGGTCAGTTCGATGTCCCCGGTATCGCTGACGATGATCTGGCTGATGAACTGCAACACACCCAGCATGTAGGACGATTGGCCATTGGCGAGGTCGGCCTCGATATTGGCGGCCGTATCGTTGACATGCAGCGCGAAGCTGGACCCGATCAGGCCGAGCACATCGCGGGCGGAACTGAGCTGGGCGACCGAGACGGTGAGGGTCGGCGTTCCTCCGTCACTGAGCACGATCGTGGTGACCACCCCGCCGTCTTCCGCGAAGGAGACGAGCGCATCGAGCCGGGTATTCACGTTGGCGGCGCTGTCCAGGATGGTCGCGTGGGCGCCGAGGCTGTCCAGGATTCCGCCATTGGTAACGATCTGCTGGGCGGTGGAGTTGGGTGCGGTGATGGCCGAAATCCGGCTCTGCCCCAGCAGGGTGGTCAGGCCGCTGGACTGGGCCGCGATAGCGGCGGGTGTATCGGTGACGGACACCTGGACGCCCTGGCCCAGATGGTCCTCGATCGGCAGCAGCCCGACCGCGATGGCGGCGGTCAGATCGGTGGTGCCGGAGATCGAAACGACCCCCAGCAGGTCGCCCAGGTCATCAAGGTCCGAGGCAACGGCCACCAGGGCGGCGGCCGTGTCGGTCACGTTCAGTTGTGTGTTGCCGGTGATGTTCGCCAGGACGGGCAGAAGGTCCGCGGCCACCTCGGCCGTGACCGGCACGGAGTCCGTCAGGGTGATGGACAGGCGGCCCCCGAGGGTCTGGATCGGGTTCTGACCGCCGGCGACCGCGCCGATCGCCGCCGCGGAGTCGGTGACCCGCACGGCGCTCAGATTGTTGCCCAGGGCCACCAGGTTGGTGATGTGGGCGGCCACATCGGCGGCGTCATCGGCCACCTCCAGCGGGTCACCGGTCAGAAGGTCCGCCAGCTCATGCAGGCCGGCCGCGTTGGCGGCGCTCAGCGCGCCGGAGTTCGTCAGGGTGACCGAGGCCAGGTCGGTGACGGTCAGCAGCCCGGTGCTCTGCGTTCCAATCGCCTGGGCGGCGTCGACCACATGGACCGGCACGCCGAGCGTGTTGAGCGCGGAGGCCGCGCCGGCAATGGCGCCCGCGGTGTCGGACACCTCCAGGTCCCGGTCGCCGGTAGAGAAATGCGCGCCCAGGCCGGCGAAGACGACCGCCACGGCGGCGGCGACCGTCGCGTTGGCGGAGAGTTCGTAGTCCGGGGCAAGGCTGCCCCAGTCGTGTTCGGCGGCGTCCTCCAGCGCGCTGGCGGTATCCAGGATCGTGACATGGTCGGCCAGGGCCAGGCCTTCCGCGTTATCCTCGTCGGACAGATGGGCGAAGGTATCGACGACGTTCAACTGGTGGCCGGACGCGAAGGTCAGCATCGCGGCGGTGTCGAGCGGCACCAGCGCGTCGGCCTGCGCGACCGAGATGTCGGCCGACTGGTTGATCCGGGCGCCGGTCGCGACCGCCAGGATGGCATCGACATTGGCTGCCATCGCCGCGGGGCCATCGACGACAACCAGCAGCATGTCAGCGGCGTCGAAGTCGGGCGTGTCGGCCAGGATCGCCGCGGTCGCCGCGTCGATCGTCGAGTCACCGGAGGGCGTCACCGACGCCGCCTGGACCAGCAGCGGATTGCTTGTGTTCGCGGCGATGTTGCCGATGGAGTCGACCACTTCGTACGACGTCGCCACGTCGGCCCAGTCTTCCGTTTCGGCGGCGGCCAGGTTGGCGATGGTATCGCGCACGACGATCGTCGCGCCGGTGTTGGTGAAGGCGGGCAGTGCGGCGAGGTCCGCCGCCTCAGCCGCTGTCAGGACCACGCTGGCGCTGGCGGGCAGACGCTGGGCGGTGGAGATATCACGCGCGGCCTGCGACAGGTCGATCAGGTTCTCGACGCTGTCCTGGATGGTCAGGGCCACGCCGTCACTCAAGGCGAGGTCCGGCAGGTCGGCCAGCTCCTCGGCCATGGCGGCCGAGACGGTGGCGCTGGTGCCAAGCGTCTGATGCGCCGCCAGTTCAAGTTCCTGCGTGCCCAGGTCGGCCAGGTTGATCGCCGTATCGACGACCGTCAGGGTGTTGTCATCCAGGTCGAACTTCACGCCCAGGCGGGCGAGGCCGCGCAGTTCGACCGCGTCGATCGTTTCGGAGTCCACCAACTGGAGGACGGTCGCCATCAGCAGCGTCTCGCCGGACAGGTCGAGCAGGGCTTCGACGTCGTCCCGCACGGTCAGCATGCGGCCGCCGGTCCAGAACCGGTCGTCGGCGAACAGCGCCGTGGCCGAGGAGGCGGTTACGACCGCGTTGCCCGACAGGACCAGCATGTCGGCGATCGCCAGGCCGGCGCTGTTGGCCTCGGCGAGCAGTCCCTCGGCGGTGTCGGCGATGGTCAGCAGGTTGTCGCCAAGATCGACGGATCGGCCGGCCAGGATGGTTGCCTGTGCGGCGGTCAGCGTCGCGTCGCCGGCCATTTCATACGCGGTCGGCGCGGAGTGCGCATCCGCGGTGAAGTTCGCGATGCGTCGGCCGGAGTCGCGCAGGATCAGGTCGTTGCCGTCCAGGTCGAATGGCGCGCCACTCAGATTGTATTGCGGCAGGGACCGCAGCGCCATGAGCTGGGCAACGGTCGCGACCGTATCTTCCGACAGCGAAATGGGTGTCGCCTGCAACAGGGGGTTGTTGCTGGCCAAGGTGGTGGACCCCAGGTCCAGCAGGTTCGCCAGCGTGTCGCTGATGGTCAGCGCGGCGTTGGCGTTGACTTGGAAGGTGGACGTGCCGACCAGGGCCACCGCATCGTCGACCGACAGGGTGGTGGCGGTGCTGAGCTGGATGTGATCCGCCAGCGCCAGACCGGCATCAAAGCCGGCGAAGGCCAGGGCGTCGGCTGTGTCGCTGATGGTGACGACCGCGCTGCCCTTGGTGAAGTCATCGATCGCGACCAGGCGCATGGCCTGGGCCGCGGTGATCGTCACCGGTCCGCTGGACAGGCTGACGACATCGGCGATCTCAAGCGCCCGGGCGTTTGCCGGGTCGAGCAGCTCCGCCGCGGAATCCCGCAGTGTCAGCGTATGGGTCCCGGAAGAGAAGCGGCTGCCGAGGGTCGCGAGGTCGGAGGCGTTGGCGGCGGTGACGACGGCGTCCTCGGACAAGGTGGCGGTGCCGGCGAGCAGCAGGCCCGCCCAGTTGTCGGGATCGGCCTCGCTGTTCGTGCGGAACAGCATCTCCTCGGCTGTATCCACCACGGCGATGCGGTCGGGGCGGCCGTTGAAGCTGGGCAGGTCCGTCAGCATCGTGGCCTGTTCGGCCGTCAGGCTGGCGGTACCCTGGAGCAGGGTGATCCCGATCAGCGAGGTATCACCATCCAGCGTCAGCAGGTTCGTGGCGGTGTCGCTGACGATCAGCATCCGGCCGTTCAGACTGAAGTTCGGCAGGTCGCGCACGGCCTCGAACTGGGCCACGCTGATCAGGCTGTTGCCGGCCAACTGGATCGCCGTGGCCATCGCTGCGGTGCCCTGGTCCAGCGCCGCCAGGCGCGCGGCGCCGTCGCTAATGATCAGGTCGTGGGTGCCGACCGAGAAATGCGCGATCGCGTGCAGGGACGTGGCAACCGTGGCGATGACGGTGCTGTCCGCCGACAGGGACACGGCGCCGGCCAGCGCGAGGCCAGCGCCCGCGCCCGGGGCCAGCAGGGCGGCCACGGTGTCGACCACCGACAGGCCCGGCCCAACATCGAGGTTCGGCAGCATGGCCAGGGTCGCGGCCTGGGACGCCGACATCACCCAGGGCTGGGCCTGGTCGGCCAGTTCAAAGCCGGTGATCTCTCCGGCCAGGGCGGTCCAGGCGCGGGTGACGCTCAGCGCATCGGGGGTGTCGCGCACGACGAGGTCGTGCCCGCCATTGCCGAAGCGCGCGCCGAGGCCCGCGAGGATGGCGGCTTCCGCGGACGTGACGACCGCGTCGGCGGACAGGACGACCTGGTCCGCAACCATCATGACGGCCCAGGCATCGGGTTCGGAGGCGCCTTCCGACATGTGCAGCAGCGCGGAAGCGGTGTCCTGGATCGTCAGGCTCACCGGCCCGGATTCGAAATGCGTGAACCGGGCGAGTGTCGCCGCGTCGGCGGCCGAAGCGGTGACCGCGGCCGAGAGCATGACCGGGCCCATCCAGGCGTTCACCACCTGCAAGGCGGAGGACCCGGCCAGGGTAAGCAGGTCGCTCAGCGTCGCGGCGACGGCGATCGCGTGATCCTGCGTGTCGAATACGGGACCCAGGGCGGCCAGGCGGCCCGCCTGCTGGGCATCGATCAGGGCATCATCCGCCAGGACGATGGCGGTGGCGGCCGACAGGCCGGCGGCGTTGGCCTGATCGGCGAGGGCGGCGGCCTGGTCGCTGACGACCAGGTCCACGCCCTGGGCCAGCCCGAAGCCGGGCAGCGCGGACAGCGCCAGGGCCTCGGCCGCCGACACGGTGGCGTCGAAGCCCAGGCGGGCGGTCGCGCCTTCCTCGAATGCCAGCGTGTCATCCAGCAGCTGTGCCACGGTGGCGGTAAAGACGCCGGACTCCACGGTGATGGCCAGGAAGCCGCGGTCGAAGATCCCGTCCGCGACGGCGGACAGGGCCGACCCGGTGTCGGCGACCGACAGCGCGAACAGGGCCGGCTCGAAGTCGGGCGTGCCGGCCAAGGTGGCGGCGGATTCCGCGTTCACGGTGCCGCCATTGTCCGTCGGCGTGACCGAGATCGGGCCGGTTTCGCCCAGTTCCGCCAGCATCACCCGCGCCGCGACGAGGTTGACGAGGGTGTCGGAGATGCGGAGGGCGGGGTGGTCCTCGGACCCCACCAGCGTCATCGTCACGTGCTCGGGCACCAGGGCGGCCAGCGCCTCGATCTGCGCGATGGTATAGGTGCCATTGTCGGCCAGAAGGCGGATGGCGGTCACGCCGGACGGAATCTGGGTGGCGGCGACCAGGTGGGCGGCGGTGTCTTCCAGGATGATGGCGGTGGCCAGCGCCTTCAGGTTGCCCGCAAGGGCGGCCAGCGTCGCCAGGGTGTCGGCAATCGTCAGGTTCGTGCCGGTGGCGGTGTCGGGACCGAAGCGGCTTGCGAGCTGCACGACCTGCTGCGTCGTCAGGGTGGCGGGGGCGGACAGGATCGCGTTCTGGGCGAACGACGCGTCACCCGCGGATACGGCCAGCAGGTTGGCGGCGGTATCCTCGACCGTTATCTCGCGACCGGCCGCCATCGAGAAGTTCGGCAGGTCGGCCAGGACGGCGAGTTCGGCCGCCGTGACGGTTACGCTGTCCGTGGCTTGGGTGCGGAGCGCGGGGACGGAGACAGCCAGGGTGGCGATGGTCTCCGCGCCGTTGATCAGGGCCTCGGTGGTATCGGTCACGCGGATCACGACCCGGGGAAGGGAGCCGATGGCCGGCAATTCCGTGACGACACCCTGCGCCAGAAGGGCCGAGAGTGTGTCGGAGACGGTCAGGGTGGCATTGGTGCCGACCGAGAAATTATGCAGCGCCACCACGTCCAGGGCGGTGTCGACATTGACCGTGGAATCCACCGAGACCTTGTAGGCCTGCAGGGCGGCGCGCTTCTGGCCGTTGGTGATGGCGAGCAGGTTGGCGGCGGTATCGGCCAGGGTGATGATCGCGCCGGGGAAGACGGAGAACGACGGCATGGTCGTGAACGCGATCATGCCCGCCAAGGAGACATCGGCGCTGGTGGACATCACGACGCTGTTCGCGCCGGTGATCACCGTCTGGGTCGCCGCGGCCAGGATATTGGCGGCGGTGTCGAAGACCGCCTTCGCGTTCGCCAGCGTGAGACCGGTGGCGTTCAGCGGATTGGCCAGGTCGGCAACCGAGCTCCGGACCGTCAGGGTGAAGCCATTCTTGGAAAACAGCCCGCCCAGGTTGGCGAGCAGCCTGGCATCGCCCGGTGACGTGGCCCCGTTCGCGTTCATGTTGAACGCGGTCACCCGGGGCATCAGGCTGGTGGTCAGGCTGCCACGCGCGATGTTGGTCGGCGTATCGACAATGGTGATCCCCGTCGCGGTGGGCGATGCCAAAGCCTGATCGATCGTCATGATTGCCATTTTGCCGTCTTCCCTAGCCTGGTCACACAAGGTCGGCGGCTGCATGTCGACTCGCTCTGGGTCAGCATGGTCCGCCGGATGGTCCTGACGATGCCACTCAGGGTTGAATCAAAGGTTAAATTCAATCGTATGGATTGCGGACTTCCACAGGCTCGATGGTGAACAAAACTGGAATTCGTCAACGAATGGATAACCGGACGCCGGCTGGCAGGGCGGGCGCCGGCCTGATACACGGCCCCGCATGAGTGGTGCTTCCCCCGCGAAATCCCCATGGCAACCCCTTGGGCGTGAGCGTGACGACACGCGCGTGCTGCTGGTTCGGCTGTGGCGTGACCATCTGCGCGACCATCGGCCGCGCATGCTGCTGATCCTGTTGCTGACCATGCTGATGGCTGGCACGACGGCGCTGTATCCCGTGGTCATCGACCACGCGTTCCAGATGTTTACCAACAAGGATCCCGCGATCCTGTATCAGATCCCGGCCCTGGTCGTGATCGTGACGCTGGTGAAGGCCGCCGCCCAATACTTCCAGACCGTACAGGTGCAACGCATCGTCCTGCTGGTCATCCGCGCCCTCCAGCTTCGGATGTTCGCCCACCTCGCCCATGCCGACCTGGCGCGGGTGGAGCGGGAAGCACCGGCCCAGCTCACGACCCGCTTCACCACCGACGCCGCCACGATCCGCGAAGCGCTGACCCGGGGCGTTAACGGTGTGTCGGACGCGATCACGGTGGTCGGGCTTGTCGCCTCGATGCTCTATCTCGACTGGGTGCTCTCCCTGATCGCCGCGGTCATGTACCCGATCGCCGCCGTGCCGATCGAGCGGCTGGGCAAGCGCATCCGGCGCGCCTCGGGCGGCATGCAGGAGCGGATGGGCGAAGCGGCGGTGATGCTGAACGAGAGCTTCACCCAGGCCCGCACCGTGCGCGCCTTCCGGCTGGAGGAGACCGAGGTCCAGCGGGCGGATGGCGTGTTCACCCAGCTCTATCGGTCGCTGCTGCGCATGGCGCGAACCCGGGCCGGCGTCGATCCGGTGCTGGAGGTCCTGGGCGGCTTGGCCGTCGCCGCCGTCATCGGGTTCGAGGGCTGGCGCGCCGCCGTCAGCGACCACACGCTGGGCAATTTCACCGGCTTCGTCGCGGCCCTGTTGATCGCCTCCCGCCCGCTGCGAGCGCTGGGATCACTGAATGCGGCGGTGCAGGAAGGTCTGGCGGGGCTGGCACGGGTGTTCACCGTGCTGGATGAAAAGCCGACGATCCTGGACCGGCCGGGTGCCGAACCGCTGCCGGCCGGTAAGGGGCATGTCGTGTTCCAGGACGTGCATTTCCGCTACCCGGACGGGCGGGTCGGGCTGGCGGGCCTCAGCTTCGAGGCCCTGCCCGGGCGCACCGTGGCACTGGTCGGGCCGTCTGGGGGGGGCAAATCCACCGCCTTGGCCCTGATCCCCCGGTTGCATGACGTGACCGATGGGCGGGTGCGGATCGACGGGGTGGACACGCGCGAGGTCTCCCTCGGCAGCCTGCGTGGGGCGATCGCCTATGTGGCGCAGGACTCCCTGCTGTTCGACGACACGATCGCCGCGAACATTGCGATGGGACGGCCGGGCGCCGATCGCTCGGCCATCGAGGCCGCGGCCTCCGCCGCCGCCGCCGCCGACTTCATCGCGGCGATGCCGGATGGCTATGACACGCGGGTCGGCACGGGCGGGCAGCGTCTGTCGGGCGGGCAGCGCCAGCGCGTGGCCCTGGCCCGCGCGCTGCTGCGGGACCCGCGCATCCTGCTGCTGGATGAGGCGACCAGCGCGCTCGACACCGAAAGCGAGGCGGCCGTTCAGGTGGCTCTGGCCCGCCTGCGGAAGGACCGCACCACGATCGTGATCGCCCACCGGCTGTCGACCGTGCGCGACGCGGACCTGGTGGTGGTGATGGCCAACGGGCGGGCGGTGGAAACCGGCACCCATGCCGGGCTGATGGCGGAAGACGGGTTGTATGCCAGACTGGTGCGGAGCCAGACGCTGGCGCAGTAGCGGTGCCCAGCGTCGCATGGATGGAGGAAACCATGGTCGCGAACATCAACCGCCTCGTGTATTTCGAGGAATTGATGGACACGATCGTCCTCTGCATCCGGCCCGGCCGGCTGGATATCGACGTTGGTTGGCTGGAATACGAGTCCCAAGTGGATGACAACCGGGGAAGACGACCGGGGCGCATGGCTCCCAAGTATAGTCCGGGACGGAACACCTAGCTCCCAAATGCGCTTCTGGGCTCCGGAAGGCCGTGTTCATATGCCGCTGGGCTCAGTCGAACCGCTGGTCCGACGGCAACCATAAGCGGGTGGCGCCGGCCGCGACCGCCCCGCCGACCCCTCCGCCGTTGCGAAGGTCCTCGGACGGCGGGTAGCATACCACCCAAGATTGCCGGATGAGCTGCTCATCTGGGAGAAAGTCGGCTCGAATCGAGCATGCGTAACGATGCGGTGGAGGACTAAGCGTATGACCAAGCGGGATATGGCATTACGGCCGGAGTTACAGGCAGCGAGCGACGCCGTCATCGACGACGCGATCGCCCATGCCGATCCCATGGTCCTGCGTGGCCTGCTCTACCAACTCACCGGCGATCCGGAAGTGGCGGCGACGCGCGTGA
This sequence comes from Asaia bogorensis, assembly GCA_945873195.1. Lineage (GTDB taxonomy): Bacteria > Pseudomonadota > Alphaproteobacteria > Acetobacterales > Acetobacteraceae > Rhodopila > Rhodopila bogorensis_A. Next base: position 31,150 of record CAMCDA010000024.1, read on the forward strand.
AGATGGTGCTGGCCGGCTACTTCGACGTCGCCGCCCCGGCGACCGAAGCGGATGTGGCGCTGCTCCGGCGCAAGGCCGCCGAGTTCCTGAAGGCCTACCGCGACAGCGGCGCGGGCGATATCGCCGTCGGCCCACCGGAACGGCTCGCGGCCAGCCTGGGCCTGATGCTGGGTCGGACCATGGAAGGCGATGACCTGCGGCACCACGTGGAGGAGTTGGCGCTCGACCCGGCGGTGAGGTCGCTGCACTGGCAGGCGAAACCCGATCCCTCGCGCCTCAAGGACTTCACCGTGACGGTGATAGGCGCCGGCATGGGCGGGCTGAACGCCGCGCTCCAACTGCGGGAGGCCGGGTTCCCGTTCACCGTCATCGAGAAGAACGACGGCGTCGGCGGCACCTGGTGGGAGAACCGATACCCGGGCGCCCGGGTCGATACGCCCAGCCGTTCCTACACCCATCTGTTCGGCGTCGACTTCCCGTATCCGAACCCGTTCTGCGAGTGGCGGGAGAACGTGAAGTATTTCGACTGGGTCGCCGACAACTTCGACTTGCGCCGGCACATCCAGTTCAACACCGAGGTGAAGGCACTGACCTGGGACGAGGCTGCCGGCGAGTGGCAGATCGACATCGAGGGGCCGGAAGGCGCCCGCACGATCCGCTCCCGCGCCGTCATCACGGCCGTCGGCTTCCTCAGCCGGCCGAACATCCCGGCGATCCCGGGCGCCGAGACCTTTGCCGGCACCGCCTGGCACACGGCGCGGTGGCCGCAGGGCTTCGACATGAAGGGCAAGCGGGTCGCGGTGATCGGCACCGGCTGCACCGGCTACCAGATGATCCCCGAACTGGCGCTGGAGGCAGCCCACGTCACCGCGTTCCAGCGGACGCCGCAATGGCTGTTTCCGGTCCCTGGCTACCGGTCGCCCTTCCCGTCGCAGATCAACTGGCTCGACCGCAACCTGCCGTTCCACACCAACTTCATGCGTGCCCGCACCTGCTCGCTGGACCGCATCGCCAATGTCGCGGAGATTGATCCGGCGTTCCAGGATCCCTACGCCTGCAACCCGCTCAACAAGCGCGCCCGCGAAGGGTGCATCGAATTCCTGGAGCGCAAGCTCGACGATCCCGCGCTTGTGGCGACCATGACGCCGCCGCACCCGGTCTGGTCGGCCCGCGCGGTCGTCGTCGACCCGGACTATTCGATCCTGGACGCCCTGCGCCGCGACAATGTCAGCCTGGTCACCAGCGGGATCGAGCGTATCGAGCCGAGCGGCATCGTCGCCAAGGACGGGACGCTGCATGAGGCCGACGTGATCGTCTACGCGACCGGCTTCCACGCCACGGAATACCTCTATCCGATGACCATCACAGGCCGTGGCGGGCAGACGCTGGACGACCTGTGGTCCAAGGATGGCGCGCGCGCCTACCTCGGTTGCATGATGCCTGGCTTTCCCAATCTTTGGTCGGTCTACGGCCCGAACACCAATGGCGGCCTGACCGTGGCGACGTTCCACGAGAAGGTTGCCCACTATGCGCTCCAATGCATGGAGGCGCTGGTCCTGGGCAACGGCGCCGCGATGGAGGTCCGGCCGGACGCCTTCTGGCGCTACAACAGCCTGGTGGACGAACGCAACCTTCAGAAGGTGTGGAGCGATCCTCGCGCCCACAACTACTATTGGACCGAGCACGGCCGCTCGGCCGTGATGAATCCGTTCCACACCGCCGAGATGTCGGGCTTCCTGCGCAAACCCGACCTCGCCGACCTGATGATCGCCTGACGGACGATGGTGATCCTTCGAGCGTGCGGCGTGCGATTATATGGATAGCGGCGGCGACAGCCGCCGGAACACCGTCCATCTGATCCGCACGTGCGCTCGGCTGGCCCATGCCCTGCCGCGATCCTATGTGGCGGCGATCGTCGCCGCCCAGGTCTGGCGAAGCCATTTGGCGCAGGCGATGTTCTGTTCAAAGATCGAGTACTTCGCCCCGCCGCCATAGTCTGGATTGGGGATGAACTCCGTGCTGATCTGACGCAGCGTGCTGTTCGGATTGGTCGCGTGGTGATGCATCAACTGGCGTATCACCATCTTCCATGGCTCCAGCTTTGCCTCGTCCCACTCGGCGTGCCATTGGCCTGGTTCGGGCTTAACGAACGGATACTGGATGCCGCGCCCGGGCCGCCCGTTCGGATGGCTCATCCACGCATTCTTCGGCCCGCCCGGCGCGGCGGCGCGGGCGTGGCAATGGCGGATCCAGTTGCGCTCGATCCAGATGCCGCAGACATGGTTCGGCTTACGCGGGTCCAGTTGCAGCGTTCCGGCATCGATTTCGGCGCGCATGCCCTGCACCGCCTGTTCTGCCGGATTGTCGATCTTGAAGATGATGTGGGAGCAGTCCAGGGTCATGTAGTACGGTATGCCGCGCGCCTCCACCATGTCCGCCACGCGCTGGATGCGGCCGTAATGCTCGGACCACATGTTCACATGCACCTCGAAGCAGGCATCGATGCCAAGCTTCTGGCCGATGTCGTAGGCGCGCAGATAGGTATCCGCCACCTGCTGGTCGCTCACCGGCTTTCCCGTCGCATCGAACGTGCCGATTTGCACGTTATGCACAATCGCGCCGAGTTCAGCACCGATGCGAAGGTGCCATTCCAGCAGCGGCTCATCACGGCCGAGCGCATAGAAGAAGCCACCGCCGCGGATGGGCAGGGCGTTGTCCGCGCTGCATTTTTTGTAGAGATCCAGTTCTCCCGGCAGCGGCGTGCGATCAAAATAGTCGAACACGCCGGCTTCCTTCACCATGCGGAAGCGCAACGGCACGTCAAACGGGTCCGTGCCGGTATGGGTGGCGCCGCTGCCTGTGCAGCCGATGGGCAGGTCCTTGGGCATCCGCGTGTTCCTCACCTGAGCCTTGCAGGAACGCACAATGCCCGGGGCGCCCGATCATCGACAAGTCGGCAAGC
>CAMCDA010000025.1 GCA_945873195.1 Asaia bogorensis
CCTGATTGGCGCAAGCACGGTTGTTTCCGTCGCCCGTTTGACCGCCGGCGTTCGGAGAACCCGCCACCTGCGTGCCCGTGGTTGTGCCCCTATTACCCTCCTCCCCTCCAACGCATTGGTTCCAAGGGCTGTGCCCTTGGCGGGGATCAAAGGGGCAGCGCCCCTTTGTGGGGCCCGGGGCAAAGCCCCGCCCCTTGCGCCCAAACCCGCCTCGGGGTCCTCTTCCGCCGATGTCAGACGCCCCCACCCTTGCCGCCAACGTCATGCACTTCGCTCGCCTGCTCCGGCGTGCCGGCCTGCCCGTGGGGCCCGCCGAGACCATTGCCGCCCAGCAGGCCATGACGCGAATCGACCTTACCTCGAAGACCGAGACCCGGGTTGCCCTGCGCTCCGTCATGATCCACCGGCATGAGCACCAGCCGGTCTTCGACCAGGCCTTCGCCTTGTTCTGGCGCGACCCGACCGCCGCCGAACAGGCCGTCGCGATGGCCTTGCTGGAGGCGCAGAAGGAGAAGCGTTACGACCGCCCGCCGCCAGGCTCCCGCCGAGTGGCCGAGGCCTTTGCGCCGAAAAACCAGCCGCCGCCCAAGCCGCAGGACGAACCGCCGGTGCAGGACGCGGTGATGACCGTCTCCGACCAGGAACGGCTGCAGCAGATGGACTTCGAGGCCATGAGCGCCGAGGAGATCGCCGCGGCGAAGCGGGAGATCAGGCGACTCGCCCTGCCGCTCGACCTGCGCCGTACGCGACGCAGACGCGCGGATCCGTCAGGGCCGGTGACCGACCTTCGGCGGACGATTCGCGCCAGCCTGCGCCAGGGCGGAGAGATCACGGCGATCGCCCGCGCCCGCCGGATCACCCGTCCGCCGCCGCTGGTCGTGCTGTGTGACATCTCGGGGTCGATGGGCCGCTACGCACAAATTTTGATGCACTTCCTGCACGCCGTGGCGAACGACCGCGACCGCGTGCATGTGTTCCTGTTCGGGACACGGCTTTCCAACGTCACCCGACAGTTGCGCGCGCGCGATCCGGAGGTCGCGTTCCAGATGGTCTCCCACATCGTGCCCGACTGGTCAGGCGGCACCCGAATCGGGGAGACCCTGGCCCTTTTCAACAAGCGCTGGGCGCGTCGGGTCCTGGGTCAGGGGGCAATGGTCCTGCTGATCACCGATGGTCTGGATCGAGACGGCGCGGTGGGCGTCGCGGAGAACATGGACCGGCTGCATCGATCCTGCCGTCGGCTGATTTGGCTCAATCCCCTGTTGCGCTGGAGCGGGTTCGAGCCAAAATCACAGGGCATCCGGGCGATGTTGCCGCATGTCGATGAATTCAGGCCGATCCACAACCTGTCCAGCCTGCGGGCGCTGGTCGATTTGCTGTCCCGCCCCGCGCCATCCAGGGCACCATCGCCGGTCCGCCCACAATGACTTTCGCGCCAAACGCTGAAAGGATAGCGTCATGAGCATGAACGAATTCGAGGACGTCCTGAGCACCGCCGCCGCCTGGCGCGCCGCTGGGGAACTCGTCGCCATCGCCACCGTCACCGAAACCTGGGGCAGTTCCCCCCGACCCGCCGGCAGCCAGCTCGCGGTCACGAAGTCGGGCCGCATGGCCGGCTCCGTCTCCGGCGGCTGTATTGAGGGCGCGGTGGCCGAGGCCGCCATGAAGACGATCGAATCGGGCGTGCCGCAGTTGCTCGATTTCGGCGTGACCCATGAACGAGCCTGGGAAGTTGGCCTCGCCTGCGGCGGCAAGGTGAAGGTCTTCGTCGAAAAGCTGAACTAGCCCCCGTCAACGCCCCCTCTCCCCTTGCGGGAGAGGGCCGGGGTGAGGGGTGAGACCCCCGGTACCGTGCCGCAAGACCCCCCACCCCGGCCCTCCCCCTCAAGGGGGGAGGGGGAAAGAACCAACAACGCCAAGACCTGCTTCCAGGAGCCTGACCATGACCCCCGATATCCTCGCCGCCCTGGAACAGGCCAAGCGCGACAAGCGGCCCGTGGTGCTCGCGACCCGGCTGCCCTCGGGCGAACAGCGCCTGCTGCCCGATCCCGCCGCCCCGGCCGAACTGAATGAAGCCGCCGCCGGCGTGCTGTCATCCGATGAAAACGGCACCCACAAGATCGGTGGGGAGGACTGGTTCCTCCACGCCTACAACCCACCCTTGCGCCTGGTGATTGTCGGCGCCGTCCATATCGCCCAGGCCCTCGCCCCCTTCGCCGCCCAGTGCGGGTTCGCGGTTACCGTGGTCGACCCCCGCCGCTCCTTCGCCTCAGATGAGCGTTTCCCCGGCATCACCATTTCCACCGACTGGCCCGATGAGGCCATGGAGGCGCTCCGCCCCGACAGCCGCACCGCCGTCGTGACCCTGACGCATGACCCGAAACTCGATGACCCCGCACTCGACCGCGCTCTGAAATCCGACGCCTTCTACATCGGCGCCCTAGGCTCCCGCCGCACCCATGCCGCTCGGCTTAAGCGCCTGACCGACCTCGGGCATACCGAGGCAGCCCTCGCCCGCATCAAGGGCCCGGTCGGCCTGAATATCGAGGCGGTGACGGCCACCGAGATCGCCGTGTCGGCCATCGCCGAGATCATCGCCGTCCGCCGCGGCTCCCCCCTCGCCCCGCAGCGCGCGGCATGAAATTCGGCTCCGTCCCCCTGGACGAGGCACGCGGGGCGATCCTGGCCCACAGCCAGCGCGCCGGCGAACGCATGATCCGCAAGGGCACGCTGCTGGACGAAGCCGCGCTGGACGCCCTGCGGGAAGCCGGCCGGACCGAGGTCATCTGCGCCCAACTCGAACCCGGCGATGTGCCGGAAGACCTGGCTGCCGACCGGCTCGCCACGCCGCTGGTATCCCCCCTGATCGCCCGCTCCCGCGCCGCCACCGGCCGGGTCAACCTCTCGGCTGAGGTCCCTGGCCTGCTGCGCGTCGATGCCGCGAAGATCGACCGCCTGAACGCAATCGACGAGTCGCTGACGGTCGGCACCCTGCCCGACTTCGCCGTGGTGGCCCCCCGCGACCTGATCGCCACCATCAAGATCATCCCGTTCTCCGTCCCCGGCACCATGCTTTCCGTGGCCGAGGCCGTGACCCGCCAGGGTGGCTCCCCGCTCAGCCTACATCCGTTCCAGCACCTCAAGGTCGGTCTGGTCGTGACGGAATTGCCAGGCCTCAAGGACAGCGTCACCGAGAAAACGATCGACGTCACCGAGGCCCGGGTGACGCAACTGACGGGCACGATGCTGCCCGCGGTGCGCTGCGCCCATACAGAAGACGCCGTTGGCCAGGCCCTGGAATCCCTGGTCGCCGCCGGGGCCGACCTGTTGCTCGTGATCGGGGCCTCGGCCGTCGTTGACCGGCGCGATGTCGGCCCCGCGGGGATCGAGCGGGCCGGCGGCGAGATCGTGCATTTCGGCATGCCCGTCGACCCCGGAAACCTGATCTGCCTCGGCCGAATCGGGGAACGACCGGCCCTCGTGCTGCCCGGCTGCGCCCGCAGCCCCAAGCTGAACGGCATCGACTTCGTCCTGACGCGCCTGTTCGCTGGAATCCCCGTGACCGGGCCAGACCTGATGCGGATGGGCGTAGGCGGCCTGTTGAAGGAAATCGACACGCGCCCGCTGCCCCGGGAAAAAGCACCGGCCACGCCGCGATCCGGCGCCGAACCGCGGTCGCGCCCCACCATTGCCGCGATCATCATGGCGGCCGGTCGGTCGCGCCGGATGGCGCCGCACAACAAGCTTCTGGTCACGGACAAGGGCGGCAAGCCCATGATCGCCCGCGTTGTCGACAACGTCCTGTCCTCCAAGGCTCGGCCCATCCTGGTCGTGACCGGGCACCAGGCCGAACAAGTCGAACACGCGCTGGGCGGGCGGCCCGTGCAATACGTGCACGCCCCCGACTACGCGGAGGGTCTGTCCGCCAGCCTCAAATCCGGCATCGCCGCGGTGCCGGCTGACTGCGCGGCCGCGATCGTCTGCCTGGGCGACATGCCGCTGGTCACCGGGCGGATGATCGACCGGCTCATGCAGATGTATGACCCCGATGAGGGGCGCCTGATCATCCTCCCCACGTTCCGCGGAAAGCAAGGCAACCCGATGCTGTGGGATCGCCGCTATTTCGCCGAGATTCTGGCGATTTCGGGCGATTCCGGCGCCCGTTTCCTGGTCGGCAAGCACGCCGAGGCGGTCGTTGAGGTCGAGATGGCCGATGATGGCGTGCTGCGCGACTTCGACACGACCGAAAGCCTGGCGACCCTGCCGCCCCGGATGCGCCCCGCCGGGGTGTAGCGAACGCGGCCCACTCCTGGGCCGACACGCAACGACCGCGGCACGGCCAAAAACTGATCGCCGAGTCGCCCTCGCGGTCAGAGACCTGGCGGCAGGCCCAGCCGCTCGCGCACAACCGCAGCCGCATCCTGGCCACTGATCCAGGCACCCGCCACGGTGCCGGCATAGGGGACGTTGCACCCCTCCCCAGCGAACATCAGATGCCCGCCGCCAACGGGTTCCGAGAGCCGATCCCGTGCCGCCGCATGGTGCGGCGTGGCATAGCAATAGGCGCCGCGCACCCACGGGTCGGCATCCCATTCGGTCACGAAATGTCCACCGCCGGCGAACAATGCATCCGCCCGCGATCCAAACAGCCCCCGCAACTGCCCCATGGCATGATCGACGATGGCGGCCTCTCCCGCCGCCGCGAGGTCCCATGCCAAGGGTCCGCCGATCCAGCCTTGCGCATAGTCTCGGCCGAAGGGCCAGAACTGGAACGGCATGAACGCATCGCCCTCCCGCGCCACCTGCCGATCCACCGAGCAATGGGCCGGCAGATCCAACCGGTCGGCCCCGTTCGCCCGCAGCGCGACCTTGATCGCCATGCCCATGGGCAAATGAGCCACCGCATCCTGAACCACCACGGGCAAAGCAGGATCGAACGCCAGCGCCCCCGAGCCAAGCACGCCGGTGGAAACGGTGACGATGCAGGCGCGGGCCGTCAGAGTGCCGCGATCGGTCTCGGCTGTGACCCGCCCCTCCGGACCGCCCCAACGGATGCGTCGGACCGGGGTATTCAGGCTGATATCCAAATCTTGCCCCAGCCGCCGTGACACGAAGGCGCCCACGCCCCCCTCCGGCACCAGATTGAACCCGCCCAGGGCGTTGCGTCGCCAATCGCGGGCGCTGAACCGATCGGCCGGCGCGGTGCAGATGATCGGCGCCTCCCATGCCTCGATCGTCGGGGCCCATGGGTCGTCGCTCAGATGGCGGGTCACATCGGTCATCGAGACATCACCATGCCGCGCGATCAGTGCATCGGCGGCGGCTTCAAAGCGAGGCCAGGCGGCGTTGTAGTCGGCCAGTTCAGCCTCGGTGGCGGGGCGTCCCTCCACAAAGGTCCTCTCCTGCCGCAAGTCGTCCGATCGCAGCAGGGTCTCCCCGGACCGCCGAGCGAGGGCGACCAGAGGGTTGTTGGCGGCGTCGTGAAACCAGAAGGCGCCCATGTCGAACCACGCACCGCCGAGTTGCGGCGGATGGGTTGTCCAGGCCCGCCCGCCGATCCGGCCGGACGCTTCAAGCACCCGGCAGCGCAGCCCCGCGTCGCGCAGGGCGGTGGCGGCGCCAAGCCCCGCGAGGCCGGCGCCGACGACCAGGACATCGGTGTCAAAGTCGGGCATCGGGGGCCGCTGCGGGATGCTGAATCATGGGATCACGATACAGCACCCGCCCGACCGGTGCATCACCCGGCAGCGCCATGGACGGCGCGGCGGCTACTCCACCACCGCGGCGACCAGCTCTGCCGGCTGCCGCACCAGACTGTCATAGTCCTTCATCAGCCGCTCGGTGATCGCGTTCGGCGTGTAGCGATGTGGCCCGATCCCGCGCACCGCGGTGACCTCGGCGGCGGTACCCGCCAGGAAGACCTCGCTCGCCCGGGCGATTTCAGCGGCCTCGATCGGGCGTTCCACCACCTTGATCTGGGCGCGCCGAGCAAGGCGCATCACCGTGCGCCGAGTGATGCCGTCCAGGAAGCCGTCCGGTGTCGGCGTGTGCAGCGCCCCGTCGATCACCAGGAACACATTCGCGCCGGTTGCCTCGGCCACCAGCCCGCGCCAGTCCAGCATCAGGGCATCCGCGCAGCCCTCGGCCTCGGCCTGCTGCTTGGCCATGCTACCGATCATATACAGACCCGAGCACTTGGACGTGGTCGGTGCGGTTTCCGGCGATGGGCGCTTCCACCGCGCCTGGGCCAGCCGCACGCCCTCCATCCGATCGGCGCCAAAATAGCTGTTCCAGGACCATGCGGCGATTGCCAGGTGCACGGATGTGCCGGTTGGCGCCACGCCCATCACCTCCGACCCGCGCCAGGCGATTGGGCGGACATAGGCGTCCGTCAGCCCATTCGCCACCACCACCGCGGCGCAGGCCGCGTCAATCTGATCCGCTGTCCAGGGGATATCGAACCCCAGCACCCGGCCGGAGTGCAGCAACCGGTTGGTATGGTCGCGCAGGCGGAATATGGTACCGCCATAGGCCCGCTCCCCCTCAAACACCGTGGAGGCATAGTGCAACCCGTGCGACAGGACATGCAGGCGAACGTCTCGCCAGGGCACCATGGTGCCATCGAGCCAGATCGATCCATCCCGGTCATCGAAAGGAAGAAGCGCCATGATCGCAATCCTCGTAATATTGTTACGTGACATGGCTCATGGATAAGCGTGAACCACTATTGAGTCAACAATATTGACTCTTATTGCGCCGGTTGGACCGAACATGCCTGCCATGCTCGAACCGCGACCAGAGGGCGCGCGGACAGACGGGGACCCCATGCCGTCCGAGGACGCGCTGCGCCAGGCGCAGGACCTTCTGTTTTTCGCCTACCGCGACTTCACGAATGCGGCCGATGTGGTCCTGGAGGAACTCGGCCTGGGGCGCGCGCATCACCGGGCCTTGCACTTCATCGGCCGCAACCCGGGCATCACGGTGTCCGACCTGCTGGCGATCCTGCGCATCACCAAGCAGGCCCTCGCGCGCGTCCTGAACACGCTGATGGACGAAGGCTATGTCGGGCAGGCCACGGGCGAGGTGGATCGACGCCAGCGCCTGCTCAAGCTCACCGACAAAGGGGAGGCGTTGGAGCAACGGCTGTTCGAGCGTCAAAGGGAACGGCTCGCCCCCGCGCTCGGCGGCGCAGACCCCGGCACCGCCGCCGGCTTCCGGGCCGTGATGCGGCGCATCATGGACGACAGCGCCCGGGACTATATGGACTCCGCGCATCCACCCGGACCGAACGCAAGGACAGGCCACGATGAGCGATGAATGGCATGTGCTGATCGTCGAGGACAACGCGCCGCTGCGCGACCGCCTCGCGCGCTATCTCCGGGGTGAGGGGTTCCACGTCAGCACCGCCTCCGACGCGTCGGAGGCACGCGCGCAGATGCGGGCCATCAGTCCGGATCTGCTGTTGCTGGACGTCATGATGCCGGGGGAGACGGGGCTGGAACTGACCGGTTCGCTACGGACCGACCAACGCAGCGAGATGGCGATCCTGATGCTGACCGCGCGCGGCACGCCCGAGGATCGCATCGCAGGCTTCGAGGCCGGGGCCGACGACTATCTGCCCAAGCCGTTCGAACCACGGGAACTGGTGCTGCGAATCCGCGCCTTGCTGCGTCGGGCGCCGCCGCCGCCGGTCGCCGCGCCGGCGGAACCACTGCGGTTCGGGGCGGCGGAATTCGACCCCGCGCGCGGCGAATTGCGCGACGCCAGCGGGCCCATCCGCCTGACGGGCGGTGAGGTCGCCCTGCTCGCCGCCCTGGCCGAACGCCCGAATGAAGTCTTGTCGCGGGAAGACCTGGCCGCGGTCCTCGGCACCGATGCAGCCAGTGAGCGCGCGATCGATGTCCAGGTCACGCGCCTGCGCCGTAAAATTGAAGCCGATCCACGCGAGCCGCGGTTTCTTCATACGGTCCGTGGCCGCGGCTATATCCTGAAGCCAGGGAGCTGATCGATGGGGACGGTGACCGACAGCGAACGGCCTCGGACCATGCGGATTCCCGCGCGCTATCGCCCCGGACAGTTCATCAAGCGCTTGCTGCCGCGTTCGCTGTTGGGACGCAGCCTGTTGATCATTCTGATCCCGCTGCTGGTCCTGGAAGCGGTGGCGCTGCAAATCTTCTACGGCAGCCATCTGGACGTGGTGTCGCGACGGCTGTCGGGCGCCATCGCGGATGAGATCTCGCAAACGATGGAGTTGGTCCGCCGCTTTCCCGGAGAGGAAAACGAGGCCTGGATCCTACGCTCCGCGCACCGCAATTTACTGTTGGTGATGCGGCTGGAACGCGGCGCCGAACTTCCGCCGACCGAGCGGGTGAATGTGCTGGGGCCGAACGACGACGACCTCGCCACGGCGCTGACCGAGCGGTTTCAGGCGCCGTTCGCAATGGACTGGACGTCCGATCCGCGCTCGGTAACCATTCGTCTGCAACTGCCCGAGGGCGTGCTGCATATCGTCGCCCCGCGCAAGCGCCTCTCGTCCGGCACGATCTTCCTGTTCGTTGGCTGGCTGGCCGGGTCCGCGGCGATCCTGTTCGTGGTCGCGGCGCTGTTCATGCGCATCCAGGTCCGCGCACTGCGGCGGTTAGCGCTGGCGGCGGAAGATTTCGGCCTGGGCCGTGACGGCCCGATGATCCGGCCCGAAGGTGCAACCGAGGTGCGCCAAGCCGGCGCCGCGTTCAACCGCATGCAGGACCGCATCCGCCGCTTTCTGGTGCAGCGGACCGAGATGCTGGCTGGCGTGTCCCACGACCTGCGCACGCCGCTCACTCGGTTGAAGCTGACGCTCGCGATGCTGCCCGACCGGGAGGACCTGCGCCAGGACGTCAACGACATGACCACGGATGTCGAGGAAATGGAGCGGATGATCACCGGCTACCTCGCTTTTGCGCGGGGCGAGCGGGCTGAGCAGGCGGAACGGGTCAACCTGTCGGCGCTCCTGGAGGAAGTGGCGACCGGCGCGCGCAGGACCGGCGCCGCGGTTGAACTGTCGGTCCCCGCCGACCTGGTCCTGCCGCTCCGAGCGGACGCGATGCGGCGGGCGATCACCAACCTGGTGGACAACGCCTGTCGCCATGCGCGCCAGGTCGTGGTGTCGGCCGAGGCCCAGGAACGGGCCATTCTGGTCACGGTGGACGATGACGGCCCAGGCATCCCGGCGGACCGGCGGGAGAGCGTGTTCCGTCCATTCGAAAGTGACGCAAGCGGCGGAACCGGCCTCGGCCTGACCATCGCCCGCGACATCGTCCGCGCGCATGGTGGGGACATTCTGCTCGACGACAGCCCCTTGGGCGGGCTGCGGGCGCGGGTGCGCCTGCCGGTCTAGGACAGGCCGGTGAAGACGCGTTGACGCACCGCACCATGCGGCACATCATGACAAAAGGTTCATGCAAGGACACGACCGCATGGCGCTCAGCCACTCCACCCGGGTCAATATCCTGATTGGCAACGGGCATTTCCTCTCGCACTTCTACGTGCTGTGCCTGCCGCCCATGTTTTTGTCCTGGCAAGCGGCCTTCGATGTCAGCTTCGCGCAACTCGGCATGACGATGATGCTGATGTCCGGCACGACGGCGCTGTTGCAGACACCCATCGGCTTCATGGTGGACCGTTACGGGGCCCGCCCCTTCCTGATCTGCGGCACGCTGCTGATGTCGCTGTCGATCGCGACAATGGGGCTGGCGACCGAGTTCTGGCAGATATTGTTGCTGGCGGTGACGTCGGGGATAGGGAACTCGGTGGTCCACCCGGCGGATTACGCGATCCTGTCCGGCTCGGTGGACAAGGACCGGATGGGGCGGTCCTTCGCGCTGCATACGTTCAGCGGCAACCTGGGGTTTGCGTCGGGACCGCCGGTGACGGCGCTGCTGATTGCTACGATCGGCTGGCGGGAGGCGTTGCTGACTGTCGGGCTGGTCGGCGTGCCGGTGGTGCTGTCCATCCTGCTGCAAAGCCGGATCCTGAAGGACCAGACACGCGCCGAACCCAAGGCCGCGGGCGCGAGCCTGTCCGGTTGGGAGTTGCTGTCGAGCCGGACGATGCTGCTGTTCTTTCTGTTCTTCATGTTCGGCGCGATGGCCGGCGGCGGCGTTCAGGCCTGGCTGGTCACCGTGCTGCACACAGTGAAGGGCATCGAACTCGGCCTCGCGGCGACAGCGTTGACCGCCTACATGATCGGGTCAACCGCCGGCGTGCTGGTGGGAGGCTGGATCGCGGATTCGTTGAAGCAGCACATCCTGACCTGGGTGGTTGCGCTGACGAGCCTGTCAGCCGCGACCGTGCTTGCGATCAATTGGCTGCCGCTGCCGGGATTAGGGATCGTTGCGCTTGCCTTTGTCTCGGGCCTGTCCCTGGGCGCGAGCCGCACGCCGCGGGATGTGATGCTTAAGGACGCGGCGCCGCCCGGGCAGATCGGCAAGGTGTTCGGCTTTGTCAGCGCCGGGCTGCCGCTGGGAAGCGCAATGACGCCGGTGCCGTTCGGGTTCCTGATCGATCATGGGCTGCCACATCTGGTGCTGGTGCTCGTGGCGATTATTTCGATGCTCAGCCTGTTCTGCGCGGGATCGGCGCGGGTCTCGGCCCGCGGGCGTCCCGTGCCGGTCGCGGCGGAATAGGGGATCGCGCGGGCCGGGTGCTTAGCAGCGCCACGCACATACGACTGTCTGCCAAGGAGCGGGCCAGCCCATCGTGGGCTGGCCCATCTCCTACTTCCGGATCAGTTTGATCTTGACCTTGATGGTCTCGATCACCACAATCCGAAGCAGGAGATTACGATGACTCTTTCTCATCGATACCTCCTTGGTTGACGGCGGCCGGACCACCCGGCCGCCGCTTCCGCTTATGACGCACAAGTATTGAGAAACTGTTAAAATCGCCGACCACCGACCGGCAGCTGGACGCACAACCGTCCTATCGCGTCAGCCGAACGACCACTGCGCTCGCCCCTGCGGCCAACCGAACAATCGTCGGCATATCCACCGCATCCGGCCAACGATCCTGAGGCAGATGGAACAGCGGGTTCGAGCCAACCAGCGTGACATACCGCCCACCTGCCCGATGAATGTCCCGCGTCTCCCCACTCGGCACCAATGTGGGCGGTGCGAGATCGTCGGCCGGTTGTCCTGCCACGCGCAGCGCCTCGGCCATCATCGCCCGGAGGTCATCCGCCGCCGACATGATCGACAACCGTCCTCCAACCGCCCCGATATTCGCGCCGTAATGCACCCATGTGGCGCCATTCGGTCGATCCCAGCCAGGACGTCGTTCCTGGAAATCATCCAGCCCGATATGCCCAAGCTCATGTCCGGTATTCGCGGTCAGCACCACGTCACAGGCCGGAGGCTGCTCCAACAACGCCCGCAGCGTCTCTAGCCAACACACAATCCCACCGCCCCGTTCAGCGGTTGACTGCCACCACGAGCTGCGCGGCGTCATCACGACGACGGGCGGGCGGGAGCGATCGACGCCGGGCAACGTGACCACCACATTCCGCGCCATCACGCGGGTCATCGTCCGGCGCGCCACCAGTCGGGCCACAGCACCGCGCGCGACAGCGGACAGCACGGCCTCGCGCGCTTCGCTCGACACATGAAGCGCCGGCGCGCCATGCGGTGCCTTGAACTGTTCGGCGTTCAGCAGCCCAGGCCCGGGATGGTCGCCCTGGCAGATGACCACCAGGCCACGCTGCGTCGGGTCGGACCGCAGGTTTCGCCATTCTTGCGTATAGACAACCCGAGGCGACAATTCGGCCACCGCGATCGGTGCCCCGCTTCCCGCCAGACCCAGCACGCCCGCCACGCCATCCGTGGGTGGCGCATCGAAGACGGGAACGCCCTCAAGCCGGATCCCATCGATTTCGATAAACGTCTCAACCGGGTCGATGCGGTCGAACGGAAACGCCTCCATGACCGGCGAAGCCCCCAGCGCCACCACTTCGGCAGCCAGCCAATCCGCCCCTGCTTCATCACCCGGGCCGCCAGTGCGGTGGATACCCTGGCTGTCCCACGCCATCAGCCACGCCGTCGCCCGCTGTTCCGCCTCTGTCATCCGCCCGAACCCCCCACAGCCCCCAAGGCCGCCGCCGCACCCAGAATCAGCAGCGGATGCAGCTTGGTGAACATAAACAATGGCAACGCCGCGGCGATCACGGCGATGGTCGCCCATCCCACCGAGGCTTCCTGGATGAACAACGCCGCGCTCGCCATGATCAGGCCGGCGGTCACCGGCATCAGCCCCACCTGCACGGCCTTCCGCCACGGCGCGTCACGAAATCGATACCAAGCCCCGCTCACCAGCAGCACCAGCACGGACGATGGCACCGCAACCGCCAGCGTGGCCACCAGTGCGCCAGCCAGCCCGGCGACCCGCCAGCCGATCAGGCTGACCACCATCAGATTCGGCCCCGGCGCGGCCTGCGCCAGCGCATAAAGCGCCAGGAACTCCCGCCCATCCAGCCAGCCATGGATATCGACAACCTGGCGGTACATCTCCGGAATGATCGAGTTCCCGCCGCCGAACGCCAGCAACGACAATTGCGCGAAAACCAGGATCAGCCCGATGAGTGTCGCGGACGGGCTCATGCGCGGGACGCTCCTCGGAACACCCAGGCCAGGCCGACCGACACCGCGGCCAACACCGGCAGCACCGTGACCAACGGCAAGCCGAACACCGCGAACGCGGCAAAGGTGGCGGCGGCGACGCCAATCCCAAGCGGCTTGCCCCACAGTGGCGCGGCGATCCGCAAGGCCGTTGCCACCATGAAGGCCGCCGCCGCCGCGGACAGAAATGCGAAGGCGCCCCGTACCGCCGGTACGTCCTTGTAAAGATCGTAGACAACGCCGAGCGCGATGACGATCGTGACGGGTCCACTCATGAGGCCGATGAACGCGGCCGCGGCGCCGGGCAGGCCTCGAAACCGCGCGCCCAATGCAACGCTGAGATTCATGATGTTCCCGCCGGGCAGGAACTGGCACAGGCCCAGCAGATCGGTGAACTCGGCGGGCGTGAGCCAGCGGCGCTGCTCCACCACCATGTGGCGGGAGGAGGCGAGCACGCCGCCAAATCCCAGGACCCCGACAACGAAGAACCCCACGAACAGGTCGGCCACGCTGGGCCGTCTCTCGATTTCCGACATGGCGCAGGGTTACGGCAATTCCGCGCCGACCGGAACCACGCGTGACCGCATCACCATCGGCCCTGTGCCCATCAATCCGAATATGCGACGCTGCGTCCAGGCGGAGAAACGAAAGGTCGAATCATGCCCTACGCCGAGGCTGGAGGGATCAGCCTGCACTACCAGGAAGCTGGACAGGGGGGCGTCCCCGCGTTGCTGCTGCATGAACTCGGCGGCAGCGGCGAAAGCTGGTCCGCCGCCCTGCCCCTGTTCGCGCGGACACGACGTGCGTTCGCCGTTGATCTCCGATCCGCTGGCCGATCGGAGAAGCCGCCGGGCGCCTTCACGCTCATGGATTGCGCTGACGATCTGGCCCACTTCCTTGATGCGCTGGATCTGGCGCAGGTCGATGTGGTCGGATCGGCGCTGGGGTCATTGGTTGGCGCCGTCCTCGCCGGCCGTCATCCGTCCCGCGTACGCCGGCTCATGATGTGCGCCGTGTCCGACGATCTGGGCGGCGTGACCGCCGACTACCTGACCGCTCGCGCCAACCGCGTGCGAACCGAGGGCATGCGCGCCGTCGTCGATTCCAGCCTGAAGAATGCCTTCCCCGACGCCTTTGCCGCCCAGCGCTTGGCCTATCGAGCGATCTACCTCGCCAATCATCCGGCGGCGTACGCGGAACTCTCCCTCGCGCTGACCCGTCTCCGCGTTGATTGGGGCGCCATCGTCGCGCCCACGCTGGTTGCCTCGGGCGCGTATGACTTCATATGGCCGCCCGAGCATGGCCGCCACGTCGCGACCCTGGTTCCCGGTGCCCGCTTTGCCCTGTTGCCAGATGCGGGTCATTTCCCGCATCTGCAGACACCTGATGCCCTCGTCGCGCTGGCGACGGACTTCCTCGGTTAACGGAGATACCGCGTGCCCCGTCTGTTCAGGCTTGCCCTGCTGCCGATCGCCCTGATGCTTGCCGCCGCCGATGCCCCGGATGCCGTGATCGCCCAGCGCGGCGAGATCAAGATCACCGCGGCCGATGTCCAGAAGCTGCTCGGCTCGGTCGACCAGCCGACCCGCGACCGCCTGCGCGCCAATCCCGCGGCGCTGTCCGATGTGATCCGGGAACGTCTGCTGCGCGACTCCCTGTTGATGGACGCCCAGGCGGCCAAGTGGGACGCGCGCGCCGATGTCGCCGCCCGGGCCGAGGACGCCCGCATCCAGGTGATCGTGCAGAGCTTCATCGCCAGCCAGACCCTGCCGACCCTGACCGAGCCCACCGACCAGGAAATCACCGCCGCCTACGAAGCCAGCAAGGCTCGGCTGACCATCCCCAGGCAATACAACCTGGCCCAGATCGCCATCCTGGTGCCACCGAACGCCAGCAAGGAAGCCGAGGAGGAATTGCGGAAGAAGGCACTCGATATCCGCGCCCAGGCGCTGAAGCCAAAGGCGGATTTCGCCGACCTCGCGCGCAAGCTGTCGCAGGACAAGCCCACGGCGGAAAAGGGTGGAGACCTTGGCTGGGTGCGGGAAGACGTCCTGATCCCGGCCATCCGGTCGGCGGTGACGACGATGAAGGACAACACGATCAGTGAGCCGATCCGCAGCCCGGACTCCTGGCACATCGTTCGGCTGAGCAGCACGCGGCCGGCCGGTATCCTGTCGCTGGAACAGGCGCGCGACGGAATCATCCAGGCGCTGAAACAGGCGCGCGCGCAGGCCGCGACCCGTGCCTTCATCCAGGCGATGATCCAGAAGGAGCCGATCAAGCTCAACGAAATCGAGCTTTCGCGCCAGTTCCCGGTGATCGCCCCGGCCGCCAAGCCCTGACGCCATGACCAGCCCACGATGACGGAGACGACCATGCATGTGGTGATCATCGGGGCCGGCATCGTCGGCGTGGCCTCGGCCATCGAGTTGCTGCGCGACGGCCATCGGGTGACGATCGTCGAACCCGGCGACCCAGGCGGGGAACACGCGGCGAGCTACGGCAACGGCACGCTGCTGAACCCGAGTTCAGTGATCCCGATGTCGTCTCCCGGCCTGTGGAAGAAAGTGCCTGGGTATCTGGCCGATCCGCTGGGGCCGCTGGCGATCCGCTGGTCCTATCTGCCGAAGCTGCTGCCCTGGCTGCGCCGCTTTATCCAGGCCGGCGCGACCGAGGCCCGGGTTTCCGCCACCGCCCATGCCCTGGCGCCTTTGCTGGCCGACAGCCCCGGCCTGCATCGCCGCCTGGCCGAAGAAGCCGGCGTCGTCGACCTGATCACTCGGCAAGGCGTGCTGTTCGTCTTCCCAGACCGTGCCGCGTTCGAGGCCGAGGGCCTGTCCTGGCGCCTGCGCCGGGAAACCGGGACCAAGTGGCTGGAACTGGATGAGGATGAAATCCGCCAGCGCGAACCGGCGTTGCACCGGCGCTACAAGTTCGCCGTGCTGGTCGAGGAGAATGGCCAGTGCCGCGACCCCGGCCGGTATGTCGCGGCCCTGTTCCGCCATGCCGAGGAGCTTGGCGCCGTGATCAACCGGACCAGCGCCACCGGCTTGCGGATCGAGGCCGGACGGCTGCGCGCGGTCCTGACCGAGGCCGGAGAGATCGAATGCGATAAGGCCGTGCTGGCGGCTGGGGCTCGGTCAAAGGCACTGGCCCAGGCGGCGGGGGACTATGTACCTCTAGAAACCGAGCGGGGCTATCACGCGGTCATCGAGAATCCGGGGATCGACCTGCGTCATCCGATGATGCCGAGCGATGGGAAGATGGCGTTTGCGATGACGCCGGCGGGGCTGCGGATTGCCGGCCAGGTTGAACTGGCTGGGCTGGAGGCGGCACCGAACTGGAAGCGGGCCGAGGTGTTGTTGCGGTTCGCCCGCACCGCCTATCCGGGCCTGCCGGCGGATGTGACGCCGGACCAGGTGAAGGTCTGGATGGGGCACCGGCCTTCGACGCCCGACGGGCTGCCCTGCATTGGGCCGGCCTCGGGCTGCCCGGACGTGGTGCATGCCTTTGGGCACGGGCATGTCGGGCTGACGGCGGGGCCGATGACCGGCAAGCTGGTGGCCGATGTGATCGGCGGACGCGTGCCGGCGATCGACCTCGCCCCCTACGCCCCGCGTCGATTTCGGTGAAATAGCCAACGCGGGACTCGCCCCGTCTGGCAAAACGCCGCAATTCGTCCTAATCCGACCCCACCAAGACGGAGGAGCGGAAAATGCGCGACATCGGCCATTTCATTGGCGGCACCCAGGTCGCCGGCACGAGCGGCAAGTACGGAGATGTGTTCGACCCGGCATCGGGTGAAATACAGGCGCGCGTCGCCCTGGCCAATGCCGCCGAGGTCGATCGGGTCATCGCGGTCGCCAACGCCGCCTTCCCCGCCTGGGCCGCCACGCCGCCGCTGCGCCGGTCCCGCGTCATGTTCAAGCTGCGCGACCTGCTGGAACGGGACCGCAAGGAACTCTCGGCCATCATCACCTCCGAGCACGGCAAGGTGCTGTCGGACGCGGATGGTGAGGTGCAGCGCGGCCTGGAAGTGGTCGAGTTCGCCTGCGGCATTCCGCATCTGCTGAAGGGGGAGTTCACCGAAGCCGTCGGCACCGGCATTGACGCCTGGTCGATCCGCCAGCCGCTGGGCGTCGTCGCCGGCATCACGCCGTTCAATTTTCCGCTGATGGTGCCGCTGTGGATGATCCCGATGGCGCTCGCCACCGGAAACTGCTTCATCCTGAAGCCGTCGGAGAAGGATCCGTCCGTCGCGCTGAAGCTCGCGGCGCTGCTGAAGGAAGCAGGCCTGCCGGACGGCGTGTTCAACGTGATCCAGGGCGGGCGGGAAGCGGTGGAGACGATCCTGTCCCACCCCGGCATCACCGCGGTCAGCTTCGTCGGGTCCACCCCGATCGCCGAACTGATCTACAAGACCGGGACCTCGAACGGGAAGCGCGTGCAGGCGCTGGGCGGAGCGAAGAACCACCTGGTGGTGATGCCCGACGCCGATCTGGACGACGCGGTCGACGCGCTGATGGGGTCCGCCTATGGCGCCGCCGGGGAACGCTGCATGGCGGTGTCCGTCGCCGTCGCGGTCGGGTCCGTCGGTGACGCGTTGGTCGCGAAACTGGCCCCGCGCGTGCGCGCCCTGAAGATTGCCCCTGGCGTCGATCCGGAAGCCGAGATGGGGCCTCTGGTCACCGGCGAACATCTAGCGAAGGTCAGCGGCTATGTCGACCAGGGCGTGAAGGAAGGCGCCAAGCTGGTCGTCGATGGGCGCGGTCTGAAGTTGCAGGGGTATGAGAAGGGGTTCTTCCTCGGCGGCTGCCTTTTCGACAATGTCACGACCGACATGC
Source organism: Asaia bogorensis (assembly GCA_945873195.1). GTDB lineage: Bacteria > Pseudomonadota > Alphaproteobacteria > Acetobacterales > Acetobacteraceae > Rhodopila > Rhodopila bogorensis_A. The sequence goes on from CAMCDA010000025.1 coordinate 17,495, forward strand.
GTATCTACCAGGAGGAAATCTTCGGACCCGTCCTGTCCGTCGTGCGCGCGCCTGACGTCGCGACGGCCACGCGCATCATCAACGAGCATCGTTTCGGCAACGGCGTGTCGCTGTTCACCAATGATGGCGGCGTGGCGCGCGACTTCACCCAGGCGATCCAGATTGGCATGGTCGGCATCAACGTGCCGATCCCTGTGCCGATGTCGTTCCACTCGTTCGGCGGGTGGAAGCAGTCCCTGTTCGGCGACCACCATGTCTATGGCATGGAAGGCGTCCGGTTCTACACGCGCTACAAGGCGGTCACGCAGCGCTGGTCGGGCGGTGCGAAGAAGGGGCCGGAGTTTGTGATGCCGACGTTGGGGCGGTAGCTCCACGCCGGCGCCTCGGCCGAAAGCCCGTGCAACCCACCGCGCCGTCAACCATTTATTAAGGATGTCGTGATACCGCTCTGTCCAGAATGGCCCTCTTGGGCAGGAGCGGTATCCGAACATGAAACTGCTACGACGCTTCGGCGCCAACACACCCATCGCATGGCGGATGACCCTCGCGACCACGCTGCTGGTCGTTACGACCATGACCCTCGCCGCTTCGGTGATCGGGGCACAATGGCAACGCGCCAACCAAATGGGCCATCTGCATGCGCTGACCAATTTCACCACGCAGATCAGCGACCTGGTGCATGAACTGCAGAAGGAACGCGGGATGTCCGCGGTCTTTCTCAACAGCAAGGGCACCCAGCTCGCATCCACGCTGCCGGACCAACGCAGGCTGACCGACGATCGCCTGTCGCTGGTGAAACAAAGCGCCGAACGGCTGCCCATGAACGCCTTCGCGGCCGAGGTGCGGGATGCCATCGGCGCGGGGCTCGCCGCAACCACGGACCTCGATGCCCGTCGGACGGATGTCTCGGCGCAGCGCATCCCCGGCCCGGATTCCAACCGCTTCTATACCGGTCTGATCGCTCGCCTGCTCTCGGTTCCGAATGAAGCCGTGAAATCGTCCGTGAACCCGGTGCTGACGACCGGGCTGCTCGCCTATGACAGCTACCTCGCGATGAAAGAACGCGCGGGGTTGGAACGCGCGACGGCGGCGGCGGGCTTCACAAGCGGGCAATTCAACGCGCTCCAGCATCGCGCCTTTCTGGCCGCGGTCGCGGAACAGCTTGTCTATCTCGATGCGTTCAACACATACGCGACGCCGGCCCAACGCGATTTCATGCGCCAGACCGTGACCGGCCCCGCGGTCCGGGAAGCGGAACGGATGCGCGATGTCGCCGTCAACGCCGGTGTCGGCGCCGCGACAACCGGCGTGTCGGGCACGGACTGGTTCAAGACCGCCACGGCGCGGATCGACCTGATGAAGCAGGTCGAGGATCAGTTGGCCGACGATCTCGCGCGGCATGCAACCCAGGAGGAAGCGGCGGCCTGGGACACGATCACCCTGACGATAGTCTGGATCGTGGGCGCGCTCATTGGCTCCGCACTGCTGGGCATCTGGCTGGCGCGCGGCATCGTGACCCCCATCGTCGCCGTCAGCCACGTGATGGACGCGCTCGGCCGGGGGGACCTGGCTACGCCGGTCCCCACCGATGAGCGCGCGGATGAAATCGGCACCATGCTGCGCACCGTCAGGCGGTATCGGGACAGCCTGATCGAAGCCACCCGGATGCGAGAGGAGAATGAGAGTAACCAAAAGCGGCTGGAAGCCGAGAAGCAGGCCGCCCTGACGGGCATGGCCGATAGGGTGGAGACCGAAACCAACCTCGCGGTCGAACAACTTGGCGCACGCACCACGACGATGACCGTCACCGCCACGGAAATGCGGGGGCTCGCGCATCGGGCCGGCGATGCCGCCCAAGGTGCTGCCCGCGCCGCGACAGCGGCCTTGGACAATGCCCAGACCGTCGCCAGCGCGGCGGAGGAACTCGCCGCCTCGATCCGGGAGATCAGCGGACAGGTCAATCACTCCACCGACGTCGTCAACAAGGCGGTGGAGGCAGGCACGGAAACCAGGACCACGATCGAGGCCCTGAATGAAAGGGTCGGACGGATCGGCGACGTGGCGGACATCATCGGCGACATCGCGGCACGGACGAACCTGCTGGCGCTGAACGCGACGATCGAGGCTGCGCGTGCCGGGGAAGCCGGCAAGGGCTTCGCGGTGGTCGCAAGCGAGGTGAAACAGCTCGCCAACCAGACGGCTCGCTCAACCGAGGAAATCGCTCGCCATATCGGAGAGGTCCGCGCAGCCACAGCCGCCGCCGTCTCAGCGGTCGCCCGGATCGAGACAACCATCGGAGAGGTCAATTCGATTTCCGCGTCGATCGCTGCCGCGGTCGAACAGCAAGGCGCTGCCACGGCTGAAATCGCGCGCAACGTCGCCGAAACCGCCGCCGCCGCGAATGACATGGGCGCGCGCAACACCGAAGTCGCCCGGGAAGCCGAACAGGCCGGGCGTTATGCGGATGAAGTAAGCGAAAACACTCGGTCGGTGGACGCCGTGGCGACTGAATTGCAGCGCGCTATTGTGCGGGCAGTGCGGACATTCGCCGCCGAGGTCGATCGCCGAACGCATGAAAGGCACCCGTTTTCGATGGCCTGCCATATCGACGTCGCGGGCCAGACGGGCATACCGGCGCGACTCATCGATTTGTCGGAGGGCGGGGCACGGCTGGCAGACGTTCCGGCGATCCCGGATGGAACCGCCGGCTTCTTGCGCATCGAAGGCCTTCCCACGGCGTTGCGTTTCCGCGCGGTGGGGATGGACAGGGATGACCTGCGACTTGCCTTTGAGATCGACGCCGCGATCCGCGAGCAAATCCGCGCCATGCTGCCGCTGCCAAAGGTCCAGAAAGCCGCTTAGGGCTTGTTCGAGATTTACCGAACCGATCCGTCGGATCGAACAAGCCCTAAGCCATTGTTTCAGGCGGTATCTTTGTCGACGTGCTGGGGCAATTGTTTGCCGACGCAGCCTTGGATCCGGGCAATCAACCCGGATCGTACCCGACGCGGACCAGCAGCTTTCCGAAATTCCGACCTTCCAGAATCCCGCCCAGGGCCTCCGGTGCGTTCTCCAGCCCCTCGATGATATCCTCCCGGTAGGACAAGCTGCCATCCGCCACCCAAGGGGCCGCCAGCTTGCGCCACTCGATCAGTCGTTCCGGCCGATCCGAGACGATGAACCCCTGTATCAGGATGCGCTTACCCACCACGAACCCGAGATTGGGGCCAGGCGGGAACACCGGTTCATTATACTGTGACACCATCCCGCACATCGCGACCCGGCCAAAGGCATTGAGCTGGTCGAACACCGCCGCCTGCACCGCGCCTCCGACATTTTCAAAGTAACCGTCGATGCCTTTCGGGCAGGCCGCCGCGATCTCGGTGTCCAGGTGCATCGCGCGGTGATCAACGCAGTCGTCGAAGCCCAGGCTGTCCTGCACCCACAGGCACTTGTCCGGCCCACCGGCGATGCCGACCACCCGAGCACCCGCGCGCTTGGCCAACTGCCCGGCGACCGACCCCACCGCGCCCGACGCGGCCGAGATCACGATCGTCTCTCCCGCCTTGGGCTTGATGATCTCGGTCACGCCGGCATAGGCCGTCGCCCCCGGCATCCCCAGCACGCCCAGATAGGTCGACAGCGGCGCGCCCGCCGACCGGTCGATCTTCACCAGCTTGCCCCCCTCGGTCACGGAATGGCTCTGCCAGCCCCGCGATCCGACGACAACATCACCGGCCTTGAAGTCCGGGTGGTTGGAGGCAATCACCTCCCCCACCGTTTCCCCGGTCATGACCTCTCCGGTCTGAATCGCCACGGCGTAGGTCTGCTGCTCGCGCAGCCGGCCCCGCATATAGGGGTCGATCGAGAGGAAGATGGTGCGGGTCACGACCTCGCCCGGACCAGGCGAGGGGACAGCGTCTTCCCGGACCTCGAAATGATCCGGGGTGGGTTCCGCGGTCGGGCGGCGCTTCAGCACGACCGACCGGCGGATGGCGTTGGCGCCGCTCATGCGGCTTCTGCTTTCAGCACCAACCGCCCGGTGACCTTGCCGTCACGCAGTCGCATCAGCGCGTCGTTCGCCTCGGACTGCGGGACGGTCGCTACCGGCAGTGCCTCCAGAGACCCAGTCTGCGCCAGTGCCACGAGTTCCCGCAGTTCCTTCGGATTGCCGACATAGGACCCGCGGACGGTCAGCGCCCGCATCGCCATGATCGGCAGCGGCAGCATCAGTTCGCCACCGAACAGCCCGACCTGGATCAGCTTGCCGCCCTTGTTGAGCGCGCCGAAGGCGAACCGCGCCGTCGCCGTGCCGTTCACCAGGTCGATCACCGCCGGCACCATGCCGCCCGCCGCGTCGATGATCCGCTGCGTCACGGTTGCGCCGTCGCCGCTGCCGTCCACCACCTTGGTGGCGCCGGCCTTCAACGCGGCTTCCCGCTTCTCGGCGCTGATGTCGACCGAGATGATGTTCTGGTGCTTCAACGCACGCAGCACCGCGATCGCGTTCAGTCCCAGCCCGCCGGCGCCGACCAACACCACCGGCTCATGCGCTCCGATCGGCATGATCTTCTTGATCGCGGAATAGACCGTGATACCCGAGCACGCATAGGTCGCGGCCACCGCCAGGTCGAGCGTGCCGGGATCAACCAGGTGCCGAGTATGCGGGGCGACGACATGGGTGCCGTAGCCGCCGTTCTGGAACACGCCCAGGCTGCGCGCGGCCTTGACGCACATATTGTCGTCCTCGGCCAGGCAAGCCTCGCACGTGCCACAGCCGAGCCAGGGGAAGACGATGCGGATGTCACCGACCTTCACGCCCCTCGCGTCGGGGCCGAGTTTGACGACGCGGCCGACGATCTCATGCCCCATCGCCAACGGCAGGACGACGCCGCGATCCTTGAGCGACATCTTCTGCCCGCCGCCGACGTCGTAGAAGCCTTCCCAGATATGCAGGTCGGAGTGGCAGACGCCACAATGGGTGACTTCCAGCAGCACCTCGGTGCCCTTTGGTTCCGGCGTGGGCAGCTCGATTTCCTTCAGCGGTTGCCCATTTTCAACGACGGCCCAGGCGCGCATGGCGGTTCTCCCTCAACTGGTATCCAGAGAGGATGGATAGCGCGCGGGGGGAAGCGGTCAAGGCGGGTCTTGCACATCCGCCCATTTGGACTTATTTTCTGTCTCAGATGAACACCAGAACTTCCACGATCTCCGCCACCCTCTCCACCCCCGGCCTGTCAGCCACCGTCGCCGAACTGGCCGACCTGGTAGCCGCACGCATGGCGCCGGCCACCAGCATGGACGTGGCCGACGAAGTGGAACGTGGCTTGCCGCTCGCCACCGTCGAGCGGATCGCCCAGTCGCTGGCGCCGGATGATGCCAATTTCGTCTATCGCTTCGTCCCGCGCGCCACCCTCGCCCGCCGGCGCGCCAAGTCGGGCGGCAAGCTCAGCACGGAAGAAAGCGCCCGTATCGTCCGCGTCGCCGCCGTCTGGTCCCTCGCCCGCCAAGTCTGGAACGACGAAGCTGCCGCTCGGCGGTTCCTGTTCACGCCGCACAGCCTGCTGAACGATCGCCGGCCCATCGACATGGTTCTGGCGAGTGAGTTCGGGCGCCCTCTGGTCGAGGACATCCTTGGCGGCCTCGCCTACGGCACCGCGGTGTGACGGCACAGCGTCTGGACCGTGTCCTGACGGCGTTCCGCATTGGCGATCCCGACGGCCGCTTCCCGATCTTCGATGCCACCGGCGCGGGGATGTATCCGGGGCGGTGGAACACACAACGCAGCCCGATCATCTATGCGTCGGAGCACTACTCGACCGCGATGCTGGAGAAACTGGTGCGCGGCATGGGCGCACTGCCCCCGAACCAGCATTTCATCGAGATCACGATCCCGAACGGCGTCACCTACGAAATCCTCAACACCGCCAATTTGCCCGGCTGGGACGACCGAGACCCGGTAGCCGCCCGCGCGCATGGCGAGGCCTGGTACCTCGCCCGCCGCTCGCTCATACTGCTGGTGCCGAGCGTGGTGGCGCGGATGGAGCGGAACGTGCTGGTGAACCCGGATCATCCGGAGTTTCCACGCATCACGACCAGCCTGCATCACCCGATCTGGTGGGACCGGCGGCTGTTCAGTTGACCAGGCAGGCCTTGATATAGCGCACGAAATGGCTGGCCGGCGGGGTTTCCAGGCCCTTGACCTTCGCTCCTTCGTCAAACCGGCGAAGCTGGACGGCGTCCATCGCATGCGGCAGGGCGCGGAAGGCGGCGACCTCGGCGTCCGACATCGGGCCGCCCTGCAGCGACAGGCTCAGCACGCTGTCGGCGGACAGGCGGGCGAAATAGTCCGATTCCGTCGCGCAGAGATAGCGCTTCGCCGCCACATGAAGCCTGACGGGTTCGGTCACCTCCTGGCCGAAGTGGTTGGCCAGATAGGTCTGGCCGAGTGCCTCATGCTGGTCGTCAATTCCTTGGGCGGCAGGGTCTTCGCCCAGGTCGTGGACCATGTGGCCGATATCGTGCAGCAGGCTGGCGGTGATCAGCGCGGGCGAGCAGCCGGCCTGTTCGGCCAAAAGGGCGGCCTGCAGGGCATGGGCCCGCTGATTGAGGTTGCTCAGCCCGTATTGGCGGTGTCCCTTACCTTCGATCAGGCCAACCAGTTCCTCAACAATGTCCATCATGCCACCCGCTAGGAATTCCGTGGGAATGTTACAGCGCGCCACCCCGGGCCGGCAAAGGACGTTCCGATGACAGCGCCGGCAATCGCGCCTTGCCGGCGGGCGCGCGCGCCGTGACAATCGCCAACCACCCCACACAGCCGACCGGACCGACACGGGAGACGTTTGATGCTCGACCAAACCCTGACATGCACCGCCGAACCGGGCACCGATTCGCGGCCCCTATACGCGGTCCGACCCGCGGGGCTGGAGGCGCTGATGGCAGCCCTGCCCCCCGCGCAGGCCGCCTACCTCCGCGCGGTCGATTTCAAGGCGAATGCGAATGAATTGCATCTGCTCCAATCCGAGGACGGAATAGGTGCCGCGGTACTAGGGCTGGGCACCGACACCTCACCCTTCGCGTTCGGCGGCCTGCCGACCCGCCTGCCGGCCGGCAGCGTCTGGCAACTGGAGCCAGGCGACTACGATCCGGCGGCGGCCACGCTGGGGTTTTGCCTGGGTGCCTACCAATATACCGGCGTCCGCCCGGCCAGCCGAGCGCCCGCTCGGCTGATCGTCGCGGCCGACCAGGAAGCCGCGCTGTCTACCGCCCGCGCCACCTGGATGGTGCGCGACCTGATCAATACTCCCGCCAACCTGTTGGGACCAGTCGAACTGGGTGATCTGGCCGCCGCCCTCGGCGCGCGGCACGGCGCCACCGTCACGGTGTCGGCAGGAGAGGCGCTGGACCGTGACTATCCCACGGTCGCGACGGTCGGCCGGGGCTCCGACCGGCCGGCGCGGGTGGTGACCTTGCGCTGGCGGGGCGGCAAGGCCACGGACGCCTCGCCGCTGATCTCGCTCTGCGGCAAGGGGGTCTGCTTTGACACCGGCGGCTACGACCTGAAGCCATCCAGCGGCATGCTGCGGATGAAAAAGGACATGGGCGGCGCCGCGACGGTCCTGGGCTTCGCGCGCATGATCATGGAGGCCGACCTGCCGGTGCGCCTGGATGTGCGCGTGGGCTGCGTCGAGAACTCGGTCTCGGGCAAGGCCATGCGGCCGCTGGATGTGATCCGCACCCGCGCGGGCCTGACGGTGGAAGTCGGCAATACCGACGCCGAGGGCCGGCTGGTGCTGTGCGACCTGCTGTTCGAGGCATGCGAGGCAAAGCCCGACCTGCTGATCGATTGTGCAACCTTGACAGGCGCGGCGCGCGTGGCCGTGGGGCCCGATTTACCCGCGCTGTTCTGCAACGACGATCCAACGGCCGAGGCACTGTTGCGCGTGGGGCACGCCGTGTCCGACCCGATGTGGCGCCTGCCGCTATGGGCCGGCTATGATGAATGGTTGAAAAGCCCGATCGCGGACCTGAACAACGTATCGGCGAAGCCATTTGCCGGGGCGGTTGTGGCTGCGCTGTTCCTGCAACGTTTCGTTGCGACAGGAACGACCTGGGCGCATCTCGATCTGTATGCGTGGAATGATCAGACGCGTCCCGGACGTCCGGAAGGTGGAGAAGCCATGACGATGCGTTCATTGTTCACGCTGGTGAATGAACGATTTTGTAATGATCTGTCCTCGACATGATAAAGGACACCGTACTGCGCCTGTAAACGGCCGGTCCATCTCCCGATATGCTTGACTTCGATGAAGCGCGGCTCTAGCTGTTAAGCCTGCGCCGCGCTTCCGCAACGGAATGATCCCGGCAAAATCGCATGCTTTTCATGAGCATGCCGTGCACTGATCGCGAAATTGTTCGAAACCACAACCAATGCCAGACGCCCCTGCGACCAATGGCATCAACACGAGCAATCATACCGTCGCCAGGATGGCATGAACGAGAAAGGGTACACCGTGGCAGCCCCACCCTCCGCACCAGATCAACTTGTTGGAATCCTCCGCGACACGATCGTCGCGATGGTTCGTCGCGATGGGGTCGACCTGTCCGCTCGGCAGTTCGGCGTTTTCCTTACCTGCTACCTCAATGACGGCGCCCATACGGTTCGGGGACTTGCCGCTGATCTGAACGTATCGAAACCCGCCATCACGCGCGCGCTGGATCGGCTCGCGGAGTTGGACTACGCGCGGCGGAAGGTCGATCCGCTCGACCGGCGAAGCGTGATCGTCCAGCGTACACCGAAAGGATCGGCGTTTCTGCGTGATCTGCGTGGCATCCTGGCGGAGGCCGCCGGTGAGGGGAAGAAAGCCCCGGCAGCCGCGCGGGCATCCGGCCGCCGCAGCACGACCTGATCCGGTAAACAGACCAACGGCCGCGGTATTACAGGGAAGGCTCGCGTTCATCCGCCGCGAGCTTGACCTCCGCCGCGGACCGCCAGATCTCGAAATCCCGCCGCAGCCTGGCCACGTCATCGTCCGCCAGCGATCCACCCTCCCGCAGCCGAACCTCGGTCTCCATGGCAAATTTCGCGAGAACGGGCGCCCCAACGGTCGCCGTTGCGCCTTTCAGTGTGTGGATTTCCCTGAGGTCGATTGAACCGTCACGATCGGGGTGAGTCAGCCGGTCAAGCCGAGCGGTGGTTTCGGTGATGAAGAGGTGGATCATCTCCTGGATGCCGTCCTGCCCGATCGCATCCTCCATTTCCGCCAGGACAGCCAGATCGAGCGGGGATTTTTCCGGGTCGGGCATGGCGGAGGGCAACCTTTCAGGCTCGGTCGGCGCAGGGGGTTCAAGAGGGATGAAGCGGGTGACCGCGCCAATCGCCGTCAGGATTGCGTTCAGCAGCGTTTCCTTCTGCACGGGCTTGGCAACGAACAGATTCATCCCGGCATTGAGACAGGCCTTCACGTCCTCGGGGAATGCATTGGCGGTCAGTGCGATAATAGGCAGGTCCGCGAGGCGTCCGCCCTGCCGGCGGATCAGCCGTGTCGCTTCCAGGCCATCCATCTCCGGCATCCGCATATCCATGCAGATCACGTCGTACAGGAACGTGGTGGCGGCATCGACGGCTTCCAGCCCGTCTCCCGCGACGTCGACCTGCACGTTGAACGCCCGCAACATCTGGAGCGCCACGAACTGGTTGGTGGGATTATCCTCGGCGAACAGCAGGCGCAAAGGGCGGCCGAGGGTTCGGACATAGGCCTCGAACGCGGCGATGACATTCGCATCCCGCCGTTCCTCCGCGTCCACCGCCGCGGTGACCGGCAGCGTGAGATCGAGCCGGAATACCGTCCCTTCCCCCAACACGGATTCGACGGTGATCGCGCCGCCCATCTGTTCGATCAGGCGTCGGCTGATCGCGAGCCCCATGCCGGTGCCGCCGAACCGCCGGTTGATCGTGGCATCCGCCTGGACGAAATCGCCGAACAGCAGGCCAACCCGGTCGGGCTCGATGCCGATACCCGTGTCCCGGATCAGCCACTGCACGGCGGCGGGGTCGTCCGAGCCGCCGACGCGCCGGCATTCAATCGTCACCGAGCCGGTTTCGGTGAACTTGATCGCGTTTGATACGAAGTTGAGCAGCACCTGCCGGATGCGTCCGGCATCTCCCAGCAGCGCGGCCGGCAAGGTGTGATCGCAGGACACAGTGATGATCAGGCCCTTGGCGCGTGCCCGAGGCCCCAGGATGCTGACGATCCCATGCGTGAGCGTCACCGGCGAGAACGCCATGTCCTCGAACGTCATGCGGCCGGCGTCGAGTTTCGACAGGTCCAGGATGTCGTTCAAAATCCGCAGCAGGCAGTCACCGGAATCGCGAATGGCCTCCACGATCCGGCGTTGCTGGGTGGTGAGGTCGCCGTCCAGCAAGGTTCCGGTCAGGCCGAGCACACCGTTCATCGGTGTGCGAATCTCATGGCTCATCATCGCCAGGAAGCCCGATTTCGCTCGGCTGGCTTCCTCGGCATGACGCTCCCGCTCCCGCGCGAGGGCCGCTTCGGCCTGGGCACGGGCCTGCTCCGCCTCGGCCCGCTCAGCTCGTTCAAGACCCAGAGCCTGCTGCTGGCGCCACCAACGCGCGACCGCGAGGGCGGCGATGCCGATCCAAAGGAAGCAGCCCAGGCTGACCAACCCGATCATCCACGCCAAGCCTGACCAGTCGCGCAGCGCCGCGGCCTGGGATCGGCTGACCCGCACCTGCATCGGAAAGCCCGACAGCGCGGATTCGGCCGTGATCATCGCGATGTCGCGTCCGCCCTTGATGACGTTCAAGAGCGGCTTATCCCGCGCGATCTCTCCAATGCGGGCGGGTCGTCCCTGGCGGTTTGTGGTGGGAAAGCGCGCCATGATGACGTCATCAACGCGCAGCAGGGCAATGGACGGCTCGCCATCCCGTGACACGGATCGATAGACCTCCTCGAAATAGGCCATCGAGACCGTGCCGATGACGAATCCCGCAAAGTTTCCGTCGGTTCCGCTGATGCGCCGAACCAGGTGAAACACCCATTGCCCCGAGGCGACGTCTCGCGTCGGGCGGCTGAGGAAGCGGGACATCAGCGGATCGTTCCGCAGTGCGGCGAAATACTCGGTCCCGGACAGATCTGTCTCGGGCTGCGGCCACAAACGGGAGGAATTCACGAGCTTTCCATCGGCATCGGTGATGCGGAGGGATTGCAGGAACGGCAGCCCCGTCATCCGCTCGCTCAAGCGGAAATACATGTCTCGGCCGGACAGGGATTGCATCGGCGACTCATGCTCGGGCGGGGTGGAGGCGTCGATGAAATCCGCCAGTTCGGTCAGCACGAGGTCGACGCCATGCAGCGTCCGGTTTGCCTGCTCCGCCAGTGCCACGCTCAGGCTTTTCAGGTTCGTCTGGGCATCACGCAGCGTGCCGTCGCGCATGCCAAGGACCGCGATCGTCTCGGCCGCGGCGATCGAGATGATAACAACGCACAGGCCCGCCAGCAAAAGAACGACCGGACGCCGGCCCGTCCCACGTGTTTGCACCGTCACAATGCCAGGCCCCTTCCGTCGTCGCGTCCCCGAAACGGGTCCGCGCGGCGCAATATGGAGGCAAGGCGTAAACGAAGAGTTAAGGCGGCATACGGGAGGAACCAGCCTCCGCATCCAGCCAGCCGGTCAGCGCGGCCTGGATGGGGCGCATGCTCTTGTAATGCATGATCGTGTCCGGCAAAGCGCGCACCGCCCCGGCGAGCCTGGCCGCCAGTTCGGGCGTACGGATGACGGCATCAAGCCGGAAGCAATGCACCCGGATGCCGAACAGGACGGCGTCGCTGTCGGGCAGGCGGCGGAGCGTCTGCCGCTCCACCCGCAGATACAGGTTTGCCCCAGCGTTCGCTTGCGTGATGGCGGTGTTGGTGCCTTCCCGCCACTTGCCGGTGGGCTGGAACAGGGCCGGATCATCCAGCACGGACCAGTTGAGGCGCGCGGCGATGTGCCCATCCTTGAGGTGCCGCATGAAGCGGTCGACCGGCTTTTCCAGGCGTTCGGCATAGACCGGCACGGGGCCGTGCACGTCCGCGAGCGGCTTGCCGATCTTCTCGCCCAGGCGCCAGCGGCTGGGGAAGCACAGGACGGCGGCGGTGAAGATCGGGGTCTCGTCCTGGACCTGGATGATGCACAGATCCTCCTGCACCAGCCTGCCGGCCAGTTCCAGGGGGTCCTGCCCGGGATCACCGAGGTTCCAGGTTTCCGCGGTCAGGTGGTTGGTCAGGCGGTCGCCGGATCGGGTGAACCAGGTTGGGTGATGCGTCACCAGATTATCCGCCACGCGCGTCAGGGCCTCGGCCCGGGCGGCGTCGGAAACCGGGAGGGCTGCGAAGACCTCCGCATGGTGTTCGGCCAGAAGGCGGCGGCGTTCGGCCATCTCGGCGGGATAGAGGGCGTCGAACTCGAACCAGTCCGCGTCGGTGGCGGCGGTCAGGCCGAGGGCCATCCGGTGGGGGCCGGCTTCGAAGGGGAGGTAGATTGTCTCGGGGGGCAGCGGGCGCATCTTGGTCCTGGGCGGAGGGAGCCCGCGATTTGACCATCCAGCGGCGGGGGCTGCAACGCGGGGGGCGCGTTGCGTTCCCCTTCCCGTCATCCTTGTGCCGGGGACCGATCGCGACAAGGTGCCGGGGATGGTCCCCGCGACGAGCGCGGGGATGAGGGATGGGCGGCGCGTGCTATCCCCCGCCATCGAGCCGCTTCCAGAAGAAGACCGTCGTGTCGTAGCGGCCATCCGGCATCAGGGCGTAGCCGGGGATCGACCCGAGTTCTTGCCAGCCCATCGCGCGATACAGAGCCTCAGCCGGGTCGCCCTGGCGGGTTTCCAGCGTCAGCAGCACGCGGCCGGCGGCGCGGGCCTCCTGCTCCACCCGTTCCATCAGGCGACGGGCCAGGCCGTGGCGGCGGCAGGCGGGATCGACCAGGAGCTTGGAGACCGCGGCGCAATGGGGCTGGTTCTGAGCCGGGGAAAACGTCAGCGTGACCGTGCCGCCGAGCACGCCTCCGGCCCAGCCGGCGAGCACGATCTTCGAGCCGGCGGCGATATCGCGGGCGGCCGCCTGCCAGAAGCCTCGGGCCGTGGCGCGTGGCAGCGGCGGGAGGAAATAGACCCCTGCCCCCTCCTCCACGCAGGCCTCCAGGATCGCGGACAAACGCGGTTCGGCCGAGGCGGTGGCGGCGGTGTCCAGTGCCTCGATCCCGTCCACCGGCTTGGCATAGGCGTATTCGAGCGAGTGGGAGATGTCGTTCAGCACCCGGATCGGGCCGGAGCGGATATAGGAGCGGTTTTCATAGAACCGGTGCGCGCGGTCGAAGCGGGTGTCGGACCACAGGACCAGGCGGGTGGCGCCGGATGCGATGGCATGGGCCTCGGCTGTGTCGAGCAGGCGGTGTCCCAAGCCGGAACCGTGCAGAGCGGGGCTGACATAGACCCGGCAGATTTCCCAGGCGCCGTCGTTGTGTGGGCAGGTGGCGATCATGCCCTCGATCGCACCGTTGGGGGCTTCCGCGACCCAGAGGGCCCCGCCCTTGCCGGCGTAGTATGTGGCCAGGGCGTGGAGTTCGGGCATTTCCCCGTCTACGTCCATCTTCACGCCGGGGTACTGCGACCAGCAGGCCCAGATCAGGGCAATGAGGGCGTCGGCGTCGGAGTCTCGGCCGGGACGGAGGGTGGTCATGGCGGGGGCTCGCCCCTGTGCAGGCGGTTGCTGGGGGGCACTAACGATCAGTTGGTCCTGAAAACCACCTCCCCCCTTGAGGGGCAGGGTTGGGGTGGGGGGTCTCGCCGCACGGAAAGGGGTTTATCGCCCTTTGGGAAGAAGGGTTGGAGGGTAAGCAACGGCACCGACTGGGGGGTGATTACCCCCCACCCCGGCCCTCCCCCTCAAGGGGGGAGGGGGAAGGAGGCGCTTCAGCGCAGTTCGCGGCAGAAGTCCTGGATGCGGCGTAGGCCCTCGATCAGTTCGTCATCCGCGGTGGCCGTGCTGATTCGGAGGTAGGGGGACATGTGGTATGCGGCGCCATGGACGGTTGCGACGTATTTCTCCTCCAGCAGGGCGAGGCACACATCCTCATCCGTGTTCAGCTTGCGGCCGCCTGACGTCGTCTTGCCCAGCAGGCCGGCCACGTTGGGGAACACGTAGAACGCGCCCTCGGGCTTGTGGCAGGAGATCCCCGACGCCTGGTTCAGCATGTCCACCGAGATATCGCGGCGGCGCTGATAGGCCGCGCTCTGCTCCCGCGCGCCATCCTGCGGGCCGTTCAGGGCGGCGACGGCGGCGGCCATCCCGACGGTGGAGATACCGGCCGTCGCCTGGCCCTGCATGTTCACCATCGCCTTGATCAGCGCCTTGGGCCCTCCGGCAAAACCGATGCGCCAGCCGGTCATGGCATAGGTCTTGGACACGCCGGACACGGTCAGCACCCGCTCCTTCAGGTCGGGGGCCACCTGGGCGATCGTCGCATGCTCGACACCCGAGAAGATCAGATGCTCATACATGTCGTCGCAGAGGATCCAGACATGCGGGTGCTTGCGCATCACATCGGCGATCGCCCGCATCTCATCGGAGGTGCAGACCGCGCCGGTCGGGTTGTTCGGGCTGTTCAGCACCAGCCATTTGGTCTTCGGCGTGATCGCCGCGTCGATATCCTCGGGCCGCGGCTTGAAGCCGTTGTTCTGCGGGCAGGTGACGAAGACCGGCGTGCCCTCACACAGTTGCACCATCTGGGCATAGGCGATCCAGGACGGGACCGGGATCACCACCTCATCCCCCGGATCGACCGTCGCCATGATCGCGTTGAACAGCGCCTGCTTGCCGCCATTGCCCACGCAGATCTCATCCAGCGCGTAGTCGATCCCCGAGTCGCGCTTGAACTTCGCCTGGATCGCCTTCTTGATCGCCGGCGTCCCATCCTGCGGCGGGTATTTCGTGTCCCCCGCCAGCGCCGCCTGGTGCGCTGCCTCAATCGCATGCGGGGGGCTGGAGAAATTCGGCTCCCCCGTCGTGAGCGTGATCACGTTCTTGCCGGCGGCGCGCAGTTCACGCGCCTTGATGGTCATGGCGACCGAGGCAGCCACTTCAACGCGGCCGAGACGTTGGGAGAAACCGGGCATCCATTCAGTCCCTAACGGAAAATGGATGAATGCGAGGGATGTCACGGTCCTGTCAACACGACCATGGTCGGAGGGGGATGCCAGAGGGGGGACCGGACGGCCGGAACTCCATGCGCGTGCGCCCGCCCGCGAGCAAGATGCCCGCGACCGGTGGAACGGCGATGACCTGGCTGACGCCGAGCGGGATCAGCTTGGGAGAGGGACGGGCGGGCCGAGACCGTCCGGCGGCGTTTCGCCGATCAGACAGCCGAGCGCGAGGCGCACGGCGGATGGGCGCAGGTCCCGCCAGTCGATGTGCCAGGCGTCCTTGCGTCTGTCGCGTTCGCGCTGGAAGGTTTCTTCCCGCCGAGCACGCACCTGGTACAGGCGCATGAGGCTGCCGCCGTAGCGCCGCAGGGTCTTTTCCACCTGGTTCCAGAATGCGCCTTCGCACAGGCCGGGGGCGATGCCGAGGTCCATGCAAATAGAGGCGATGGTGCGGCCGACCGGGCGGCGCCGCACGTCAGCCGCGAGTTCTTCGGGCGTGGGCAGGCGGGACGCGGCCGGATCGTCGGGGTCCAACAGCGCGGGGTCGGGGCGGCGTGGGTGGAGGGCCGCGGGGCGCGGGCCTGGTGCCGGTTTGGCCGGCGGACGGTGGTGGGGTTGCAGTTCGACGCAGGGCGGCCAGGCGAAGCGCAGGTTGCGGCCCCTGGTGGCGCGGGCGAGGAGGTATTCTTGCAGGGCGAGCGCGCGGAGGAGGCCGCGTTGCATGCGGTGCAGGATGGTGGGGAGATGGTCGGTGCCGAAGACAGCGGCGGCGGTGGCGAATTCCGGGGCGGATGCGCGGGTGGTGGCGGTCGCGGCGAAGTGGCGGGCGTGGGCGATGAGGGCGGCGAGGACGTTGAGAACAGCCCCGATGCGCCCCGGGATGGGGCGGGGTTTTGTGGGCGCAGGGGTGGTTAAGGCTGTTTGGGTCATGGGTTGGGTGGTAGCAGGTTTATGGGAACAAAGCAAGAATATAATGATAAAATTCCTAGTGCGCGGGTTCGACCGGAAAAGGGGACGGTCGGCTTCCTGACAGTCTCATTTCGGGACGCTGGAGCCAAAGCCTGCCATACCCCTCAGCCATCCCCTCATTTTTTATTCTGTGATTCCAAGGTAGTAGGTTGGTATGCCAAGTCGTCCCGCCACCTGCAACGGGAAGCTGGGCCAGCTGACCGGGTCACACCCCGAGTCACGTAACCCAGCCTGATACAAAAAGCGGTGT